>JAKPSI010000101.1 GCA_029555415.1 Bacteroidota bacterium | reverse complement strand
TGTTTCAGGCTTTCGATCTCGGCTTTGGCGTTCTGTACTTTTTCCACCAGTTCTTTTACCGCCTTCCATTTCGCTTTCAGCGTATCGCGGGTAACAGAAAGATTGGCGATCTCCGTATTGAGTTCTTTCAGTTTCACTTCATCGTCTTCACGCTTGATCGCTTCACGTTCGATCTCCAGCTGACGGATCTGGCGCTCCTGTGTATCCAGTTCTTCCGGCATGCTGTTGTTTTCCAGACGCAACTTAGCAGCGCTTTCATCGATCAGATCGATGGCTTTATCAGGCAGGAAACGATCGGTGATATAGCGGCTGCTCAGTTCCACCGCGGCGATGATCGCTTCGTCTTTGATGCGCACATGGTGGTGCGTTTCATAACGGTCTTTCAGTCCACGCAGGATGGAGATCGCATCTTCCACAGAAGGTTCATCCACCATCACTTTCTGGAAACGGCGTTCGAGTGCTTTATCTTTTTCAAAGAATTTCTGGTATTCATTCAGGGTGGTGGCACCAACGGCACGCAGATCACCTTTGGCCAATGCGGGCTTCAGGATATTGGCCGCGTCCATCGCGCCATCTCCGCCACCGGCACCCACGAGGGTGTGGATCTCGTCAATGAAGAGAATGATCTCGCCATCACTGTCCGCCACTTCTTTCACCACCCCTTTCAGTCTTTCTTCAAATTCACCTTTGTATTTGGCACCGGCAATGAGTTGCCCCATATCGAGTGCATATATAATTTTAGACTTCAGGTTATCCGGCACATCTCCATTCACGATCCGGTGTGCGATACCTTCCGCAATGGCGGTTTTACCAACACCGGGTTCGCCGACGAGTATCGGATTGTTCTTGGTACGGCGGGAAAGGATGTGAAGGGTACGTCTGATCTCGTCATCTCGACCGATGACCGGATCGAGTTTACCCTGACGCGCCATTTCATTGAGGTTCTTGGCGTATTTGTTCAGGGCATTGTATTCCTGGGATTGGGTTTGTGAAGTGACGGATCCGCCTTTGCGCAATTCATTGATCGCGGTAACCAGCCCTTTCTCGGTCAGGCCACCATCTTTCAGCAATTTCGCAGTGGCGTCATTGCCCTGGATGATCGCGAGCAGGAGGATCTCCGGCGTTACGAATTCATCCTTGAATTGTTTGAGTACTGCACCGGCACGAAGGATCACACTGTTGGCTTCACGACCGATCGATTGAGCCGGTTCTGTTGTGACCTTTGGCAATTTCTGGATCAGTTCATCCAGTTTCGTTTCCACCAGGTTGATGGTCACGTTATTCTTCTTCATCAGGTATTCAACGGGGGAATCCTGCTGATCCAGCAGGGCTTTGAGCAGGTGCTCGGTTTCAATGGCAGGGTTGCCGGCATTGAAAGCCAGTTGTTGTGCCTGTTGCACCACTTCAGCCGCTTTTATGGTAAAGTTTCCAAGGTTCATATTGAAAGGATTTAGTCCGTAACCATTACATCAAAATTAGCTCCACCCCCAATTTCCGGCTTTTCTGTCATTTTTCACCGTTTCTATCTGCCTGAAAAGCAGTCCGGAAGGCGCTTCCCTGCAATTATAACAGTCTGCCCCGGTTTTGGTAACTTTGCTGCTCTTCAACACAAAAAACCGAACGAATGTCATCCCATTTCGAGACCAATGCGATCCGTACCCAATTACCCCGTACGGAAGAGAATGAACACAGCACGCCCATGTTCCTGACCTCCAGTTTTGTATTTGATAACGCGGAGGATATGCGTGCCGCTTTCGCGGAGGAGAATGATCATAATATTTACAGCCGGTTCAGTAACCCGACCGTAGATGAGCTGGTACAGAAAATGGTGGTGCTGGAGGGTGCGGAAGCAGGATATGCCACCGCATCCGGTATGGCTGCGATCTTCGGTACATTCATGACCTTCCTGCAAAGTGGTGATCATATCCTTTCATCCGGTTCGGTTTTCGGATCCACACATACGATCCTGACCAAATTCCTGCCGCGCTGGAAAGTGGAGTCCGACTATTTCGATATCGCGAAACCGGAAACGATCGAATCGAAGATCAAACCGAATACGAAGATCCTGTATGTGGAGACGCCTTCGAATCCCGGACTGGACATCATCGATCTGGACCTGCTGGGCAAACTGGCAAAGAAACATCAACTGATCCTGGTGGTGGACAATTGCTTTGCCACGCCGGCATTGCAATTACCGATGCAGTTCGGTGCAGACATCGTGATCCATTCCACGACAAAGTGGATCGACGGACAGGGCCGTACCGTAGGCGGCATGATCGTGGGAAAGAAAGAACTGGTGCGCGATATCTATCTGTTCCTGCGCAATACAGGACCTTGTATGTCGCCCTTCAACGCATGGGTGCTGACCAAAAGTTTAGAGACCCTTTCGATCCGAATGGAAAAACATTGTTCGAACGCGCTGACGATCGCGAAGGCTTTGCAAAGCAACGAACAACTGCAATGGGTGAAATATCCCTTCCTCGAGAACCATCCGCAATACGCTATCGCAAAGAAACAGATGTGCGCCGGTGGCGGTATCGTTTGTTTTGAGCTGAAAGGCGGACTGGCACAAGGTGTGAAATTCATGGACGCGTTGCAAATGCTGAGCCGCACGGCCAATCTGGGCGACAGCCGCAGTATCGCATCCCATCCGGCTTCCACGACACATTCCAAATTATCGGAAACGGAAAGACAGGCGGTGGGCATCACACCCGGACTGATCCGGATCTCAGTTGGACTGGAACATGCGGATGATATCCTGAAAGATATCGAACAGGCATTGAAAATATCCGCCGGGGTTTAACAGGGTTTAAACATTCCCGGGATTATCTTGTCGAAGCAATAAATCTGTGATATGAAACGAATCCTTCTGTCCTTACTGGTGCTGATGCTCAGTGCATCCGCATTCGCCCAATACAATTTCACGGAATTGGATGACGCACTGAAACAAAATCAGAAATTACTCGGTACGGATATCGTGGCGATGATCTGGAAAGGCGATTCACTGATCTACAAGAAGGAAATGGGTGAATTCAACAGCAAGACCCAGGCGCCGATCGCGAGTTGCAGCAAATGGCTGACGGCCGCGGTGGTGATGCAGTTCGTGGATGAGGGTAAACTTTCACTGGACGACAAGATCGTGACCTGGCTCCCGGAATACAAGAAGTACTTCAAGAATTACATCACGATACGCGATTGCCTGAGTCATATGACGGGCATTGAGGATGAAGGCAGTTTCCTGAAAAGGATCCTGCAGCGCCGCAAATACCAGACACTGGAAGAAGAAGTAAACGCGTTCGCTTCACGTGAGATCCGTGCGAATCCGGGAACTGATTTCTGGTATGGCAATGTGGGATTAAATATCGCCGGCCGGGTGCTGGAGATCATCAGCCGGAAACGTTTCGATGTACTGATCAAGACCAAATTACTGGCGCCGCTGGCGATGCGTAAAACATCTTTCAGCAATCTGGAAGGCGGGGCGCTGAATCCTTCTGGTGGCGCGGTTTCAACAGCGGACGATTATATGAAATTCCTTGTAATGCTGATGCATAAAGGAAAGTACAATGGGGTGCAGATCCTGAGTGAGAACGCAGTGAATGAGATGATGAAGATCCGCGACAAACCCGAGCAGATCCAAAACTCGCCGAAATCCGCTGAAGGTTATCTGTATGCATCCGGCGCCTGGGTGATGGAAAGCAAGGATGGCGTAGCCACAACACTGACCTGTCCCGGTTTATTCGGCACCTGGCCGATGATCGATTTTTGCCGCGGATATGCCTATATTGTATTCGTGAAAGATCTGCTGGGTGAAGAACGCGCGAATGTGCATCGCAGTCTGAAAGCGATCATTGATGCGCAGATACCCGGTAATTGTCCTGCTCAATAAATGAATCATGTACGAACACCGCAAACAACCTGTTGCACCTGTTGCCAAGTATTATAAGCGCATCGTCAAAAATGTGACCATCGCATTGATCGTGATGTTCGTGAGTCTTGGCATTGGCATTATAGGATATCATTTCACTGCAGACATCCCCTGGATCGATGCATTGCATAATGCCTCCATGATCCTCTCAGGCATGGGTCCAGTAGTGGAGATCAAAACAGTAACGGGAAAATATTTCTCTTCAGCGTACGCCTTGTTCAGCGGCGTGGTATTCATCACCAATTTCGGGATCATCCTGGCACCTGCCATGCACCGGTTATTTCACAAGCTGAATCTCGAGGAATCCTGATCCTCAGTTCGTGGCATTCTTCACCAGCACCACTTTATTCCGGTCGGCTTTATAGACCGCTTCAAAGTATTTAACGAGGTCATTGTATTGTGTAGCAGGGAACCTTCCGCCGAAATGATCGATGCTGCGGGTATACTGCAGTTGTTCTCCGTTCAGTTTCACCGAACAGGTATAAGTGCCGAATGACGACTTGATGGAAACATCAGCCGGCATGGATTCCGGCGCGTAGCCCGCGGGTATCCTGATCGTCACGGTATCGATATCCCGGTAGGCTGAACCCAGTTCCAGGGGGAATTTCCGGGCTGTATCGGTCGCCAGTTTACGACCATTGCGGGTCATGATATTGGGGATGATGAAGAGTCTTTTTCCGGAAACGGTCGCATAGTTGCTGACACTGATATCCAGTGTTTCATCCACATGCGGATGTGCGGAAAGGCTTTCCTTGTAATCAAAGCCGGTGATCTCATAGGTTGAGAAGTCCATCTGTTCACGCAGGTAATCCTTTATTTTATCTTTTGATAACTGATGAATGAGCTGATGATAATGATCCTGCTGCAATCCGCCGTACCGGGTCCTGCTTTTCAGTGTCAGGGTTCCTTCCAGATCCAATATGGCTGAGATGTTCCGTATTTCCAGGTTCTCATCGATCTTATACTGCGGCGTGTGAACAAGTTTACCGCCGTCGGCATCCACGAGCAGGGCATCCCGGTCGCAGGTGAAACTGCTGAGATAGCCTGCGGGCAGTGTTTGACTGGTGCATTCCAGCCAAACGGTATCCTTTTGCATGGGCACAGCGAGTATGATATGATTGAATTGTGTGGAAGGGAAATCCGGGTTCACCATTTTCGCGTTCTTGCCGGCGCGGATGATCGTATAACAGGAACGGATACCCGCTTCTTTAAGCAGGCTGTACATGAAATTGGAGAGCGCCTTGCAATCACCATATCCCTTCGTGGCTACATAGGACGCTTCGAAAGGCTGCCAGCCACCCACTCCCAGCTGAATGCTGATATAGCGGGTGTTCTGCTGCATGTATTCATATAAAATGCGGATCTTCTCACGCGGGTCGGCCACCCCATCCGTTAAACTATGGACCTTCTGTTTCGTGACATCAGGCAGCTGGTCACGCCCTTTATTGAGTTGCAACTGGAATGCACCATAGGAAAGCCATGAGTTCATATTACCCTGGATCCCTCCCATTTCAAAAACGGATGGCGCGAAGGAGACGAATGGTGTGATCTCATGTAATGCGGGCTGGAAGGGCTCATCCTGGAAAGCGGGATAGGATTCAACGGCCCACGTCAGCGTTTTCATACCATTCACTGAAACATTCTTCGGTGCCGAAGGGTAGTTGAAGGTCTTGAACCGCAGCTCATAGGTCTCAGGGAAAGTATAACTGATATTGCTTTTTTCAACCGCGGTCTTTTCGTCAGGCACCGGCGCCCAGGAAGGCAGATAAAAAGTGGTTTTGAATTTTTGTGTCACTTCATACTCCACGGTATAGGGATACACTTTATAGTAGAAGCTGTGAACCTTCATCCTGTCGTCATCGAACAGGTCATTACCACTGACCGCACTCATATCCTGGATATCCTTACTCTTCAGGCTTTTGATGGCTTTACCGGCCGCATCGAACAGTGCGCCTTCTATATCCGGTGTTTCCGATAATTTGTCATAGCGCATATTGCAAACGGCCATATCATCGCCGTTCTCATTGAGGATGGTGTATACATAATGGAAGCGGTACACATATTCCTTCGGATTTTTCATGGTGATCTGCTCTTCACTGAGACGGATCACCACATTGGCGTTCTTGAGCATACGGGGATCTATCTTACTGACGGACCAATCACCATCAGCAGCGGAAGCCTGAAAAAGTAAAAGAGAGAACGCGAGTACTGACAGAAGCCGGATATGTATCATTTCTTCTTTTTAAATACGATCTGTTCACTTTGTTTTGCCACTACCATATTATAGAATTCCCGGAGATTCTCATACTCTTCCGGCAGGAAATAGGTCCTTTTGAATACCAGCCTGGACCTTAATGAGATATTACTCCCGGATTGGGTGATCCGGTATTCGAACATACCTCCTTCATCCTCATCCAGTTTCACGATAGCCTGCTTGGGTAATTCATCCACCACATAACCCTGTGGTACTTCCAGCTGCAGGGTGTATGTTTCATCGAACGCATGGGGCATTTCCACAGGATAGCGGCGTACGGCAGATTTGAAAGGGTTTTCTTTATAGCCGTTCCCGAACATGGGATTGATGTAAAGGATATCATCTTTCTCCTGTTTGATATCGAAATCGTAACGGATGGCCAGCGGAAAT
>JAKPSI010000099.1 GCA_029555415.1 Bacteroidota bacterium | reverse complement strand
ATCGCCGCCACATAACCACCCGGGCCACTGCCGAGAACAACTACATCGTATGCCATATTACTGGAATGTTTGGTTTTTGATTGAATAAGAGGTGCGAAGTTATTGGAAAACAAGCAATCGGAGAAGAGCAAGATAATAGGTAAAAGATAATAGGTAGCAGGTAAAAGATAATTGGTTATAGGTGACAGGTGGAGGGCGTGAGATAAATGGGAGGATGTAAAAGGACCGGCAAGTTGTTCTTGATCACGGATTTGGAATAAAGTTATCAGATGCAGGGTGTTGTGAATCTTAGATTACAATTAAGTGCTTCATTATCAGTAACTTTTGGCCTATTTCCTGGGTGCAGTGTACTTCTTACCTTTTACCTGCTACCTATTAACTTTCAACTGCTTCCTGCTTTTTCAAACCGCCAACTGCTATCTTTACACCGCATGTTAAAAAAATCTCTGATAATCAGAAGAGATTCTCCCTTTTTCCCCCTACCTTTGCCGTCCTAAATTTTCTATTCATCATGGCCAGAGTATGTCAGGTAACAGGTAAAGTTCCCATCGGCGGTAACAAGGTTTCGCACTCGAATATCAAGACAAAACGCCGTTTTCTGCCTAATCTGCAGACAAAGCGCTTTTACCTTGCGGAAGAAGACAAATGGATCACGCTGAAAGTCTCTACTGAGGCGATCCGCACCATCAATAAAAACGGACTGTATACCGTAGTGAAAGAACTGCGCGCAAAAGGTCAACACATCTAATAATCAATTATCATGGCAAAGAAAGGCAACCGTGTACAGGTGATCCTGGAATGTACTGAGCACAAAACAAGTGGCAAGCCAGGCACTAGCCGTTACATTACGGTTAAAAACAAGAAAAACAACCCGGAGCGTCTGGAGTTGAAGAAGTACAACCCGATCCTGAAAAAAGTAACTGTTCATAAAGAAATCAAGTAATCATGGCAAAAGCAGCAAAAACGGCGATCAAGACCAAAGACCAGAAAGCAGCCGCTGAAGCGAAGAACTGGAGCAAAGTGATCAAGGCTGTCCGCAGCCCCAAGACCGGTGCTTACACCTTCAAGGAAGCGATCGTGCATAAAGAGAAGATCAAAGATTTTCTGGCTCAGAAATAATTCCGCCGGAATGAAGATTTTTCAAAAGCTATTCGTGAAACAACGGATGGCTTTTGTTGTTTTAACCCGGAACAACCTTCAACATGGGATTCTTTAATAAACTCTTCGGCAAAAAAGAAAAGGAAAGTCTCGATGAAGGTCTCAAAAAGACCAAAGAGGGATTCCTGTCGCGCATCACCAAAGCCATCGCGGGCAAGACCAGCGTGGATGATGAAGTGCTCGATCAGCTGGAAGAAGCGCTGGTAGGCGCTGACGTGGGTATCGACACCACGGTGAAGATCATCGACCGTATCGAGAAGAAGGTCGCGAAAGAGAAATACCTCAACACCTCCGAACTCAACAAGATCCTACAGCAGGAGATCGAATCCATCCTGGTCGATGCGCCTGAAGCCAACAGTTACGCGTTCGATTCTGAACTGCCGACCAAACCATATATCATTTTAGTAGTGGGCGTGAATGGTGTGGGCAAGACCACGACCATCGGAAAGCTTTCTTATAATTTCAAGAAAGCCGGTAAGTCCGTTTTGCTCGGTGCCGCGGATACATTCCGCGCCGCTGCGGTGGATCAGCTCACCATCTGGAGTGAACGCACCGGTGTTCCCATCGTTAAACAACCGATGGGCAGCGATCCCGCCGCCGTTGCCTTTGATACCGTACAAAGCGCTATCGCAAGACAATCAGATGTCGTGCTCATTGATACCGCGGGTCGCCTGCATAACAAAGCGCATCTGATGGAAGAACTCAGTAAGATCAAAAGATCGGTTTCCAAACTCATACCCGGTGCGCCGCATGAAGTATTGCTCGTGCTTGATGGCAGCACCGGACAGAATGCTTTAGAACAAGCCAAACATTTCACAGCGGCTACGGATGTGACCGCACTTGCCATCACCAAACTGGATGGCACCGCGAAAGGTGGTGTGGTACTGGCGATCGCCAATCAGTTCAGCATTCCTGTGAAATTCATTGGTGTGGGTGAAAAAATGGAAGACCTGCTGGTATTCGATAAACATGAATTCGTGGATAGCCTTTTCAGCCTGGAAGGAAAGTCGCAGGATTAATTCACAGAGAGGATGGTCACGATCTTGCCGCCACAACAAAAGGTAGGGCAGGCCCTCGGATCATCGGTAACCGTGTAAAGGATACAGAGTCTTGCTCCTTCAACCTGATACTGTACCGGGAGCGAGTAACACTGATACAGAAAAGGGTCACCATCGAACTGCACACCGAATGTACCGCAGTTGTAATATTGATGAACAGTAATGGTCTTGCATGATCCCCTGTTTTTCCGGCATTGCAGCGAGCCGGCCATCAGGACGGAGCAGATCAGGATCAGAAGGAAATGCCTCATGGAAAGGGGTTTGTGATATGACAGCAGCATCTGAATTTTCGCTGCAAAGAAAAACACAGTATGAAGACAAAGACACTTAAAAAGGACAAGGTCAATATCATCACCCTCGGGTGCAGTAAGAATATGGTGGACAGTGAAGTGCTGAGCGGACAACTGCTGGCCAATGATATTGAAGTGGTGCATGAAAATAAAAAATCGGATCACAATATCGTGGTTGTGAATACCTGCGGCTTCATCGAAAAAGCCAAGGAAGAAAGTATCAATACCATTCTGGATCAGGTGGAGCTGAAACGCCGCGGTAAGCTGGACAAAGTGTACGTGACGGGATGCCTGAGTGAGCGATACAAGAATAACCTGGAAGCGGAGATCCCGGAAGTGGACGCGTTCTTCGGAACGATGGAGCTGCCGATGATCCTCAAACAATTTGAAGCGGATTATAAATCAGAATTGCTGGGAGAACGCCTCCTGGCCACTCCACAGCACTATGCATACATGAAGATCGCGGAAGGTTGTAACCGCACCTGTGCCTTCTGCGCCATTCCGCTCATGCGCGGTGCACACGTGAGCCGTTCCATGGAAGACCTGGTGAAGGAAGCGGAATCGCTGGTGAAGAAAGGTGTGAAGGAAATATTGCTCATTGCACAGGAACTGACTTATTACGGTCTTGATCTCTATAAGAAAAGAATGCTGCCCGACCTGCTGAACAGACTGGCGGATGTGAAAGGCCTTGAGTGGATCCGTCTGCATTATGCGTATCCATCCAAGTTCCCGATGGAGATCCTGGATGTGATGCGTCAGCGTGATAATATCTGCAACTATCTGGATATGCCGCTGCAGCACGCGAGCGACCGGATGCTGACAGCCATGAAACGCCAGATCACCCGCCGGGAGATGGAAGAACTCACCGCAGCGATCCGTGCAACGGTCCCGGGTATCTGTCTGCGTACTACGCTCATCGCCGGATTCCCCGGTGAAACCCGTGATGATGTGGAAGAACTCAAGGAATTCATTCAAGAGCAGCGTTTTGACCGGGTGGGCATCTTCACGTATTCCCATGAAGAGGGTACCAGCGGATTCCTGCTGAACGATGATGTGCCGCAGGAAGAGAAGGAAGCACGTGCACAGGAAGTGATGGATGTGCAGCAGGAGATATCACTGGAACTGAACCAGGAGAAAGTAGGCAAGACATTCAAAACGATCGTCGATAAAAAAGAAGCGGGCCGATATCTGGGCCGCACCGAATTTGATAGTGTGGAGGTGGACAATGAAGTGGTGATCCAGGGCAAGAACCTCCCGATCGGTGAATTCGTGAATGTGAAGATCACGAAAGCATTCGACTATGACCTCGAAGGAGAGGTGGTGAAATAAAAAAAGGGCCGAAGCCCTTTTTTTGAATGATCAGTCGTCATCATCCTTTTCTTTCTTTCCCGAAACCGGTGTTTCAGGTTTCGCAGTTGAATCCGCTGGCAAGGTTGATCTGACCGCTGCCTTTTCATTCATCTCATTTTCTTCTTTTTCTTCACCCTCATTCCCTTCTTTTGAAGCGTTGGCTACAGCTCCAAGTTCCGTATGGCGGATCTTACCACCTAAATGGGCTGTTGCGGCCATTGCCCCGAATGAGGCGATCGAAAATACCAGTACCAGCCAGTAGACCAGGCTCATCAGGGTTTCCTTCCTGCGGAGAAAAATGCCCGCCAGTGCGATCACCCCGGTGATACTGATGATAACGAGCGCGATCTGTGCCATGCTCTCGTGTTCACTGATGGCTGCCTCAGCCACTCCGGGCAAATGTTCCACGGTTTCCTCAGTTCCTTCTCCGGTGAGAAAAACCGGGATGGTGAAGAGTGCGGCCGATGCCAGGATATACAGTGAAAGGGAACGGTAGGATTCATTTTTTCTGACCATTCCCAATAACAGAATGATCGCCCCGGCAATAGCCAGGAATAAAGGCGCATGGTTCAGCGCCAGATGGATCTGTGCTTCATTCATAGCAATAAAATTTTAATACAATGAAATTGTTGATGATAATTGTTGCAGAAGGCCGGAGTTGGCCATTTGAAAGGATCGCTATGCCTGACGCGGAGGCTGAAAGATGGAGATCGCGGAACCGGCTTCTAAGGCGGGATCAGGGATGGCAAAATAAGTCTGAACGATATAAACAGGTTTCCGGATCCCGATAGGATGATCGAAGGAAATGAATTGGCCAAGATGCAGGATCGGATCAGTGGAGCGAAGCGGAAGTTGGGCGTCATCCTTGCTGTCTTCCTCATTATCCTGTTCGCCCTGATAGTGATCTTTCAGGAATGCAAAAACGCTCATACCCGGATATTCAGCTTTATGGTGGCGGTAATGCTGCACCAGAAAGGGCAGACGGATGAACTGGTGCAGTTCGGTGCTGCTGCAGATGAAGATGAAACTGAGTATGGTCAGCGTGAGCTTTCGCATCGCTATAAATATAAGGAATTCCGGAAAACCTGGTTTCCGTTGCCATAAAGACACATTTTTTTAACATCCGGATGGCTGACCGCAACAAATCGGGCTACTACAATGAAATGGATATTCTACGGAATATTACGCCGTGGTTTTTCGCGAATAAATTCTATCGTATTTTAAGTGGTATCTCTTAAAACGCATGCTGAGTAAGGGTTTCGATGGGGGTAAATCAATTTAAACATTGACTTTACTCATAGGAATGACCCTGTTTGCGGGCCGATATTTACAATACGAAAACAATGAATCTATCCTGTGAAAACCATCCTGATCCCTTGAAAAACCAAAACCTAAGATCCGGATCACTTTGAAAAACACAATCGTCCTCTGATTAGTTCCGTCCGATTGAAAAAGTTAAAGCCGTCATGTACGGCTTTTTTTTATTTGTTCCTGTTCAGATATCTATCCAGCCCGCTCATTTATTCATCAGCCCGGAGTGAGAACTTAAGTGGCATTATTTTCAGGCAAATCTCCACTCATGAAAAAGTACATTTTCCTCTTCCTCCTTTTTTCGATCATTGCCCGCACCGTTTCCGCACAACCTGCCAATTATGATGGTCCGGCGAAGATCGCAGTGAAATCGTTCCTTGATAATCTGGATAAGGCAACGGTAAATATGCAAAAAGGATCTTTTTACGGAGCAGCCGGCCAGCTGGATTACGCATCCCGTTCGATCGTCAATATCGCTAAACGTGATCCGTCGCTGGATACGATGGAGATGCATAACAAGGTGGTCAAGCTGACGGCCGATCTTGCGGCATTTGTGGAGGCGGATAAAGCGCAGCATCAACAGGCCAAACAGCAGTCGAAGGATAAAGTCAAATTGGATGGGATGATGGATCATTTGTTCGGGCCAACCGTGAATCTGCAGGTGAGTACTTCTGAACTGGCTACGATCGAAAGTGAGATCAGTGATTACCGTTCCCGCGTGCAGGAAGTGATCGGTTTTCAAAAAGACCCGGAAGTGATGAAGGCATATGCGCCGAGGATCGCCCGCGAGCTCAGTGTGCATGAAGCGGATATACATGAGATCGAATCCCGGAGCAAAGGATCCCAGTCTGCAGATGGTGCGAAATGCTATTATTATGAATTAGCTTATTATCAGGCATTCTGGGATGGCGCTTCAAAATTGTATCCTGATCATCCTGAGTTCCTGAAATTGTATCAGATGGTCAGTGGAAAAATGAATAGCCTCGGTTCGATCGCGGATCTGGAGAAGAATGCAGAAAAGAACAGGCTGAAAGCGATCGCCGACAGGCGTTTGAATAAAGCGCTGGTGAAGGATGCGGCACTGGAGAAGATGTTCATGGACGCATTCAATAAGAAATACAGCGAGGATTTCAAAGGCACCGCGATCAAAGTGTCGATCACAACGGGCGACTGGCTGATCGAGCGGAATGAACTTACCGGTATCATCCTCGGTCGTTCCCGTCAGGCAGCGCTGGTGTATAAGGGGCGCGACAACAAATGTTATCTCGTATATCCTTTCTCCATTTATCAGGATTATGTAGGCAGCAGTTTCCAGGCACAGAGCACAAGAAGTGTGTATGTGACCTATACAGGCAGTGAGATGCTGTGTGAAAACGTGCAGTAAGCTCAGGCCCTGCTTTCCAGGGTCTGCATCACCTGGTCCTTTTTGCGTTGGGAAACAGGGATGCTGGTCCCGCTTTCCAGGATCAGGGCGCCTCCATCTGTTTTATCGAATCGTACGATCCTTGAGGGATTGACCAGGTAGGAGTGGTGGGTCCGGATGAAACCCATCGGTTCCAGCATAGATTCGTATTCTTTCAGGTTTTTTGATACCAGGATCGGAGATGTTCCCGACAAGTGAAATCTTGTGTAGGTGCCTTCTGCTTCACAGTAAAGGATATCCGCGATACGGATGAAATAAGTGTTCTCAATATCTTTCAGAACGATCTTCCGGTCGTGCGACTGTTGTTTGGTTACCTCTTGCAGCAATACGCTTAGTTGCTGACTAAGGTCTTTGTCCCGTAAACGTTGCTGTGCTTTGGTCAGACTTCGGTCCAGTTCCGCGGGGTCAACAGGTTTCAGCAGATAATCGACAGCGCTGAATTTGAAGGCCTGTATCGCGTACTGATTGTAGGCGGTGGTGAAAATGAGCTGGAATCCAGGTTCAGGGATCTGTCGCATGAGGTCGAAACCAGTGCCGTCATCCATTTCAACATCCAGGAATACGATATCAGGCTGTATGTTCCGGATCTTCAGTAAACCGCTTTGCACACCACCGGCCTCATCGATCGTGAATTTTCCGGGCGCGAGGGCTTCGATCATGCTGCGCAGCAGATCACGGATGGCGGGTTCGTTATCGATCAGCAGTATTTTCATTTTCATAAATTAAAGGAAGGTCAATGGTTACCAGCACTCCGTTCCCGGAGGGTGCGTTATCGATCGTGAATCCGGCTTTGGATTTCAGTTTGATATTGAGGAGATAGATCCGGTCGCGGATGATCTGACTGGCGCGACTGATATGATCATCATTTCCTTTGGACAAACCTGCAAGTCCCTTGCCATTATCCTCGATCTCGATATGCAGGGCGTTATTTTTTTTCAGGAATCGGACAGCAATGGTGCCGGGACGGTCCATATCGGCAAAACCATGTTCAATGCAATTCTCCACGAATGGCTGCAGGATCATGGAGGGGATCAGGGTGGCAGTAGGATCCAGGGCCGGGTCGATCGAAATGTTTGCCGTGAACTGATGCGGGAAACGGATCTTCTGCAGTTCGGTATATTCTTCCAGGAAGCCGGTCTCCTGTTCAATGGTCACATATTCCTTGTAGGTACTTTCCAGTGTCTCCCGCATGATATGCGAGAATTTGGAAAGATTACTGGCCATATTGATACCGCTGTTCTCTTTCATGGCGAATCCCTGCAGGGCCGCCAGTGTATTGAAAAAGAAATGCGGGTTCATCCTGGCGCGGTTCAGGCGTTGTTCGGTCTCCAGAATGGTCTGTTTATGCTTCAGGGCCTGCTGGCGTAAGAAAAAGACCAGTGTGGCCAGACCCAGGATCGCGGCGATGGCGAGCAGGGAGTAGATCTTCTTTTGTTGCGCGAGTTCACGGATCTTCTTTTCGTTCTGTGACTGGTTGTATTTTTTCTCCAGTTCATTGATGGCTTTGGTCTTCTCGGTCTTATTCAGGCTGTCGGTGATCTCCTTAAAGGCTTCCACCGCTTCGAGGGCCCTTTTATAATCACCATCTTTCTTTGCTACTTCATATATCAGACTCCAGGCATCAGCGATCAGATTCGGGAATTTAAGCAGTTGCTGGTAGTAAAGGTTGGAGTCGGCAAAACGTTTGGCCTCTTTTGTTCGCCCCATTTCATTCAGGATGTCGGCTTTGTCCGCATAATTAGTACCGATCATGTCGCGGTCTGCTACCGGGTCACATAACAGCAATGAACTGTCGATCAGTTGCAGTGCCCGTTGATAGTCCTCTTTATAGAAGGCGACACCCTGAACCAGGTTGAAGGCCCGCATTTCAGCGCGTTTATTCCCGGATTCTTTGCCGGCGCGTAAAGACTGATTCGCGAGCATTTCACAGGTGTCGAAACTGGCTTTAGAATCGAAATCCTGGTAGTGATACAGGTAGCGTGCGGATGCACGATTGAGTAATTCCGCCTGCTGACTTTTATTATTGAGCGCATAGATCAGTGGCAAAGCGCGTCGGGCATACACTATACCTTTATCCGCCTGCCTCGAGCGGTTGAAAGTATGTGAGATATTCAGCAGTATGAAAGCCTGTTCGTACTTATCGTTTTGTTTTTCAGCAATGGTGAGTGCTTTCAGTAAAAAATCAAGTGCGGTGGTATAGGAGGCCTGATAAAAAAAATAACTGGCCCTCAGTTCATAATAATTCCGGTAAGTCGCTTCAGCACAATTGTTCTTTTTATAGATCACTTCAGCACGGGAAAGCATATCATCCGTTTTTTCATAATCGCGTTCAGTGACCGCGATATTGGCCATCCATTCATAGCCTTTGGCTTTGCAGATGCTGTCGCGGGAAAGTAACAACGCACGCCCAGCTGCGGAATCTTCAGCTGTGGGCGATACATTCTTCAAGGCAGCCCTGAATTTGTCATATTCCGGGCAGTTACAGGAAGCCTGAGCTCCGCCGGTTTTTGCCGGAAGCAGGAACAGGAAGAGTGCTGCAAACCTGAGGAAGGAAGTAAGGTTTAATGACATGTGCACAATGGTCTTATGCTCTGAAAATAAGCCACAAATCAGAGATGGCGGCGTTTCTGAGAAAAATACTTTTCCCCGAAAGTGAATAGCCTGCAGTTGTTCAGCGGAAGTATGCGGATATGGGTGGCAACGACTCAGTTGTCCGGCAGGTGCTCTTAAAAAAGGAGATCCCCCGCCTCGCTGGTCGCGTGGCAGGGGATCCTTGTTGCTCAGGGTGTCAGATCGGAACGATTGCTGCTATGGGTGATAATTATATAAACCACTGATCTCAGTGGGGGTCAGGACACGGTTGTAAACCCGGAAGTCATCCATCTTTCCGGCGAAGTATTGTCCGCCGAAAGCATTCCCGATCAGTCCGGTCGGGCTGTCTACTCCATAAACGATCGTGGTTGCGTCGCCGTCATACGTGGCTGCATTGTCCTTCACACCATTGATGTACATGTCCATGTCATCGGCACCACGAACATTGATCACAACATGGTACCACTGATTCGCGGCCAGTGCAACGGAACTCAGGAGTGAGTTACGTCCGGAACCGGATGTTGAAGTACCGTTGCCGAAATTGAAGGCCAGTTTATTCTGGACTCCGGGTGATAACTGCAACCAGCTGCCGTAATAAGCGCCGTAACTGTGGTCGGACTGGAAGATCGTTGACACATACTCAGGATGTGCCGCGTTGATCCATAAAGAATAACTGAATGGGAAATGGACTGCGGGAGAAACGATGTCAGTGTGGGCTGAAGTGCCATTCAGCACCAGCGCGCCGTTGGCAACGTTGAACCTGTCAGTGCCGTAAGCCAGGTCATTCGCTTCACCACCATTGTAGTGGTTGCCGCTGGTGTCGCGGGTGTTCCCGTCGAACAGATACTGTACCAGTTTACCATTGGATGGTTCGAATACTGCTGAAGGGTTCGGGGTGGGTGGGGGATCCTGGTTCTTGTCTTTTTTGCACGAAGTAAAGAGGCTGATGGCGCACAATGCTGCGCAGAGCATGGATTTCATTTTCATAAATGATGATTTGGTTTTTAAAAGGTTATCAGATTTGTTTCTGACGATGCGCTAAACTAATCAGGGGTTTTCGGGCATTTTGGCTGCATTGATAACTGAGTCTTCTGGCTTGTTGACCGCATCCGGAGACAGAATAAGTGTTCAGGAATTATCCGGGAATAAGGTCTGGGCCTTATTAATGCTAATAGGTTTGACTCACCCGGATGAGCCGTCAATCCAAACAGTGACCATGGTCATTGTAAACACTCCTGCGCTTCATGGATATTTGCCCTCTGTTGAAAAACCAGATAAACTATCGATCATTCGAAATGTCCCGTTTTAAGATCTGTCCTGTGAAAAACAAACCATCCTTTGAAAACCCGTCCATTGTCCATTGAAAATCAAGTCTGAGTAAATCTGTTCCGTCTCCTTCGGAATGTAATGATCGGGCCGTTCTTAAGCGACCCGATTTTTTAATATCCATAGGCCGGAAAATCCTTTATCTTCCGTGATAAAGTCAGTTTCCATGGGTGCTGAAAAAGACCTTTTCCTGAACCGGGACCTCAGCTGGCTGAGTTTCAACCACCGGGTATTGCTGGAAGCAGCCGACCCTACGGTTCCATTGTACAGCCGCATTTCCTTCCTTTCCATCTTTTCATCCAATCTGGATGAATTCTTCCGCGTCCGCATGCCGGCCATATTCGCCTTTACGGATATCAAGGCGGGCAAGACCAGCCTGCGGGAGGAATACCCCAAAGATCTGGTGGAAGCGGTGCAGCAGCTGGTGCACGGACAACTGGAGGATTTCGGCCGCATCCTGACACAACAATTACTGCCTGCACTGAAAGAAGAGCATATCCATTTGTATTATGGAGAAACGCTGCAAACGGAACACCGGGCATTCGTAAAGGAGTACTTTCTTTCCCGTGTCCTTTCTTTCCTTCAACCGGTAATCCTGAAAAAGGACCATCCTGATGATGTTTTCCTGGAGAATAATTTACTCTACTTCATAGTGCAGCTGGAAGCGGAAGGAAAGACCCGTTATGCACTGCTGAACATCCCTTCCGGGAACCTGCCGCGGTTCCTGGTCTTGCCGGCATCCGGTGGCGATCAGCATATCCTGTTCCTGGATGATGTGATCAGGGAAAATATCGGACTCGTTTTTCCGGATCATACGGTAACGGGTGTATATAGTGTGAAAATGACGCGTGATGCTGAAATGGACCTGCAGGATGAATTCGTGGGAGATATAGCAGAGAAGATCGAAAAACAGCTGGAAAAGAGGGACGCCGGGCGTTCCACGCGTTTTTTATATCAGCCGGGTATGCCGGAACAGATGCAGACATTCCTCCAGGGGTATTTATCACTTCGTGTGGAAGAATTCGTGCAGGGCGGGCGCTATCATAATCTGAAAGACCTGGGTAGTCTGCCGAATCCTTCCGGCAAGCGGCTGACCTTTGAGAACTGGTCAGCGGTTCCGCATCCGGGGTTCCATACGGACTGTTCGGTATTCGATTCCGTCAATGCGTCCGATCAGTTATTGCATTTGCCCTATCATTCTTATAATACCATCCTGCGCTTTTTCAATGAAGCCGCGATCGATCCGAAAGTGAAGGAGATATTCGTGACATTGTACAGGGTGGCATCGGATTCGCATATTGTGCATGCACTGATCAGCGCGGCGAAGAATGGGAAGAAGGTAACGGTTTTCGTGGAGCTGAAAGCCCGCTTCGATGAAGCCAACAACCTGCGCTGGTCCAAAGAAATGAAAGCCGCGGGCATCCGGATCATCAATTCCATTCCGGGATTGAAGGTCCATGCGAAAGTGGCGCTGGTGCGCAGGTATGAGAACAAGGAATGGAGGGATCACTCCTTCATGGCCACGGGAAATTTCAATGAATCGACCGGACGTTTCTATACCGATCATGTGCTGTTCACTTCCGATCCGGCATTCGCGGTGGAACTGACCTGGTTGTTCGAATATCTGCAGAGCCGCAAGCAGCCTGCGGATTATATGAAGATACCTTTCCGGCATTTGCTGGTGTCGCAGTTCAATATGATCAAACGATTCGGCGAGCTGATCGACAGGGAGATCGCGCATGTGCGTGCGGGTAAGCCCGGCTATGTGCTGATCAAACTGAATAACCTGCAGGAAAAAGAGATGATCAGTAAACTGTATGAAGCCAGCAAGGCGGGTGTGAAGGTGGAACTGATCGTGCGGAGCATTTGTTGTCTGGCACCCGGTGTTCCGGGCCAGAGTGAAAATATCACGGTGCGCAGGATCGTTGACCGCTACCTGGAACACGCGCGGATCTTCGTTTTCGGGAATGACGGACAAGCTGAATATTTCATGGGCAGTGCCGACTGGATGAACCGGAATCTGCACAGCCGCATCGAAGTGGTATTCCCGGTCTATAAGGATGAACTGAAAAAGCAACTCCAGCAGATCCTGGATCTGCAATTGAATGATACCCGCAAATCGGTCATGCTGAAAAGTGATACGGAACGGGGAAGTTGTGAGAACGTGATGCTGAACGGGCTGAGTGTGCCGGCTCAGGAAGGGATCTATAATATGTTAGCTGCAAGCTACAAGCAGTAAGCTGCAAGTGGAAGGCAAGCTACAAGTTACAAGCTGTAAGCTGCAAGGGGGATGCAGGTATCTGTGGGAAAAACAAAAAAAAGTTCGTCCCGAAACAAATGCATTTCAGGACGAACCTTTAAACTTTTACCTCTAATCTCTTACCTCTTACCTTTTACCTGTTATTCACCTTTTCTCAACTGTTTCCGGAACGACTTTCGGTTTATCATACCGAACGCCGCAAGCACCCGCCGCGCAGCCGAAATTGAAAACGGCCATGGATAGTAAATAAGCGCCGGGGAAGATCATGAACCATTGTTTGTCGAGGATCGACTGAATGATCACGAACGTACCGAATACGAGATAAAGAAAACGGGCCAGTGTCCAGCCCGTTGCGATCTTTTTCATCATCATTTATAATTTGTGCTGCAAGCTCATCCAGCTGCCGCCGTTATATACTTCAAAGCCTTTCGCCTTCAGCATGCTTTTGGCAGAGCCGCTTCGCATCCCTGAAGCACAACAGGTGATGATGGGCTTTTTCTTGTCGAGTTTCGCTATGTGGCCCGACAGGTTCTGCAAAGGGATATTTTTTGAGCCGGGGATATGTCCGCCACGGTATTCACCGGCGGAACGTACATCGATGATCACGGCGCCGTTATCCATCAGCTGTGCGTAATCCACTTTAGGGCCCAGGCCCAGTAATTTTTTGATCGCTGTTAGCATAGTGCAGGATTATAATGTCATGACTTTTTACAGGTGTTGATACCGAAGGGTGCATACAGGGGGCAAAAGCTTACGAGGCTGGTCAGGACGAATACGCCACCCAGGATCACGAGTACTAAACCCAGTGTGCCTGTTACAATGCCACCGAAATAGAGGTAAGCGAAAACTGCCGCGATAAGGATACGGATGATACGATCGGCTGAGCCCATGTTCTTTTTCATATTGGTTGTTTTTTTGGTTAGGAAGTAAAGTTAACCAGGACTCACTGACTAAAATGTAACATTTGTTACAGAAGAAAATTTTGAATTTTGCCCGCCCGGATGACCCGGTCGGACGGGAGTGCTGAATTTTGAATGGGGAGGCAGGAGGCAGTAAGTAGTCAGTAGTCAGTAGTCAGCAGCCGGCAGGGGCTTACGATACGCCGTTGTTGGTGTTTGAAAATAAAAACAGCCTGCCTATGAAAGTTGATGCTGAACTTCCCGCGTATTTACTTAGAAAAGACTACCGACTAGAGACTATAGGCTAACGACTACTAACCTGCTTTCATTCCCGTTCCTGTCCACCGCCGTCACCGCCACTTGTTTCAGTTCCTGCGGTGTTTTACCGCCCGTACTCAACTTCACCAGTGTACTCCGGTCGTTCCGGTTCAGGATCGTGTAGGTCCAGTTGTTGCCATACTTCGTATAAACGACCCAATGGAAAACATTGGCTTCATCGGGGTGCGACCAGGCCACTTTCACCTGATCGGTTTCTTTGGAAAGGGTCACGGTCGGTTGAGTGGGGGCATTCTTTCCTAACCAGGGACTTGCCGGTACAAGTGCCTGTTTCTTGTATATGCCTTCGAGAAGGGCAGCAGATAAATTCGGGTTTTTGGTAACGGAAGAAATACTCCAGTGGATCACACCCGGACTATTGTGCACGATGCCGCGGGCGATCATGATCTGATCCAGTGTCTCATAAACTGATTTCGCGCTGGTATCACGACCGACACTGATACCCGGCCAGAGATGACGGTGCATCGTGTTCTCACTTTCCCACCAGTTCAGCAATACCGGATAACTCTGCGGAATGCGGGTGATCGGCCAGTATAATTGCGGTGCCAGATAATCGACCCAGCCCTTATTCAGCCACAATTTCGCATCCGCATATAACTGATCGTACTGATCGAAACCTTCAATGGATTCAGGATAGCCCGGCCGCCAGATGCCGAAAGGACTCAATCCGAATTTGACCCAGGGTTTCTCCGCCTTGATCTTCTTGTATAAATTTTCAATGAGCGTATTCACCGCGTTGCGGCGCCAGTCGCCCCTGGTCATCGTACCGCCACTTTGTTTGTATGCATTCCAGCTTACGCTGTCCGGGAAATCCTCATTGTTGTTGTAAGAAGGATAGGGATAGAAATAATCATCGAAATGCACGCCATCGATATCATATCGTTTCACAAGATCCATCACCACATCTGTTGTTCTGTCCTGCGTACCCTTCTGCGCCGGATCCATCCACCAGTAACCTTCTTTGAGTTTCATGACCAGTTCGGGATGGGTCTTTACGATCGATTGATCACTGATCTCTTTCCCATCTTTATGATGTGCACGGTAGGGATTCAGCCAGACGTGGAGTTCAAGGCCACGGTCATGCGCCGCCTTCACCCAGAATTCAAGCGGATCATAAAAAGGATCCGGGGCTTTGCCTTGTTCTCCGGTCAGGTAATAGGACCAGGGTTCGATATCACTTTTGTATAAAGCATCCGCCTGCGGACGGACCTGGAAGATCACAGCGTTGAAATGTTCTGCCTGTAAAAAATCCAGTAAGGCGATCGCTTCCTGTTGCTGCTGTTCAATAGGCAATCCGGGTTTACTCGGCCAGTTGATATTGGCAACCGTAGCTACCCATGCTGCACGGAATTCACGCGATGTATGCGGAGTCGTTGATGGTGCAACTGTTGTTGAATTGTTCGAAACTGTTTTTTTCGAAGATGTGCAGGCCGTAAAGAACATTGCAGGTATAGCAAGGAGAAGGAGTTGCTTGAGCATGGCAGTCAGATTTAGCATGATAAATGTAGGGATTAAAAGGAGAATGAATAATGGATAATGGAGAATAGGGAGGATGCCGGAGCAAGCTGGTTTCTTAATAATACTGGTCTGAGCCATGAGCTGCGAGCGGCGAGCAGATCCGTGATGCAGGAAAGAACTATGCATAACAAGCCTCAGTGATCCAGCGACCAAACCATCTGGTCATCTTCTTTATAACCTCAAATCCGCCACGAAAGCCTCTTGCAGCTTAAAGCTTACAGCTTGCAGCTTTTTCTCTCTCCAATCATTATCTTTAGCCACCAAAAATTAAACCCCATGCAATTTGAATGGAAAGGCGTTTTTCCCGCCCTGCTCACACCTTTTACGGCCGGCGATGAAATTGACCTGCCCCTGTTCGAAAAGAACCTGAAGGCCCAGCTGGAAGCGGGTGTGGAAGGGATCATCCTGGGTGGTACCCTCGGTGAAGCCAGTGTGCTGAGTACTGAAGAAAAGGAAACCCTCGTGAAATTCGCCA
Source organism: Bacteroidota bacterium (assembly GCA_029555415.1). Taxonomy (GTDB): domain Bacteria; phylum Bacteroidota; class Bacteroidia; order Chitinophagales; family Chitinophagaceae; genus JAKPSI01. The sequence continues at coordinate 7,555 of JAKPSI010000099.1, read as the reverse complement.
TCAGCAAAGTGAATGGCAAAGTGCCCGTGATCATCAATATCGCCGAAGGCAGTACCCGTGAGGCCTTGCGGCAGGCCGCGCTGGCCAAGGCCTGGGGTGCACAGGGTCTGATGCTGTTGCCACCCATGCGTTATAAATCCGATCACCGGGAGACGGTCACTTATTTCCAGACCATCGCAGCCAGTACCGATCTGCCGATCATGATCTATAATAATCCCGTTGATTACAAGATCGACGTAACGCCGGATATGTTCGCCGAACTGGTGAGCAGCCCGAATATCACCGCCATCAAAGAAAGCACGCGTGATGTGACCAATGTAACGCGGCTCATCAATCGCTTCGGGAACCGATTCAAGATCCTGTGCGGTGTCGATACCCTGGCCATGGAAGAACTTTGTTTGGGTGCCGACGGCTGGGTGGCCGGACTCGTCTGCGCCTTCCCCAAAGAAACCGTTGACATCTATAAACTCGTCAAAGCCGGCCGCATCGAAGAGGCTACGAAACTCTACCGCTGGTTCATGCCGCTGCTGGAACTCGACATCCATCCCAAACTGGTGCAGTATATCAAAATGGCCGCGGCAGCAACGGGACTGGGGAGTGAAGATGTGAGGGCACCACGATTGAAAGTGGAAGGGGAAGAAAGAGAACGGGTGATGAAGATCATTCGGGAAGGTATTGCATCAAGGAAATTGATTAAGTAAGTTATTTAACAGTAGTCTGTCATGCCGAGGAACGAGGCATCTCAATACTACCGATATAGATCCCTCGTGCCTCGGGATGACAGTGATCAGAATAAAATTGGAATTATGCAGAAAGATGCAACAATAGCCGAAGTAAACGCAGCGTTTGTCAGTTCCAACGAAGCATTTAAAGTATTTTCAAAATTGTCTCTGAAACATCGTGCGCAACTCATGCGTTCGATTGCCGCTGAGATCGATTCCCTTGGCGATGAATTACTCATCGTGGCCGGAAAGGAAACGAACCTGCCGGAAGCCAGACTGCGTAACGAAAGGGCCCGGACACAGTTCCAGCTTACATCTTATGCGGAGGCATGTGAGAAAGGCGACTGGCTGGAAGCGCGTATTGATACGGCCGTTCCGGATAAGAATCCGCCGAAACCGGATATCCGGAAGATGCTGGTGCCACTGGGACCTGTTGTTGTTTTCGGTGCCGCCAATTTTCCTTTTGCTTATTCCACCGCCGGTGGTGATACTGCATCTGCACTCGCCGCCGGTTGTACCGTGATCGTGAAAGCGCATCCCGCGCATCCCGGTACCAGTGAATTGATGGCCAAAGCCATTCATCAGGCTGTCGCGAAAAATAATTTACCCGCAGGCGTGTTCATTCATTTGCATGGCGCTTCCTTTGAAGTGGGTGAAGCCCTTGTGAAACATCCGCTGACCAAAGCCGTGGGTTTCACCGGTTCACTGGTCGGGGGGCGACAGTTGTTCGACTGGGCCTGTCAGCGTCCCGAACCCATTCCTGTGTTTGCAGAAATGAGCAGCATCAATCCTGTCTTCCTGCTGCCAGGTAAAATGAAAGAAGCCGCTGCTGAAACTGCGAAGCAATATGCAGGTTCGATCACACTCGGCGTCGGACAATTCTGTACTAATCCCGGACTCCTCATCGGCATTGATAATGATGATCTGAAAACTTTCACTTCCACACTCGCGGAGGAAATAACGAAGCTTCAGCCCGGTACGATGCTGCATGCTGGCATCAGTAAGAACTATGCGGCAAAGAAAGACGAAGCACTGGCCCGGCCTGCTGTTCAGGTCCTGGCCGAGTCCGAAACCATTGCTGCGGAGAACCAGGGCGCGCCCACCATTGCCACCGTCAGCGGGGCTGATTTTTTAAAGGATCCTTTATTGCATCGGGAGGTCTTCGGACCTTATTCATTACTGATCCGTTGTAAAGACGCGGCTGAATTGAATACGGTGGCTGAATACCTGGAAGGTCAGCTCACTTGTACTTTGATGGCCACTACCGCTGACATGGCCGCTCATGCAACACTCGTTGATATCGTCAAAGGCCGTTGCGGGAGATTCATTTTGAATGGTGTGCCGACAGGAGTGGAGGTTTGTCTGAGTATGCAGCACGGCGGGCCTTATCCTGCAACAACGGATTCAAGATTCGGAGCCGTTGGCGCCGATGCGATCAAACGTTTCGCACGTCCGCTGGCTTTCCAGAACTGGCCGGATGATCTGTTGCCGGATGAACTGAAAGCCGCCAATCCGCTCGGGATCTGGCGTACGGTCAATAATGAGCTGATGAAATAAGATCAGTTCGCGTAAGCTAATTGTCCGCGATCTTCCTGCTTGTGTCTTTGTACGAAGTAGGCCGTAACCAGCGTGGATATGCCGAAGTAGACATACACTGCGGTCGTTACAAAACTTCCATAGACCGCGTTCGCACCGAACCAGTCGCCGCATTGCAGGATGCAGACCACCCCATATACATTCTTCAGTAATTCCCAGAAGATCGCGCCGGGATGGCGGTCCATGAGTTCCGTCATTGCGAATACCGTCAGGAAAACAAAACCGGCATAGATATAGATCCACGACAGATGCAGTTGCTTGATATACGCGATATGCGAGAAAAGATAACTGATCGTAAGCAGCAATATGATCAGCTGGACCCATGACCAGATCTTCAGCAATGTGGATGCTTTGGGATCGTATTTATCGAAATGATACACATCATCTATTTTCTCCACCGGATATTTTTCGATCACATCTGCAGGGCGCCAGCCGGTAGGCATGAACCATACCTTGAATTTATCCTTTACACTATTCGTGCGCCAGCAATCCTTCATGATCAGCCAGAGATGCACGAAGTTGATCCGGATCGGATTCCAGGTGCGAACCGGTCTGGTGATGCCATACACCGGTGGCAGGTCATCCCGTTCTGCCTGGAAAGTGCCGAACATCCGGTCCCAGATGATCAGGATCTGTGAATAATTCTTGTCGAGGTATTCTTTATTGAAAGCGTGATGCACCCGGTGATGGGAGGGCGTGACAAAGACCTTTTCCAGGACACCCATTTTATTGATATGACGGGTATGGTACCAGAACTGTGCGAATAATTGAAGCGGTCCCACCGTGGCGATCACTTTTTCCGGAATGCCCAGCATAGCCGCCGGGATCAGCAGGAAGGTGAAGGGATTCAGGAACAGTGAAATGCTCTGACGCAATGCACAAGCCAGGTTGTATTCCTCGCTGCTGTGGTGGATGATATGGATGTTCCAGAAAACATTGACCTCGTGATTCCAGCGGTGTGTCCAGTATCCCGCGAAATCGATCACCAGGAATGCGATCAGGTAAGTGACCCAGGTGGTAGTGACGGTATAGATCTGCAGATAATGCGCGAATTGCTCATAGGCGATGATCGGGATGGTCAGGTACACCACGTCCTTGGTCACATTGGTGATGCCCGAGCTGAGGCTGCTGATCATGTCCATGTTCCGGACCGTGTCATTCCCCTTGTACCAGCCGTACCATTTTTCAAATAAAACCAGGACCAGGAAGGCCGGGATCGCAATGAGTAAGATTTTTCCGTAAGTTTCCATATCGCAAGCAAGTATGTTTCAAATTTAATAAAACGGTCCATGAGAAATACAATTTTATCGGTTATCATTTTACTGGGGTCCGGTTCTTTGACCGGCATCAACGCGCAACCTGCTACCGGGGCGCAACGACTGGCCGCATTCACTAAGCAACAGGCGTTGCTCGCACAGTCTCCTTATAAAGATCTGCAGTGGCGCCTGGTGGGACCTGATGTCAGAAGCGGCCGCTGTACGGATGTGGCGGGCGTTCCGGGCAATCCGGATATCATGTATGCGGCTTTTGCTACCGGAGGTTTATGGAAAACAACGGACAGGGGCAATAGCTGGTTCCCGTTGTTCGATAAGCAGGCCACGCAGTCCATGGGCAATATCGCACTGGCACCCTCCAATCCGGATATCCTGTATGTGGGTACCGGCGAGGCCAATATCTTCCGTTCTTCCCTGCCCGGCGCGGGGATCTATAGCTCGCAGGACGCGGGCAAGACCTTTCAGCACCTCGGACTGGAGAATACCGGCACCATCGCCCGCATCATCGTGCATCCCACCGATCCGAAAACGGTGTATGTAGCGGCCAGCGGTAATGAGTGGTCCTACAATAAAGAACGCGGCGTGTACTTGACGAATGACGGGGGCAAGACCTGGAAGAATATTTTATTCGTGGATGATCATACCGGTTGTATCGATCTGGCCATCGATCCCACCGACCCGAAGATCATGTATGCCAGTATGTGGAACCGCATCCGCAGACGCTGGAGCGATCCGGTACCGGAGGATGGGGATCATATCTATAAAACCGTTGATGGCGGCAAGACCTGGAAGATCATCGGGGAAGGATTGCCGGATACAAAAATGACCGGACGCATCGGTATCGCCGTTGCGTATTCCAATCCCAATATCGTGTATGCATTCGTGGACGATCATAATAAAAAACGTGATCCCAATCCGGGTGAAACCGACAGCTACCAGCGCCAGGTGCAGAAAGTAGTGATCGGTGGTGCCATTTACCGCAGCAGTGATAAAGGAGAGACCTGGGTCAAAATGGGAGAAGTGCATGATTATTTCAAACCCTTCTCCGGAACTTATGGCTGGGTGTTCAGCCAGATCCGTGTACATCCGCTGAATGCCAATCGTATTTACGCATTCGGTGTGAATAAAGGCATTTCGCAGGATGGGGGCAAGTCCTGGAAGATCTGGGATCCCACCGATACCACCAGCGATTACACCCATGGTGATAACCATGCCATGTGGTTCGATCTGAAAAACACCGATCATATGATCGTGGGTAATGATGGAGGGGTGACGATGACGATGAATGCGGGTGTGAAATGGAAGAACTATTTCGATAAACTGCCCACCACCCAATTCTATACCGTCACGTACGATATGGAAAAGCCCTTCAACATTTTTGGCGCGGTGCAGGATGAAGGCACCATGAGTGGCAATGAAACGAATACATTCGGTAAGTCCTCTGATGAAAAATTACGGCCCTGGCGCATGGCACCCGGTGGTGAAGGCACGCAGATCCAGGTGGACCCTGATAATTCCAATATCGTTTTCTCTTCTTCATACTACGGAAGACTGATGCGTACGGATATGAGCCTTTCTGATACTGTCCGGCAACGTCCCATTAAATTATTCTCTGTAGGTGCGATCGATTCACTGCGGGCGGACTGGCTGGCAGGTACGCTGATCTCAAAATATGATCACAACCGCATCTATCACGGTTTGCAGCATCTGTACCAGTCGGATGATGGCGGCAAGAACTGGACAATGATCAGTCCGGATCTTTCATACAATGACAAGTCGCATATGGGCGTATATCCCTATCTCATCTATCATCAGGCCATCACATCCATCGCCGAAGGCAATATCCCGTTCGCATTGTACGCCGGAACGGATGACGGGCGCGTTTGGAAGGTAGGCGCGAACAAGTCCTGGACTGAGATCACGAAAGGATTGCCGCTGAATAAATATGTGGCACGCATCGTTCCTTCCCGTTTTATTCCGGGTAAGGTATATGTGGTTTTGAACGACCGCAGGCAGGATAATATCACTCCTTATATATACGTCACGTCAGATAATGGAGTAACCTGGAAACCCGTCAGCAGCAACCTGCCTCCCGCACCAGTGAACTGTCTGGCAGAAGATCTGGACAACCCGCAGATCCTGTATTGCGGAACAGATATCGGTGTATATATGACGAAGAATGGCGGCAAGTCATGGATCGCGCTGAATGGAAATATTCCTGCATCCGTTGCGGTGGATGATCTGTTCATTCACCCGCGCGACAAGAAACTGGTGATCGGTACCTACGGTCGAGGGGTCTACATCCTGGATGATATTCAACCTTTACAAAAATGAGCACAAGGCCATTAACAAAAATATTCGATAAGCCTTTTGATGAAGGTCGCGGTGGACATATCTTCCATTGCATCGACGCGCATACCTGCGGCAATCCCGTGCGGGTAGTGGCGGCAGGCGGACCTGCATTGAATGGGAAAGATATGAGTGAGAAACGCCAGCATTTCCTGCGGGAGTTCGACTGGATCCGCACCGGACTGATGTTCGAACCCCGCGGGCATGACATGATGAGTGGCAGCATCCTTTATCCCCCGCACGATCCGGCGAATGATGTGGCCGTGTTGTTCATCGAGACCAGTGGCTGTTTGCCGATGTGCGGACACGGAACGATCGGCACCATCACCATTGCCATTGAAGAAGGACTGATCGAACCCAAAGTACCCGGTCGTGTCCGCATGGAAACACCGGCAGGACTGGTGCTGGTCGAATACAGAATGGATGGAAAGAAAGTGAAGTCGGTCAAACTGACCAACGTGCCCGCATATCTGGCGGGTGAAAATTTAACGGCTGAGTGTCCGGACCTGGGCATGCTGACACTGGATGTTGGATACGGTGGTAATTTTTATGCCATCGTGGATGTGCAGGAAAACTTCAAAGGACTGGAACATTATCAGGCGGGTCAGCTCATTGCCTGGGCCCGAGAATTGCGCAAGGCCATTAACGCGAAATATACTTTCGTACATCCGGAGAATGAAACGATCAGGGGCTGTTCGCATATCTTATGGGCAGGAGCGGTATTGGATCAAACATCCACCGCACGTAACGCGGTTTTTTATGGCGATAAGGCCATCGACCGGTCGCCTTGCGGAACCGGTACCAGCGCGCGTATGGCGCAATGGTACACGAAGGGTAAGCTGAAGAAAGGTGATGACTTCGTCCATGAAAGCATCATCGGAAGCAAATTCACCGGCCGCATTGAAGAAGAACTGCAGGTGGCAGGTAAACCGGCCATCCGTCCTTCCATAGAAGGCTGGGCGAAAATTTATGGTTATAACACGATCTCTATTGATACCACCGATGATCCCTATGCACACGGGTTCATCGTTATCTGATGAAATATGAAAAAAGCATTTTTTATCCTGTTCGGTTTTGTATCGCTTCAATTGAATGCGCAGCAACCCTTCCGTGATCCGAAATTATCAACGGAGAAAAGGGTGGAAGATCTGCTGGGTCGTTTGACGATGGCAGAAAAGATCAGTCTGTTCCAGTATAACAGTCCCGGTGTTCCGCGTTTGGGTATCCCCACTTACAACTGGTGGAGTGAAGGATTGCATGGTGTGGGCCGTGCCGGTCGCGCGACCGTTTTTCCACAGGCGATCGGACTGGCCGCCACATTCGATGATCAGTTGCTGCAGGAGGTTTCATCCGTTATCGGTGATGAAGCCCGCGCGAAATACAATGCCGCGAAGAAGAATGATAACCGTTCGCAGTATATCGGGCTCACGTTCTGGTCGCCCAATATCAACATCTTCCGCGATCCGCGCTGGGGGCGGGGTCACGAGACCTACGGGGAAGATCCTTATCTGACCGGTCGCATGGGGTCTGCATTCGTACGTGGTATGCAGGGCAATGATCCGCGTTTTTACAAAGCAGTGGCCTGCGCGAAACACTATGCGGTGCATAGCGGAC
>JAKPSI010000064.1 GCA_029555415.1 Bacteroidota bacterium | reverse complement strand
GCAGGACCTGCTGGCAGGCTTCTGGGCCAATGCCGAGAAATTCGTGTCGCTCGTGGAAAAGATCCCGGATGAAAAACTGGATCAGGATTTCGCCGATCCCAAATACGGCAGCTATCACCGCAATTTGTTAGGCATCATTGAACACACGCACTATCATATGGGACAGATCTCACTGATCAAAAAGATCATTGCTGAAGGATAGAAATCCGTGTTTAAATTTACTTGAAGAGGATGGTTGAGAAGCTCTGCTAACCCGCAACCCGCAACCCGCAACTCGCAACCCAAAACCCGCAACCCGCAACCCAAAACCTTCACCCACGTGCTATAAACGAAACAACGCCGCCGCGATCCCATCCGCCAGCAACCGACCCTCTTTCGTCAAACAAAAAACGGTTCCGCTTTTCATCATCTGACCACTGTTCAAAAATGGCGTTGCTTCTTTTTCAAATTCTATCTGATCGGCAACAGGCCATCCGCTCACATCCAGTCCTTCCATCGTCCGCAGCGCGATCATGATCTGTTCATTCCTCTGCTGTGAAACTGTCAGTACTTCGATCTCAAAAGGGATCTCGTTCTTTTCCAGTGCCGCGATGTATTGCTGGTTATTCGCCACATTCCACTGACGCGAGCTGCCATTGAATGAATGTGCCGATGGGCCGATACCCAGGTACGGCCTGCCTTTCCAGTAAGACGAGTTATGACGGCTCCTGAATCCCGGCTTCGCGAAATTGCTGATCTCATAATGCTCAAAGCCCGCCTGCTCCATGCGTTCCATCAGATACAGGAACTGATCCGATTGTTTGTCCGGATCCACGGGCTCTCTCTGCTGTGTGCGGATCAGTTTATCCAGTGGCGTTTTAGGTTCTACCGTCAATGCGTAACAGGAGAGATGCGGAATGCCCAGCGACAATGCCGTATCGATATTCACCTTCCACTTTTCATCCGTCAATCCGGGTACGCCGTATATCAGATCGATCGTTATGTTCGGGAAATAAGTAAGCGCCAGTTCCAGAGTCTGCTTCGCCTGCTCCGCCGTATGCGCGCGGTTCATCCATCGCAGGTCTTCTTCAAAAAAACTCTGCAGCCCGATGCTCAGCCGTGTAACGCCAGCTGCCTTCCAGCCTTCCAGTTTCTCAGTCGTGATATCATCGGGATTCACCTCGATCGTCACTTCCGCATCCGTAGTTACCGTATAGTTTTCACGAATGGTACGGACCAGTGTCTGCAATTCTTCCACTGTACAAAGGCTCGGCGTGCCGCCGCCAAAATAGACCGTCTCCAGACTTTCTCCCGAAAGATAAGGCCGCTGCAATACGATTTCCTTCGCCAATGCGTTCAGGAGTTCCGGCTTGTACCGCAGGGAAGTACTGAAATGGAAATTGCAGTAATGACAGGCGGACTTGCAAAAAGGGATATGAATATAAATGCCGGCCAAGCGGAATTGTGATTTAATGAATATTTTTATGGAACGCCAACCGGCAACAATCCGGAAGTATTGACAAAATTAAGCAGGCAAATACCGGTTTTACTTTTTTTGTTGCTGGGCATCACTGCCGCCGCACAGGAGAACTATACGCTGCAATACAGAGGTGCCGGTGATCCGCCGGACAGTATTCCCGCTTCACTGTCACTGCAAACGAAATTCGACAGCCGCACCGCCTGTATGGCCTATGTCAGCAAACTGCCCTCCCTGCTTCGTTCAAAAGGATATGCGGCCGCATCCGTCGATAGCATCCAGCTGGATTCCCTTTCCGGTATTGTGGTCCTGTACACCGGACGCGCATACCTCTGGGATGTACCCGATACCCGCGCACTGGATCCCGTCATGCTCAGAGAGATCGGCTGGGATGAACGCGCTTTTACCGGTCATCAGCTCGATTACAATACTGTTCAGCAATGGCAGGAAAAGATGCTCGTGTATTATGAAAAGAACGGACACCCCTTCGCGAAAGTGGCGCTCGACAGCCAATCGCTCGACGGTGAAAAATTATACGCCCGCTGGAAAGCCGATCCCGGCCCGCGTTACAAGATCGACAGCATCCGGGTCTACGGCAATTTGCATGTCTCCAATTATTTCCTTCAAAAGTATCTGGGTATTCCCAATGGCAGTTTATACAACCGGGAGAAACTGAAGGATGTCAGCCGGCGTATCACTGAACTGCCATGGGCGGAAGAAACGAGAGGTTCGGATATGAGTCTGCTCGGTACCGGTTCGGTCCTCAATCTCTACCTTAAACCCAAACGCAGCAGCCAGATCAACCTGCTCGTCGGATTCCTGCCCAATAACGATCTGCTCAGCAGTAAGAAGATGCTCATCACCGGTGAAGCGAATATCAATCTGCGCAACGCGCTCGGCAATGGCGAAACGATCGGATTCAACTGGCAGCAACTGCAGGTCAAGTCACCGCGTCTCAATATTCTCTATCAGCATCCTTATTTTTTGCATAGTCCTGTCGGGCTTGACTTCTCATTCGACATGTACAAAAAGGACAGCAGCTTCCTCAACGTTAATTTCCAGCTCGGGGCCATGTACGCACTGGATGCACACCGCTCTGGTAAACTTTTCATTCAGCGCTTTCAGACACTGGTCGATGGTGTGAATACGAATTACATCCTTCAGTATCGTCGCTTACCGGATGCTGCAGATGTGAGTTCGCTCAACCTCGGACTGGAATATAGTTTCAACAATACTGATTATCGTTTCAATCCCCGCACCGGTAATGATTGGTCTGTGCTCACTACACTTGGATCGCGGCAGCTGAAAAAGAACAACCAGATCATGGAGCTGAAGGATCCCGCTGATCCCGCATTCAATTTCGGTACCCTGTATGATACCGCGTCCAGAAAAACCTATCAGTTCCGTATCCGCTTCAATGGCGCGCATTATTTTCCGGCCGGCGCCCGCAGTACGTTCAAAACGATGCTGAACGCGGGTTTCCTGCAGAGCGGCCGCGTGTACAGAAATGAATTGTTCCAGCTGGGTGGTTTTAAAATGCTCCGCGGTTTTGATGAAGAAAGTCAGTTCCTTTCCCGTTATGCGGTGGCCACCGCCGAATACCATTACCTCATCGGAAGGAATTCTTATTTCTACGGTCTCACCGATCTGGGTTGGGGCGCCAATTTCAGCCAGAACAACCGGGTCAGTTATACTTATATCAGTGGTGGACTGGGTCTCGCTTTCGAAACCAAAGCCGGCATCTTCAACATGGCCTGGGCCGTCGGTAAACGAAACGATCTGAATTTCAACCTGCGCCAATCCAAGATCCACTTCGGTTTCATTAATTACTTCTGAACCGGTACCTTTCTGTAAAATTTACCATCATGCGCAACTTACTCACCCGCACCGGCTATCTGCTGGCATGCAGTCTGCTGGTATTATTCGTTTCCTGCAGCAATGTCAATTACGGAAAAAAGATCACCGTCGATGGTACCAGGGGTGAAGTTTATTACAAAGGGGAAGGTGTGACCGAAGCCGATGCAAAATCGCTGGGCGCGTATCTGAAAGAGATGAACTTCTTTCAGTCAGATGAAAAGGTGCGTTCCGTGCAGCTACTGAAGAACAAGGACCGCATTGAGATCCGCTTTGTGATGGACGAGAAAGCATTCGCCAGTTATCCCGAACTCGATCATAGTTTTGCTTTGAGCGGAGCGAACCTGAGCAAAACGCATTTCAACGGACTGCCTGTCGATATTTTTTTCACGGACAATCTTTTCACAGAGAAAAAGAAGATCGCGTTCCAGCCTGAGTTGCTGAACGTTGCCGATAAAGTAGGGGATGAACTGAAAGCCATGAAGCGGCTGGATATGGACGACAACAAAATGTTCTATACGGATAATATCCCCGGGAATGATGCGAAGCGTCTGTTCGCATATCTGAAGGAAAAAGAGTTCTTCACTGCAGGAGGTCATTCCAATTTCATCATTCGCCAGCTGGAAGGAGATTCGGTCTGGATCCGGTTTCCCGTCAAAAGCGATTATGCGAACGAGAATACCTACAAAATGGTCGATGAATTCGGGCAACAGCTCAAACGCGATATTTTCGGGACCACCATCGTTCGTTTCGATGTGACCGATATCGATCTGAAGGTGCTGAAAACCTTTAACTACTGAGGCGAGTTATCCCGCAGCTCCATACTTTTGCAGCGAAATCAAAATCAGCGGATGCGGAATCTTTTTTTGTGGATCTTATTACTGGCCGGTACCGGAAGCCTTTGGGCGCAGCCTGCCGTGGATTCATTGCACCGCGACAGTCTTCCAAAACCTGCGGATTCACTGACGGCAACGGTTAAAGCGGAAACACTGGAGCTGGTCCGTAAACCCTCCACCGATACAGGTTGGGTGATGAGCACGCCCGGCATCCCTTCCGGCCCACAAATGACCGCCGAAGCACTCAGGCATAACCGCTGGTTCCAGATCAGTGCTGCGCCCCGGATGATCCGGAAAGAAGTCCGGAGATACCAGGGCAAGGAACTCATTTTTTATATCCTGGTGGCATTGTGTCTTTTCTTTGCCGGGATGCGGCAGGCCTTTCCCAAATATTTCAATGACCTGTTCCGGTTATTCTTCCGCACCACACTCAAGCAGCGTCAGATCCGGGAACAGCTGATGCAGACCCCCCTGCCTTCGCTGATGCTGAATGGTTTTTATGTAATTACAGCAGGATTGTATATCGATATCATCCTGCAGCATTTCAAGCTGGGGCCCTCGGTACCTTTCTGGCTATTGTTCGTTTACGCGGCACTCGCCCTTTCCGCCATCTACTTCATCAAATTCCTCGGACTCAAGCTTTCCGGCTGGATCTTCAATATGGAAGAAGCCGCCAGTGCCTACGTGTTCATCGTTTTTGTGGTCAATAAGATGGTCGGGATCTTCCTGTTACCCGTAGTTATCTGCCTGGCTTTCATGGAAGAACCTGGTTATTCCGCTGCCCTTGTGATCTCCTGGTGCGGGGTGGGCGGACTCCTCTTATACAGGCTGGTCCTCACTTTTGGAGCGGTCCGTAATCAGGTCAGGGTCAATCCTTTTCATTTCTTTTTATACCTCTGTGCCTTTGAGATCGCCCCTGTCTTGCTCATTTATAAGGGTTTATTGGTATTTTTTACCCAAACTGCTTAACTTTGCAGCCAAATTCAGCCAGGCAGCACATGAGTAAAACCGGGGTAACTAAGGCAGAAACAAAGGTCAAGGCGATCCAAAAGATACTGATCACACAGCCAAGACCTGAAAGCGATAAGTCTCCATATTTTGAACTGGGAAGGAAGTACAATATCGTACTCGATTTTCAGCCCTTCATCCGTCTGGAAGCGATCCCGGGCAAGGATTTCCGCAAACAAAAGATCGAGATACAGAACTATACCGGCGTGATCTTCACCAGCCGCAACGCGATCGACCATTTCTTCCGCACCTGCGAAGAACTGAAAGTCGCGGTTTCTCAGGATACCAAATACTTCTGCATCACCGAAGCGGTCGCACTCTATCTCCAGAAATTCATTCTCTACCGCAAACGCAAGGTCTTCTTTGGCGCCGATGGCACCAACAAGAGCATGTTCGACGTGATCAACAAACATAAAGGCAATGAGAAATTCCTGTATGTCTGTTCCGAGAACCAGCAGGATAATGAGATCGTGAACTGGCTCAAGACCAATGGCTGCGAGTTCATACTCGCGTTCATGTACCGCAGTGTCAGCAATGATGTAAAAGAAATGCTGACGAAGAATGAATATGACATGATCTGCTTCTTCACGCCCAGCGGTGTGAAATCATTGTTCGATAATTTACCCAAATACAAGCAGAATGGTACCGTGATCGGTGCCTTCGGCAGTAATACATCCAAAGCAGTGGAAGATGCGGGCCTTCAGCTCGGCATCAAAGCACCCCAGCCCCAAACACCCAGCATGGTAGCGGCTTTGGAGCAATACCTTTCTTCCATGAAAAAGAAGAAATGATGAGCTGATCTTAAAAGACTGTCCCGTTCCGCAACTGCAGAACGGGATTTTTTATTCTCTGCCGGCCTAACCTTTTTCTCCGTACCGTGTTAAATAGTGAACTTCACCCTTCATCCATTTGCCATGCACAAGCATACCAATGCACTCATACATGAAAGCAGTCCTTATCTGTTGCAGCACGCCCATAATCCGGTGGACTGGCATCCCTGGAGTGAGGCCGCGCTGGAAAAAGCCAGGAAGGAGAACAAGCCGGTACTGGTCAGCATCGGCTATGCGGCATGCCACTGGTGCCATGTCATGGAAAGGGAAAGCTTCGAGAATGAAGTGACCGCTGCTTACATGAATGAGCATTTCATCAACATCAAGATCGACCGGGAAGAACGCCCGGATCTGGATCATATCTATATGGATGCGGTACAGGCCATGACCGGCAGCGGGGGCTGGCCGCTCAATGTGTTCCTGACCCCTGAGGCCAAACCTTTTTATGGTGGTACCTATTACCCGCCGCAACGCGCATATAACAGGCCTTCCTGGCTGGAGGTGCTGGAAAATGTGTCGGATGCATTTCAGGAAAGAAGGCATGAGATCGACGCGCAGGCGGAGAACCTTACCGCGCATTTGTTGCAGGCCAATCAGTTCGGCTTAAGCAATGCGCCGGCTGATGGATTATTCACGCCCGCCAAAATGAAACAAGCGGCGGAAAATGCGATGCGTTCAGCGGATAAAGAGTGGGGCGGATTCGGACGCGCACCCAAGTTCCCCCAAACATTCACCATCCGTTTTTTGCTGCGGTATGATCATTTATTCGGTCATCCGGAAGGGAAGGAACAAGCCTTGCTGAGCATTGATAAAATGTGCAACGGGGGTCTTTACGATCAGATGGGTGGCGGGTTTGCGCGATATTCCACGGATACGGAATGGCTGGTCCCGCACTTCGAAAAAATGCTGTACGATAACGCGCTGCTGGTATCGGTGATCAGTGAAGCGTACCAGATCACCGGAAAGCGTATGTACATGGACGTTATGAATGATACCATCTCTTTCGTACAACGGGAACTCATGCATCCGGATGGCGGATTTTATGCCGCGCTGGATGCCGATAGTGAAGGGGTGGAGGGGAAGTTCTATACCTGGGACTACAAAGAGGTGATGGAAGCGCTCGGGGATGAAGGGGCATTGTTCTGCCGGTATTATGATATAACTCCCCGCGGGAACTGGAATGAGGGTCACCCCGGTGAAAAAGGGAACAATATACCCCGTGTGCTGACCGAAACGCCGGCTTTTGCGGAGTCGGAAGGTATCGGAGAGGAGGAATTGAGAGCGGTTTTGCAACGGGGCAGGGAAAAACTGATGGCGATCCGGGATAAAAGGATCCGGCCCGGACTGGATGATAAAGTGATCCTGGGGTGGAATGCCCTGATGAATACCGCCCTGAGTCATGCCTATGCCGCTACCGGTAAAAAAGAATTTCTGGACCTGGCCCTCCAAAATATGGAGTTCCTGTTGCGGGAATTTGCGGGCGATGATGGGGGGCTGAAACATACCTGGAAGGACGGAAAAGCAAAATATCCTGCATTTCTTGATGATCAGGCATACCTCATTCAGGCTCTTTTGCAGTTATCGGAAGTGAGTGCGGACCCTGCCTGGTTAAGGAAGGCGGAGGCGCTGACGGGTGAGGTTCAGGAACAGTTCCGGGAGGAGGGTGGTCCCTGTTTTTATTATACCCCGGCCGGCCAGCCGGATATCATTGTCCGGAAAAAAGAAATGTATGACGGGGCCCAGCCCTCCGGAAATGCAGTGATGGCGCAGGTATTGTGGCAATTAGGGCTGTTGCTGGATAACCCGGAATGGCGGGAACAGAGCCGGAATATGCTGGCTACCCTTGGGGAGGCAACGTTGAAGTACCCAACCTCGTTTGGGAACTGGGCATCCCTTTTACTGGAAGGAACGGCCGGAACGGAAGAGATCGCGGTGGTGGGAAATGGGGCGAAGGAGTTGTTGCCCGAATTGCTGAAAGAATACATACCGAACCGGGTGATCCAGGTAAGTGATAACCCTGATGACGAATTTCCATTGTTGCAGGGCAAAAAAACGACCGTGAATCCTGCAATTTTTAAATGTAGTAATTACACTTGCCTTGCCCCGGTATTTTCCGTAAAAGACCTTATGTTACTGAAAAACAAGGCTCCACAACACGAATAATTTTTTTGTTAATGCAATAAAACCGCCACAAGTACCGTTAGAAATTTTACTGCGAAAAACACGCTTTGAATTGAAAAAAATAAACTTTAACGTTGTGCCGGTAAAAAGCTCAAAACATTATATTTGCCCAATACCCTTTAAGTGTATGAAAATGAAAAACCTGTATTACACCCTCTACGCAGTTGCCTGCATGTCAGTGATTTCCAGTTGCGGAATTCTGGGGAAAAAGAACAGTAAAGGTGGAAGTCTGCCTAACGATGGTCAGGTGCATGGAGTTGCGCCCGGAAGCAAGTATACGCTCCCGAAGCCTCCCGGCATGGTGTTCATCCCGCAGGGAACCTTCCACATGGGACCCTCTGATGAGGATCCCGCTTATGCGTTCAGCGCCCGTAACCGGTCCGTTTCTATCAGCGGATTCTGGATGGATGCTACCGAAATTACCAACAATGAGTATCGTCAGTTCGTTTACTGGGTCCGTGACTCTGTCGCTGCCCGTAAGCTCGGTTTTGTGAAAGCCGGTGCTGATGGTGTCGAGTACATTGACCAGGCCAAAATGAAAACCTTCAAATGGAATGATCCCAAATCCATCGAAGCATTAGGCAATACCGATCTGATCCTTTCTCCTGAGGACAGGATCAACGGCAAGAAAGACATCGATCCTTCCAAGATCATCTACCATTCTGAGGTACTGGATCTGAAGGAAGCTGCAAAAAGAGAAAATGCCAGCAAACCCCGCGGTAAATTCATCGTGAAGAAAGACACGCCGATCTATCCCGATACACTGGTATGGATCCGTGACTTCGCTTATTCTTACAATGAGCCGATGACCAAGCGTTATTTCTCTCACCCCGCTTTCGGTAACTATCCGGTAGTTGGTGTGAACTGGAAACAAGCTGAAGCATTCTGTAACTGGAGCACGCAATACCTCAATACTTTCCTCGACTCCAAGAAAAGGGCACAGGAATCAGATTTCCGCCTGCCTACGGAAGCACAATGGGAGTATGCCGCACGTGGTGGCCGTTCCCAAACGATGTTCCCCTGGGGTAACTATTACCTGAGAAACAAAAAAGGTTGCTTAATGGCCAACTTCAAACCCGGCCGTGGTAACTATCCTGAAGACGGCGGTTTCTATACCGTGCGCGCTGATGCTTACTGGCCTAACGATTTCGGTCTGTATTGCATGTCAGGCAACGTAGCAGAATGGACTTCTTCCATATATTATGAAGGCCGTAACAACTTCCAGCATGATATGAACCCCGATGTTCGCTGGAACGCCAAAGATGATGATCCCCCGCTGATGAAGCGTAAGATCATCCGTGGCGGCAGCTGGAAGGATGTTGGCTACTACCTGCAGAATGGTACAAGTACATACGAGTACCAGGATTCAGCGAAGTCATACATCGGTTTCCGCCGTGTGATCGATCTGCCCGCACCTCCTGAAAAAGGCCGTAAAAAATAATTAAAAGCCCCACGGGGCTTTCATTTACGACTGCTTTTGACCGACCCATTATCGGAACAAACCAACTTGTTTAAAATTTAAATCACCTATAAAACGAACCCTCTATGCTCTTCTTTAAAACAGCGAAAGGCCAGGTAGTACTCAACTTCTTATTCAGTTTCTTCGCAGCGGTAGTAATCTTCGCAGCGATGATGAAAATCCTCCACTGGAACGGCGCCGACTACGCCATCATGGTGGGATTGATCTCTGAAGCAATTGTATTCCTCGTCATGGCATTCCTGGTTCCTCCTCCGGAAGAACCGCATTGGCAGCGTTATTTCCCCAACATCAACGAACACCCCGATGTGGAGAAAGCACGTACCGGTAAATTCGAAGTAACTCCGCTCACCCTTCCCGGTGGTGGTGGTGGTAACCCCGCCCTCACTAAAATGGAAGATATGCTGCGTGAAGCTGATATCACTCCGGCTAACCTCGGTCGCCTGGGAGAAAACTTTAAAAAATTAGGCTCTACGGTAGATAAAATGTCAGATCTGACCGATGTCGTTTCTGCAACCGGTGACTATACCGCAAAAACCAAAGAAGCCGCTACTGCACTCGGCCAAATGAAAGATGCGTATGTAGGTGCTGCCAACAGCATCCAGCACTTCAACGCCGCTGCTGACGGTACAAAACAATTCCACGAGCAGGTACAGGTACTCACCAAGAACCTCGGTTCCCTGAATACCATCTACGAACTGGAATTACAGGATACGAACAATCACCTGAAAGCAATGAACCAGTTCTATAGCAACCTGGTGAACGCTTCTGCAGCCATGGAAGGCAGTGTTGGCGATGCTAAGAAAGCTCACGATCAGATCGCGATGCTGGCAACCAACCTCGGCAAACTCAACAATATTTACGGAAATATGCTGAGCGCCATGCAAGGCCGTGCTTAATCAGATAAGGGTTCGTTTAAATTATAACAATCCATATCCTAGAGAATTTAATAGTCACCTATCCATTAATTAAAAAACCGAAATCGTCATGTCTTTACCTCGCGAGCCACGGCAAAAGATGATCAACATGATGTACCTGGTGCTGACAGCCCTGTTGGCACTCAACGTATCATCCGAGATCCTCAATGCCTTTAAAACGGTGAACCGAAGCCTCGAGACTACCAATACTACTGTTGATAAGTCTACCAATACGCTTTTGGAATCCCTCAAGGAAAAACTGAAGGATTCTACGTCTCACAAAAAAGCGGAAGAATGGTATCCCAAGGCACAGTCTGTTCAGTCTTACGCAAAATCAGTATTTACATATATCCAGGGTTTGAAAGATGAGATCCTCCGCAAAGCCGGTGGCGATCCCAATGACCCGGAGAAAAAATTCAAGGAAGATAACCTCGACATCGCTACCCGTATGATGGTGGATAAAGGCGAGGGTAAAAAACTTCAGGCCGCTCTTGCTGACTTCAAAAAGAACGTGCTTGCTGTGGATCCTTCCATTGATTCCGCATTCGGTACTACACTCCCGATCGATCTGACCATTCCGAAAGGAAAAAGCCGCGCAACATCATCCTGGGAAGGATCTTACTTCCACATGGTGCCTACCGTAGCTGCCCTGACGATCCTGAGCAAGTTCCAGAATGATGTCAAAACATCTGAAAACCGTGTGATCCAGTTCTGCCACAATAAAGTGGGTGAAGTAAAGGTCCGCTTCGATACGTATAAAGCGATCGTTGGACAGAATTCCACTTACCTCATGCCTGGTCAGGAACTGGAAGTAACAGCAGGTGTAGGTGCATTCAGCACTTCCGCACTGCCGAAAGTGACCATCAACGGTCAAACACTTCCGATCGGTCCTGAAGGTACCGCCAGTTCTAAACTGAACGCAGGTGGTATCGGTAACCATACAGTACCCGTACTGATCACTTATACCGATCAGGATGGTAAACTGCAAACGATCTCTAAAGACGTTGAATACACAGTAGGACAGGCCAATGCTTCCATCGCCCTCGATAAAATGAACGTTTTATACGTTGGCGTGAACAACCCTGTTTCTATCGCAGCCAGCGGCGGCGGAGATGATAAAGTACAGGTAACGATCACCGGCGGCGGTGGTTCCTATACTAAAGTAGGCAGTGGTAAATACATCGTTCGCGTGTCAAGCGTTACAGATGATTGTAAGATCTCTGTATCCGTGGATGGTAAACTGGCCGGCGTTTCTCAATTCCGCGTCCGTACGATCCCGACACCCGTTGCAACCGTGGGCGGTTTCGCTTCCGGTGACAATGTTCCTGCCGGTGCCTTCCGTGCACAGGCCGGTGTAGGTGCTTATATCAAAGATTTCCCCTTCGAGCTGAAATATACCGTTACCAGTTTCGTTATATCTGCGGATGATCCCAATACAGGCGATATCATCGAAGCCCCCTGCCAGGGTAATACCTGGAGTCCGGCTGCGCTGGCTCTCCTGAGGAATCTGAAAGCAGGTGGTACAGTAACAGTTGACCAGATCCGTGTAGTAGGAGAAGATGGACGTAATGTGAAAGTGCCGTCCCTGGTTTATTACATTAAATAAAATTCAGAACACATGAAATTCCTTGTTGTTAAAAGTGGTGTACTGGTGCTGGCGGGATTGCTGCTGGTTCAAACTGCGGATGCGCAGCGTACAGGCCGGGGTCGTAACAAACCCGCGGCAACTGATACGACCGGTCAGGGTCAGCAGGTGACCAACCAAACACAACCTTCAGGCTATAATCCTTATGGCAATATTCCTATCCGTGTGGACTCATCCGGTATGACGGAGTCAGAAGTGAAGAAATCACTCCGTAATGATAATGCTTTCGATAAAAGTAATATCAACGACCGTACGCCGCTTCCTTATGAGCACCTGCGCTGGGATGACGCCCTGTTCGCTGAAAAGGTATGGCGCGAGATCGACCTGCGCGAAAAGATCAACAAACCCTTCACTTATGAAGCGGAAAGTGATAACGGTAGCCAGGTATTCGTGAACATGCTCCTGAAAGCTGTCAACAGCGGCCAGGTAACAGCCTTCACCGACGAACGTTTCACCACGCCGATGTCAGCTTCTGAATTCAGTCAGCTGACCGTAGGCTCCGCCGATACTGTTGCACGTACCGATATCAATGACCCCAATAAAGTTGTTGAGTATGTGGTAACCCGCGCCAGCTTCGACGCTAAATCGATCGTGAAGATCCGTGTTAAAGAAGAATGGGTATTCGACCGCGAAGCGAGCCGTATGTTCGTCCGCATCCTCGGTATCTGTCCCCTGAAAACACAATTCTTCCCTAACGGTAAAGAAAGAGGTGTAACGCCGATGTTCTGGATCTACTATCCTGACCTGCGTCCCTTCCTCGCTAAATACGAAGTGTACAACTCCAAGAACATGGGTAACGCTCGTATGACATGGGAAGAGCTTTTTGAAAGCAGGATGTTCGGTAGCTATATCATCAAATCCACTTTCGACAACGCCGCCAATAAAGCCATCAAAGGGTACATTAAAGACCCGATCCTGGCCCTCCTGGAAGGTGAAAATATCAAGGAAAAGATCTTCAATTACGAGCAGGACCTCTGGTCATACTGATCGTAAAAAATAAATCAAAAAATGCCCCCCGGCCTAAAGCGTCGGGGGGCATTTTTTTTGCGCCTAAAGCACTAACTATAAAAGATTTAAAAAAAGTTTCAAAAATCGTAATTATACTATAGGAGGATTGATTATTTGTTGTATTTTCGTAACGGTTTTTCATAGGATATTGGATTTTAAAAACGGGGCTGGATTTCTATCCGGGCCCCATTTTTTTTTAAGCCATTCCTCCCGCCACGCCTGCGCTTCAGCAGCACATCAATCCTTCTTTTCTTCACTGAAATATCGCATGATCACCGCCGCTTTTGAAGCACCAACAGCTGCTTCCAGTTCTTCTTTCGTCAGACTTTTTATACGCTTCACCGAACGGAATGTTTTCAGCAGATTCTCTGCCGTTGTTTTGCCGATCCCGGGGATCGATTCCAGTTCATTTTTGAAGGTGCCGCGACTGCGTTGTGAGCGGTGAAAAGTGATACCGAAACGATGCACTTCATCGCGTATCCGCCTGATGAGTTTCAGGCTCTCACTATTGTAAGGTAGTTTGAGTGATTCCTTATCTCCCGCAAAGAACAATTCCTCTTCATTTTTTGCCAGTCCGACCAGTGTTGTACTGCCTGTCAATCCCAGTTCTTCCATCGCCTCCATAGCAGCCCCTAATTGTCCCTTTCCGCCATCGATGATCACCAGCTGAGGGAAAGGGGTCCCTTCCGCTTCCAGGCGCTTATAACGCCTGGAAACCGCTTCTTTCATCGTGGCAAAGTCATTGATGCCTTCCACCGTCTTTACATTGAAGTGGCGGTAGTCGGATTTACTGGGTACACCATCTTTGAAGCATACCATCGCCGAAACCGGATAGCTGCCCTGGAAATTCGAGTTATCGAAACATTCAATATGCCGGGGTACGGCCGGAAGCTGCAGGTCTTTCTGTAATTGCTCCAGCATCGGACTGCGGTCCGCATTCCGGTCGCTCAATTTCAGACGCTCCCGGTTCCGCATCTCTTCAATGAAATAGGCCGCATTCTTCTCCGACAGCTCCAGCAGTTTTTTCTTATCGCCTCCCTTCGGTACCGTAACTGTGATCTTTTCATCCAGGAATTCCAGCGGCATCGGCACCACGATCTCCGGCGCATCACTATTGAATGTGACCCGCATGTTCTGGGCCGTAAAGGCCAGGATCTCCGCCTCGTCCTCATCCAGATGCGTTTCGGCACGGATGGTCTCTGTTTGTACGATGGTCCCGTTCCGCACCATCAGGTAATTGATCCAGGCCAGTTCATTTTCCTTGACGATGGAAAACACATCCAGGTCCACCATCCGCGTATTGGCCACCACCGAACGGGCTTCATAATTCTCCAGGAATTCGATCTTCTTCCGGGTGATCTCCGCTTTTTCAAATGCCATGGCAGCCGCATGCTCCTTCATTTCACTTTTAAAGTGGCGGATCACCGGTGCCAGATTGCCCCGGATCAGGTTGCGGAGCTGGTCCAGTTCGTTCTGATAATCTTCCACGCTCTGTAAACCCTCGCAGGGGCCCTTGCAATTGCCCAGGTGGTATTCCAGGCAGACCTTGAACTTTCCCTTGGCGATATTATTCGCGGTCAGGGGAAGCTTGCAATTGCGCAGGGGGATGGTCTGGCGGATGAAATC
This sequence comes from Bacteroidota bacterium, assembly GCA_029555415.1. Lineage (GTDB taxonomy): Bacteria > Bacteroidota > Bacteroidia > Chitinophagales > Chitinophagaceae > JAKPSI01. Next base: position 76,586 of record JAKPSI010000064.1, on the reverse strand, counting down.
CAGCAGCTCCCTCACCTTTTTAACGCCGGTGAAGGGTCCGAGGTAATCGGAACCATCGTTGATCTTCTTCCGGGTCAGGAAAACACGGGGGAAGGGTTCATTCTTGATGATGATGAAGGGATAGGTCTTGTCATCCTTCAGGTTGATATTGAAACGGGGCTGGAATTGCTTGATGAGTGAGTTCTCCAGCAGAAAGGCATCCTGTTCGGAATTCACGATCGTGAATTCGATCCGGGCGATCCGCTGTACCAGCTCATGCGTTTTGTAAGTGGTGAAGGTCTTGCTGAAATAGGAGCTCACCCTTTTGCGCAGGTGTTTCGCCTTTCCTACATACAGCAGTTCATTGGCCGTATCGAAATACTTGTAAATACCGGGCTCGGCCGGGATGCTTTTGGCGATATGTTGGAATTCTTCAGCGGTCATTATTGTTCCGGTTCATTCCAAACCACTTTCACGGTCTTCGTTACTTCCGGCTGACCGGCCTTTTGCAGGATGCTGGTGATCTGAAAACTTTCCCCCACCTGCCACAGCATTCTTCTTTCGATCGTACTGTCTTTATTGACCATCGCGCGGTTGACGATGATACTGCGCACTTTGTCGCCCGTAGCGGTCTGTGGCGTTACCACCACTTCCTGTAACTGGATATCCTGTTTCTCGGGTTTATTGGGCTTATAGGAAAAGATGACCCTTCTCAGGCTTTCATCTTCCAGTTTGGTTTCGGTGTAATCGTCCTGATATTTTGATTCATACAGATCTGGCATGTTCAGGAAATCGGCTGCCAGTCCGCGCACCTCCTCTCTTTTCACAAAACTGGTATCCGCATGCGCACTGTCGATGATATCGATCCGGCGGATCATATAAAGTGAAGTGTCAATATCCGCTACCTGGCTTTTGAGGAAGGAGAGTACAGGAAAGAATTGCTCTTTTTTCTCCGATCCTTTGCCTGATTTGCAGGAAGTGATGATAGCGGCAGATGCCAGCAATACAAGAAGGGCCTTTTTCATATTTCGGTAGAAGGCCGGATCTTTTTGGTTGATCCGGCAGCGGTCAAAATTAATTGAATTCCGGGGAGGGAACGTTCTCTGAAAAGAAATATCCCGTACCGTTGACCGGCCGGGATATTCTTAGTAAGCGTGCAGTTAGCATCGGTCCTGTTAACGGAGCATGACCCCGATCTTCAGACCATAGTCGAAAAGATTTTCACGTACCGGGTATTTAGCCTGGAAGCTGGAGAGAAGCTGGTAACGGATCTGCGGTCCGGCCTGCCATCTCACTTTGCCTGTGTTGAATGCTACGAATGTTTCAATGCTTGTGGAGAGATTCCAGCGGCGGATCAGCCAGGGGATCTCAGCGTAATTCTTGTAATCAGTAGAGAGCAGATAAGCTCTGTCACTCAGGATATACGTCGGCTGCAGTGTTCCTGCGATACCGATATTCGTTTTATTGTCACCTGCCAGTTTCAGTTCGGCACCGATCGGAGTGGAAACAGAGAAGTAAAGATTTTGCAGCCAGTCCTGTTTGTAACCGCTCTGATTCCGGTAGTTGGTCCAGGCGGAAACGGAATCATTACCGCTGTTCAGTGCGATCGTGGCTACTTCACCATTGTATGTGAAGGCACGGATATCATAACGGCTGACGTTGAACTGTACCCCTGCGTTGATCTTCAGATTCCGGTTCAGCTGATAACCTGCGCTGATACCGAGTTCCAGGCCGAGGTCTGGTTTATGGGTGACCACACTGTTCACGTCCTGGATCGCAACGAGGTTATAGGGAGCGGACTGATAGGCTTGTGATCTTACGTAAGATTTGTTCTCCTGCAGTTTACGGTAACTGATGGTCGGAGTGAAATATAATTGCAGGGATAATTTATTGCGGCGGCGCTGGAATTTGTAACTGTTCACTACACTTTCGATGGACAGCGGATCAGTGGCGGGTTGCCTTTCCGAAACATGGATCTCGCGGTGAGGGCGCAGCGCGGCTCCCAGGTCGGGATCATTATCCGTCAGCTGATCAGTAATGCTGATGGTATTGTGATCGACTGCTGAAGACGTGGTAGCGTCAGTTCCATTCTTATGTTGCTGGATCGTATTGCTGAAAGCAGGCTCTGCGGGAACAGATACGCGGGCGGACAGCTCTTCATGTGAAGGTTCTGCGGGTTGCGTTTCTGTTGTTTGCAGTTCAGGTGCCCATACATGATTGGCCGGTGCGAAAGGAATGCGGGCAACGGTTTCAGTATGTTCAAGCTCAACAGCGGGTGCGCCCTGGATCTTTTTGGGAACCGGTTTGACCTCAGCTTTAGCGATGGCAGGAGTAAATTGAGTAATTGGAGTTTTGGAACCGTTGGTATTGACCATGACCCATGTAACAGCCCCGGCGGAGATGAGCAGCAGCGCGAGGCCAATGCCATACCAGCGGCGGCGTGTGTGAAGCTGGCTGTGAATGTTCTCCCATACTTTTTCTGAAGGGTACATCCGGTACTGATCAGCGTTCTGCTTCACGAACTGTTCTACATCTCTGTTATGATAATTATGGTCCATAACCGGTCGGCGATTGGGTATTTTTTATCGGATTAACGTTGCCCGACGGCGGCAAGCCAGTCGACATCTTGTTTTGGTTTATGTAATATTCTCTTTTTGATCAGTATGTCTTCCAGCATCGCCCTGGCCCTTGTGTACTGGCTCCGGCTGGTGCTTTCTTCAATGTCAAGCATGTTGGCGATCTCCCGGTGCGAATAACCTTCCACTGCGTAAAGGTTCAGTACCGTCCGGTAACCAATGGGCAATAACCGGATACATTCCACCACCTGTTTGGCCTGAATAATGGCCGGCACACTGTCTTCCCTGATCTGCACGCTGGTGGCATGTATGATGTCCACACTTTCATTGAACTTCTTGTTCTTCTTGAGGATGTTGATACAGGTATGAACGATGATCCGCCTGATCCAGCCCTCAAAGGCGCCCCGGTTCTCGAAGGTGTGGATCTGCAGGAATACTTTGATGAACCCTTCCTGCAGCATGTCTTCCGCATCTTCCCGGTTGTGAGCAAACCGATAACATACAGCCAGCATCTTGGGACTGTACTTGTTGTACAATTCCCTTTGGGCTGTGCTGTCATTGCTCATGCAGCCTTTTATAATGGCTTCCTCGGTCATGTTTTCCCTTTGGTTGCCTGTAAATTAGACAATTTTCGGCTTCGGATGCTGCATCCCTATATAAATTCCCGATCCCGCTAAAAAAAATAAAGGGGTGAAAGTCAATGCTTTCACCCCTTTACAAGATAAAAAAAAGTTTTACCAGTTCGCACGGAGGGCAACCAGACAGTTCAATCCGGGAGCCGAGAAGCCGGAAGCGAAGTAGCGATAGTTCCTGTCGAACAGGTTTTCAATACCTGCCTGAAGTGTCAATACTTTATTGAATTTATAGCTTGCTCTCCAGTTAGCGGTGAACCAGGAAGGCATGCCATCTGCGGTAGCATACTGTCCGTTATCCTCGCCATCAGGGTTGTAATCAGCGATCTTTTTCCATCCGTTATAGATCACATACATTTCGAAGCCCAGACTTTTTCCGGAGAAGGTCAGACTGGATTTGCCGAATACAGGCGGAACGTGATCAAGCGGTTTTTTTGTGCCATCATCTTTTTTGAAACGTCCGTACGTATACGTCACGGTATTATCCCAGCTCGCGGATTTACTGAGGTCGATCTTCAGCCGTCCATTGAATCCGTAAGCGAAGGCCTTGTTGACATTACGGTTCGCATACACTGCTACCTGTGTGCCATTGTACAGGATCGTACTCTGACCCATGAACTGAGAGGGCGCGGGTGTGATCGCATTGCGGAACAAGGTATAGAACACGCCGAATTCAACATGTAATTTGTCTTCGATCTGCTGGGTAACGCCAAGGTCCAGATTATAAGTGTACTCAGGTTTGATCTCGGGATTGGGGATGATCAGGCGACCGGAAGCCGTACTGGATTCGAAGATCCTGGCCACATCATCCACATTGGGTGCGCGGAAACCGGATGAAAGATTCGCATTGAACCGCAATTTCGGAGAAGGGGTATAAACGGTTCCGACATTCCATGTGATCGCAAAAGGATTCTGCGTGATATCGTTGAACGGGAAATTGAAGAATGAATTATCCACGATCGTGGAATGGAGATGCACTAACTGGAAACGGATACCATCATTCAGGATCCATTTATCATTACCCTTGAATTTCACAAGATGCTGGCTGTACAGGCCGATGTAGAGCATCCGGTTCTTTCCGTCCGGATAACGTGTATCCAGTTTGGTGACCGCACCTGTATTCAGGTTGGTACGGTCTGCCACTGAACGTACATCATTCCATTGGGCATCCATTCCGATATTGAGATCATTGCTGCCCCATTTTTTATGGCCGTCCAGTACCGCGCCTGCAACTTTTACATGTTCCCTGCGACTGTCCAGCCGGTCATAACGTTTGTACTCACGCGTGACCCGGCTTTCTTTGATGTCCTGGTAGTTCAGGTTCAGTTTGACATCATCGAATAATCCGGTTTTTCCGATGCTGAGTTCATATGCACCCATCAATCTCGTTTGAGGACCGTAATACCATTTGGCATACCGGAGTGCGGTGCCGGTGCTGCCACCGAAATTCTTGACATCCTGCAGGCGGTCATACCGCGGCACATTGGATGAATTGGAATACTGTAGGTTCAGCAGGTGACTCACTTTGTCGCTTGATTTCAGCAGGAGTTTCTGTGTGATGTCCCACTGACTGTAACCAGAGAAGCGCTGAATGCGGTCGTCGCTGTTCTGAACGATCTGATCGATCCCGTTCACGGTTTCGATATATGTGGAACGGCGTCCGAAATCAGGATATTTATCGGGATAGGTTTTTCCCATTTTCATATCACCGAAATCGCTGTAGGTATAAGATTGCAGCCAGGCGAATTTTTGTCCGCCCAGACTCAGGTCCGCGTGGAATGACTTTTCTTCATTGACCGTACTGTACCTGCTGAAAACGGATCCGGTGCTGAAGAGGTTTCCATCGGACGAAAGTTTGGGTGCCTTGGTACGGAAATGCAGCACGCCTCCCAAAGCATCACTTCCGTAAATGGTGGAAGCCGGGCCATACAATACTTCAACCTGATCCAGCATATTCTGATCAACAGTGATCACATTCTGTAAGTGACCCCCGCGGTAAATGGCATTATTCATCCGGATACCATCCACGACAAGCAGAACCCGGCTGGCTTCAAAGCCGCGTAGTACGGGACTGCTTCCTCCCTGCTGACTCTTTTGAACGAATACATTACCGGTGTTGATCAGCAGATCGCCGGTATTCTGACCATTGTAACGTGCGATCGCTCTGGCAGTGATCACATCGATTTTCTGTGCGAAATTCTTTTTCTTTTCTGCGAACTTGTTTGAATACACCAGTACCTCATCGAGGTTCTTTTCTGTGGTGTCCTGTTGTGCATATAATGTGGCAGCGACCGGCAAAAAAGCCAGCAGCATGAATATCTTTTTCATGTAGTTTGATTGAACGTTGCGAATAGTATTTCCTTCCGTTGTTGGATCAGGCCCGCGGAGGTTGTTCTATTGCACTTGAAAATGAGAAAGGCGGGGTGCTGCTGTTACACAACGGAGGCCAGCCGGCCGGGATTACTTCCGGTAAAAAAACAGCTGTGGGGTGGTAACAGAGCGAATGGAGTTTGGAAAAGAACAGCATCAGCGCCATGTCAGGGCCGGAAGGCTGATTTCCCTGCTGATCTTTCAGCAAGCCTGTAAGATCTGTTTCCTTTTTATCGAACAGTCCGGTGAAGGTCGTTCGCCCATTCGATGATACCAAAGACCGGATATCGAACAGCTGGCCCTGAATAAGGATCTCACGGTCTTTTTCGACCCATTGAATTTCCTGATCCTCGATGCTGATGCTGACAAGTTCTTTCTGGCTGAGTTCTCTGCTCATCTCGCTTGTGATCTCCATCTGTGCGATCGAGAAGACGAGCGCTGACAACAATGGGACCGCACCTGTGATCAGGAGCAGTAAAACAGCGGATTTATGCAGCAATGGTTTCAAGATTCGCGGTTGGATCAGGGACGTTTTTTCCGAACCAGACTGTCTTTGGGATAATTTGCTTCAAGGCTGTCGCGAACACTTTGTGCCCATCCCGTCAGTGCTTCTTTTTCCTGCTGGGTAAGTATTGCGTCTTTATGGATCCAGGTGTAAGAGTTCAGGGGCATCTTGTTTTCTTTCACCTGTTCGATCAATTCATCCATTTTATTATACTGGAAACGGAGACTGCGTTCTGTGAACTCATCAAAGTTGATCTCGCGTTTTCCTTCCTGCACATGCCTGTTGGTCCACCAGTCGACCGGCTGAACTTTCGCATACCAGGGATACCTCGTGTTGTTGCTGTGGCAGTCGTTACATGCTTTTGCCAGGATCGATTTCACGTCTTCAGGGACCGGATATTTTTTTCCGATGTAGAACGCTTCATCAACAGTGGACTTATTGGGTTTTGCATGATAGAACTGAATGCCTATAAAAAGGACGATCAGAACAATGAGTAATTTTTTGAACATGGCGCGGTGTTTTCAATAAAGTTAGGGCTTATCGATCAGTATTTCACCGGTCATCTGCGCCGGAATGGGCAGGCCCATGACCGTTAGGATCGTTGGGGCGATATCACCCAGTTTGCCGGGTTTGACATGACCTTTAAAGTCATTACTGATGACGAACAACGGCACCGGATTCAGTGTATGCGCGGTGTTCGGCGTTCCGTCCTCATTGATCATATAGTCGGAGTTGCCATGGTCTGCGGTCAGGAAGATCGTGTAGTCTTTTGATAAGGCCATCGTCACGATCCTGCCCACACAACTATCAACCGTTTCCACGGCTTTAATGGCCGCTTCAAAGATCCCGGTATGTCCCACCATATCCGCATTCGCGAAATTGAGGCAGATGAAATCCGCGTTCTGGTTCTCTATTTCGGGAAGCAGGATGTCGGTCACTTCATAAGCGCTCATTTCCGGCTTCAGGTCATACGTAGCTACTTTGGGAGAAGGGACCATCAGTCTTTTCTCACCTTCAAAAGGTTGTTCACGGCCACCACTGAAGAAGAAGGATACATGCGGATATTTTTCAGTTTCGGCGATCCGGATCTGACGCAGGCCATTCGCAGCCACCACTTCACCCAGCGTTTGGTTCAGGTTGTCATTCTCAAAAACAACATGCACGTTCTTGTAGGTCTGATCATACTCCGTCATGGTGGTATAGTCCAGCTGCAATGTGTGCATGCCTGCATCCGGCATATCGGTTTGTGTCAGCACTTGCGTGATCTCACGGCAACGGTCGGTCCTGAAGTTGAAACAAAGCGCTACATCGCCATCCTTAATGCTGCCCAGCGGCTGCTGGTTCTCATCCACGATCACGGTGGGCTTCAGGAATTCATCCGTGATGTTCTCTTTGTATGCGTTCTCTACCGCAGCGATCGCATCGGTCGATTTAGCACCCACACCATTCACGAGTGCATCATAAGCCAGCTTCACACGTTCCCAGCGTTTGTCACGGTCCATGGCATAATATCTTCCGCTGACCGTGGCGATCTTGCCCGTTACTTTATTGCAATGATCCTGCAGTTCGGTGATGAAACCGAGTCCGCTCTTCGGATCACAATCACGGCCATCCGTGAATGCATGGATGAATACATCGTTCAGTCCTTCCGTTTTACAAACATCGAGTATCGCTTTCAGGTGATTGATATGCGAGTGCACGCCGCCATTGCTGACGAGTCCGAGCAGGTGCAGCGGACGCCCTTTTTCTTTGGCGGTACGGATGGAACGCAGCATCACTTCATTCTTGCCGAAGGATCCGTCACGGACCGCAACGTTGATCCGCTGTAATTCCTGGTAAACAACACGGCCGGCACCCAGATTCAGGTGACCTACTTCGGAATTACCCATTTGTCCGTCGGGTAATCCTACTGCTTCCCCGCAGGTAATCAGCGTAGTATGGGGGTATTTGCCGTATAATGCGGATGTAAATGGTGTTTTTGCATGCTGGATCGCATCGGCGGAAGCAACTTTTCCGAGTCCCCAGCCGTCCATAATGATCAGAATAACGCGTTTGGATGCCATATGTCAGTAACTTTTTACGATTAGTAGAAATACACTCAGTATCAGCCGGGAAGGCCCCTTAAGCAGGTAGAATTCTCCGGGAGGATGCTGTAAAATTACATCCAAATCAGCGATTTGCGTGAGATCGGCATTAAAGCTGTCTCTTTTTGTTAATTTAGTATCCGGAAACAACGCCACGGTTGTGGCATGTTTTTAGATTAAGACTCCTGTGAAAACATAATTTATGAAAGCAATTTTTTCATCTTTTCTGGCCTTATCCTTCCTGATGCTGTCGGCCTTTACTCAGGCGAACAGTATCGATGAAGTGATCGATGCCATGCGTACCGGTAACAGTACAGAGATGTCGAAATACTTCGATGATAACCTGGAACTGACACTGCCGGATAAAAGCGACAGTTACAGCCGTGCGCAGGCCACACTGATCCTGAAGGATTTCTTCAGTAATAAAGGTGTGAAAGGATTTGATGTGAAGCACAAAGGTGATCAGGGCGGTGACCAGTTCTGCATCGGTACCCTGCAAACCCAAAGCGGTAATTTCCGTACCACCGTATTCATGAAGACCAAAGCATCCCGGGAAGTTGTCCGGAAGATCCGCTTTGAAACAATCGAATAAGGACGGTTCAAAATAAACACGCAAGCCTTTCCGGAACACCGGAAAGGCTTTTTTATTTTTGCAGATATGGAATACTCGGCTGCACTGAAAATACTGATCGAACATGCACTGAAAGAAGACATCGGTGACGGTGATCACTCCACGCTTTCCTGTATCCCCGCCGGTACCAAAGGAAAGGCGGTGCTGAAGATCAAAGAGGATGGTATCCTGGCCGGAATGGATGTGGCGAGACAGATCTTCGCCTTACGTGAACCGGCCGCTGTGTTCACCTCTTTCAAACAGGATGGGGAGGTGATGAAGTACGGCGAACAGGCTTTTACCGTGGAAGCGCATGTGCACACGATTCTGCAATGCGAACGTCTTGTACTGAATTGCATGCAGCGGATGAGTGGCATCGCCACCCTGACGAAACAATACACGGAGAAACTCAAGGGGTTTAAAACGCGTTTGCTTGATACCCGTAAGACGACACCGAATTTCCGCCTGCTGGAGAAAGAAGCAGTGAAGATCGGCGGCGGCGTGAACCATCGTTTCGGTTTGTACGATATGATCATGCTCAAGGATAATCATATCGATTATTGCGGAGGCATTGAACAGGCCATTGAGCTGGCTGCGGAATATGTCCGCACCCAAAAGCCAGGATTGAAGATCGAAGTGGAAACGCGCAGTCTGGATGATGTACGCAGAGTGCTGGCCTGCGGACAAGGCAAGGTATTCCGTGTGATGCTCGATAATTTTACCCCGGAGCAGCTGGCGCAAGCTGTGCAACTCATTGGTGAAACGTTTGAAACGGAAGCCAGTGGTGGTATAAATCTGACTAACATCGAAGCGTATGCGCAAACAGGCGTTGATTTCGTCAGTGTGGGAGGATTGATCCACCAGGCAAGGAGCCTGGACCTGAGTTTGAAAGCAGTAATCAATTGACCCCACCCCCTGGCCCCTCTCCGAAGGAGAGGGGAGTAGCATCCGTTTCATTTTATGGTCTTCAGTAAATAGGATAGATATGTCAAAGAAGAATAAACCCGATCAGCACGGATTCGTGTACAGTACCGATCCCAATTTTAAATACGAAGAAGAACAGGAGGCTAAAGAAACCCTGGCACCGGCACTCCAGAATCTGCGCGTATGGCTGGATTCCAAACACCGCGCCGGGAAGGCCGTAACCCTGATCACCGGATTCGTGGGGACGAATGATGACCTGGAAGCATTGGGAAAAAAGCTCAAAACATTTTGTGGTACCGGCGGCTCCGCCAAGGACAATGAGATCGTTGTACAGGGCGATCAGCGGGAGAAAGTGCTCCAGTGGTTGCTGAAGAACGGGTTTGCGAGATCCAAAAAAGCTGGAGGATGATGTTTAGTCGGTAGTCTTTAGTCGGTAGTCGGTAGTTTATTCTAAGGGGCAACAGTGATGAATTGATCAATGGGTTTCAGTTCGGCTGTTGGGGGTTGGGGGGTGCGGGTTATGGGTTTCAGGTTTCGGGTTGCGGGTTGGCATTGGATCTTCTGGTAACACGACAAACAATCAGGCCATCAAACATTTTAACCATCAACTTTCTTGCCTTCTTCATTGAGGTAGTAACTCAACGCACCGCTCGGACATTTGCTCACCTGTTCTATGATCGCTTCGGTGGAAGCGCCCTGCAGGTTGACCCAGGGTTTGACACGCGGGTCAAAGACACTGATCAGTCCCTTCCAGCATAAGGTGGAATGTATACAGGTCTTGGGTTTCCAGACCACGGTGACCTCGCCGTTCGTGTATTTCAAAGTATCTAAAGGCATGGGGAAATTTTGAATTTTGAAATCTGAATGATAGCTGCAACTGATTTATTAGTAAGTATGGTTTCCTAAGAAGCCCCTTAGAACGAGATGCCCACCTCAACAACCTCTTACCTTTCACCTCTAACCTTTTACCTATTACCTGTTACCGGCTATGAAAACAACCGCTCCGGTTGAGCTCCACATTATCCATTATAAATTATCATCTCCCCATTATCCATTATCCATTCTCCACTATCATCTATTTACTGTCCCTGCGCCAAACTATACGCCTTCTTCTCTCCCCACATATTCAGCAATTCCGAAGAACAGATCTTGAAATCCTTTGCGAGACGGCGTTGCAGCTCGATCACATCGGTTTGGGTAAGCGGTGCGTCACCCACACTTTCAAAGCGCGCGTTGTACTGATTCACGAGGTTGGTGAACACGGATCCTTTGGGCCATACCTGTGTGCCGCGGTTACTCAGTGTAACCAGTTTGAAGATATCGAGCGTATGCTTCAGGCATTTTTCCGCAACGACCGTTGGCTGTTCCATACTTTCAATGAAGAGGTCCACACCCACGATGGTTTCTTCCTCCATCTCTTTGGTCATGATGAGCGGATTCTTCTCCAGTTTGAAAACAGTAGGCGTGACCGGCATGTTCGGTAAAGACGGTTTAGCGCCCTGGGCGGGCTTTTTACCGAAGTTGGCGATGATGGCCGCCGCGAATTCGGTCGTGTTTTTGGATGTGATATTACGATCACCGAAATCACCGGTATGAATACCCTGTTCCAGTGTATATAATAATGCATTCTCGATCTCCGCCGCATGTTCCATGAATCCCAGGTGGCGAAGCATGGCGATACCACTCAGCAGTAATGCAGTGGGGTTGGCGATATTCTTACCCGCGATATCCGGTGCGGTTCCGTGCACCGCTTCAAAGATGCAGATATGGTCCCCGATATTCGCGGAAGGCGCGAAGCCGAGTCCGCCGACCAATCCCGCACAAAGATCCGAAACGATATCGCCCTGCAGATTGGTGAGCACCACCACATCGAACAGATCGGGTTTGGTGACGAGTTTCATACACAGATCATCCACGATCACATCATCTGCTTTCAGTTCGGGATATTCTTTCGCTACTTCATAGAAACATTCCAGGAACAGGCCATCCGTGATCTTCATGATATTGGCCTTGTGTCCGCAGGTGATGCGGCGCGCATTCTTCTTGCGTGCCATTTCAAATGCGTAACGGATCACTTGCAGACTACCCGGGCGGGTAATGAAACGGCGGCTGAGGGCCACGTCATGTGTGAGCATGTGTTCTATACCACCATAAGTATCTTCAATGTTCTCGCGCACGACCGTAATATCAATGGGGATGCCTGCTTTGCTGAACACCGTATCCACGCCGTGCAGGGTCTGGAAAACGCGTTTGTTGGCATACGTGTTCCAGGTTTTGCGGGCGGTCACATTCACGCTTTTCACCCCTTTGCCTTTGGGGGTTTCCATCGGTCCTTTAAAAAGGATGCCGATCGACTCGATCGTTTCCTGGGCCTCAGGGGTCATACCATTGCTGTAACCCTGGTCAAAGACCCATTTTCCCATGTCTACGAACTGATATTCAAGGGGGAGTTTTCCGGCCTTAAAAATATTAAGAACGGCTTCCATGATCTCGGGGCCGATCCCGTCTCCTTTGGCTACAGCGATCTTCATGTGTTCAGATTTGGGGTTTTGTTGGTTTTCCTTTCAAAAAGGCACGCAAATTTACGATGCCGGATAATATTCAACAGTTAAATGATGGATGGGTTTTCAGTCTGACTCCTTTTCTTTACTTTTAATCCATGACAAGCCTTATCTCCTCCGGAATCAAGGTGAGCGTAGAAACGTATTACCAACCAGATTACAGCAATCCCCTGCAGTCGGAATTCATGTTCGCATACAGGATCCGGATCGAGAATCACAATGCTTTTCCAGTTAAACTCCACCGTCGTCACTGGCATATATTCGACAGTACCGGCAGCACCCGTGAAGTGGAAGGGGAAGGTGTGGTAGGCGTGCAACCCGTTCTGCAACCGGGGGAAAGTTACCAGTATGTGAGTGGCTGTAACCTGCGTTCTGAAATGGGCAGGATGTATGGCACCTATCAGATGGAGAACCTCAACTCCAAACAGACTTTCGAAGTCAGGATCCCGTCCTTCGACATGTTCGTGCCCTTCAAGGCCAACTGATCACTTCGGTTTATAGGTCGATTCTTCCAGGATCTTTTTCGGATCCGTTTTCATGATATCCGCAGGTTTCAGTTCCGGATGTTTGTCCGCGTATTTCTGCACGATGCGCCAGCCGATCCATTGTCCGATGTTGCCCGGAGATGATTCCTGTGAAAAGCCCTGTGTGAACGGACCTTCACCGATATAGGTCTGAATGGTGGCGGGATCCACCGATTGCAGATTCTCATTCTTCAGTATGTATGACCAGATCAGTCCTTCATTCGCGTTACACCATTTCAACTGATCGGTCGTGTAGCCGGTCTTCAGACTATCCGCCGTTTCCGGCATCAGCTGATCCAGCAGCCACCACTGTTTTCCTTTCTCGATCATTTGTCCGGCCAACGGTAAGATGCCGCTGTTGTCCGGGAACATATCCGTGATGATGGCTTTGATACAGTTGGCAGGAATGAATGCGGGTTCGAAGCGGCGGGAGATATAAGCCGGATAAAGTTGTTTGACACCTTCATCCTGATAGCCCGGAAAATCCTTTCCGGCATATTGCTGCAAACCGATCGCGATGTATTTATTGGTGAGCGCGATGCCCGGCGCATCCAGTGTACTGATGAAAGTGATGAGCCCCGGCAGTTTGTATTCGGGGAAATAAAATTTCACGAAGCGGAATCCCTGCGCGATGTTCTTTTCCAGATCCGCAGTGTTCTTGTACAGGGGTTGTACGGTGCTGTAAAGGCTGCGGTACCGGGTCAGCAGCATTTGAGTGGCACGGATGGTATTGGTATCGATGGGGGAACCATTCACGCCCAGCAGGCCTTCCATGAAATCGGGGTAGAAACCCGGGAACTGCTGCTGCAGGTGCGCGAGGCCCTCTTCGGGGCGGATGCTGTCGGTCTCGAAAAAGCCCTGGTCGAAACGTTCCAGTTTAACGGTAACGGGGATGCCCGAAACATCAGGGATGTTCTTTTTGGTTTTACAGGCGGCGAATCCTGCCAGGAGCAGGAGGATCAGGCTGGCTTTTTTCATCATGAGGATAAACGTGGTTCTGTTCAGATTGTTGCGTGCGAAATTACGTTAACAAAGCATGCGGCTGTACCCCGCCGAAAATTGATAAATTTGCAGGATGAAGATCGCCCTCGCGCAGCAGAACTACCACATCGGGAATTTTGAAAGCAATACCCGCCGTATCATCGCGGGCATTGAATGGGCAAAGACCCAGGGGGCCGACCTGGTGGTGTTCTCTGAGCTTTGCGTGTGCGGTTATCCGCCCCGGGATTTCCTGGAATTCGACGACTTCATCAACAGCTGCTACCGCGAGATCGATGTCATCAAACAGCACGCGGATACGATCGGAGTGCTGATCGGCAGTCCCGCCCGGAATCCCCGCAGGGAAGGCAAGGACCTTTTCAACGCCGTTTTCCTGCTGCATGAAAAGGAGATCAAAGCGGAAGTGCACAAGACCCTGCTCCCCAATTATGATGTATTTGATGAATACCGCTATTTTGAACCGGCTTACGATTGGAATGTGGTTCACTTCAAAGGAAAGAAACTGGGGGTCACGATCTGTGAGGATATCTGGAACATGGGTGATAATCCGTTGTACCGCATCACACCCATGGAAAAGCTGATGCCTTACCAGCCGGATGTGATGATCAATCTCTCCGCTTCACCTTATAACTACGCGCAGGATATCGTCCGCAACAGTCTCATCCGCGCGCATACCCTGAAGTACAAACTGCCGATGATCTACTGCAACGCGGTGGGTTCACAAACGGAGATCGTATTCGACGGGGGCAGTCTGGTGTACGACTGCAACGGCAATAAAATAAAAGAGCTGAATTATTTTGAAGAGGACTATCAGGTAGTGGAACTGAATGAGCTGCTGAAAAGATCATCTGCTCCGCCTGCGGAAGAACCGGTGTTCTTCTCAGCACGTGAAGTGGGCACCGGCGAAGACGTGATCAAATACCTGACGAACGAAAAGAATATGGAAGAGATCCGGCACGCGCTGGTGTTGGGTATCCGCGATTATTTCAAAAAGATGGGATTCCAAAAGGCCATCCTCGGTGCGTCGGGGGGTATTGATAGTGCGGTGGTACAGGCTTTGGCGGTGGAAGCACTGGGCAAAGAAAATGTACGCGCGATCCTGATGCCCTCACAATTCTCGACCGATCATTCCGTGAATGACGCGGTGGCCCTGAGTAAGAACCTTGGCAATCCTTATGATATCGTTCCGGTGAAAAATATCTACGACAGTTTCCTGCAGGAGCTGAAACCCATTTTCAAGGACCTGCCTTTCGGTCTGGCAGAAGAGAATATCCAGGCCCGTACCCGCGGCAACCTGCTGATGGCCATTGCCAACAAATTCGGTTATGTGCTGCTGAATACATCGAACAAGAGTGAATTGTCGACCGGCTACGGAACCCTGTACGGTGATATGGCCGGCGGACTCAGTGTGCTGGGCGATTGTTACAAGATGCAGGTCTTCGCACTCGCAAAACACCTGAACAGGGAAGAAGAGATCATTCCTGAAAATATCATTACCAAGCCGCCCTCCGCGGAATTGAGGCCCAATCAAAAGGACAGTGACAGTCTCCCGGACTACGACCAGCTCGACCGCGTTTTATATGAATACATCGAAATGCGCAACGGTCCGAAAGAGATCATTGCGAAAGGTTATGATGAAACGCTGGTGAACCGTGTCCTCAAACTCGTCAACACCAGCGAATACAAACGCAATCAGTTCTGTCCCATCATCCGCATCAGCTGGAAGGCGTTCGGGACGGGAAGACGAATGCCGATCGTAGGGAAATACCTTTCTTAATGGAGAATTGATATTTGATAATGGAGAATGGATAATGGAGAATGGATGCTCCGTAATTCATTACCCAAAATGAATGAAGCCGAAAGATTCTTTCGGCTTCATTGTTTCACTAACAACGTGTGATAATATCCGCGTGATCTGTGCTAAGATCTGCGGTATCTGCGGGAAACTTCTTTGCGTGAAAAAAATTAATGCTTAAAAGTGAACACCACCAGTATCGGAGTCACCGAAGGCGGGATGGTCACATTTTGAGAGATCACCAGATTTGTTGCATCAACAGATACCAGGTTGAAAGTACCGTTACCGCCGGGCAGGAGGCCTGCTGAAAGCGATAATGTGGTTTCCGTATTCTGAAAACTCCAGGTGAAATTGCCTGCTGTAGTGGGTGAGCAAACGATAGTTCCTTCAGCTACGCTACCGGTGCCGGCTGCGGCAAAGGTCAGGCTGTTGTCCTTGACGCAGGCAAGGGCGGCATTATTGGAAATATCGGTTCCGCTGGCTGATGCACTCTGGAAAACCCAGGGTGATGAGCTGATCAGTTCCGTTTTTGTTTTGGGAGCGGGTGCTTTTTCTTTCTTGCAGGCGGGTACCGACAGGAGTAAAAAGCTGAAAATGGCTGTGGATAGGAGGATGTGTTTTTTCATGATCATTGGTTTCAACTGCCAAAATAAGCCTTCTTTACCATGCAGAAAAGGTAAAAAACGCTGATTTCCTTAGTGTTTTTCCGTTTATTGGGATAACGGCAAATTATTTGCTTAGAGCAAGTTCGTATTTTGTGACAGATATGGTATCCCGTTCATTTTCCGGCTTGTAGACGGGGTACGGATCCGGAAAGCCACTATTCTTTAAAAAGATCAATATGCTGAAAACCGCCGAAGACATCCGCCAGCTCAATGAACGTATCGTACATGCCGCCGCCTTTACTGATAAACTGCGGGAAGAGA
This sequence comes from Bacteroidota bacterium, assembly GCA_029555415.1. Lineage (GTDB taxonomy): Bacteria > Bacteroidota > Bacteroidia > Chitinophagales > Chitinophagaceae > JAKPSI01. The sequence goes on along the minus strand of JAKPSI010000064.1, from coordinate 60,101 downwards.
CCGGTCATGTGATCATCGGGCAATCGCACATGCTCGACCGCCTGCTGATGGGCCTGCTCAGTAACGGGCATATCTTGTTGGAAGGGGTGCCCGGACTGGCCAAGACCCTCACCATCAAAACGCTTTCGCAGGCAGTACATGCCAAATTCAGTCGTATACAATTCACGCCCGACCTTTTACCGGCTGACGTGATCGGTACACTCATCTATAATCAGCAGAAGAATGAATTCGTGGTCCGCAAAGGGCCCATCTTCGCCAATTTCATTCTGGCGGATGAGATCAACCGCGCACCTGCCAAAGTGCAGAGTGCTTTACTGGAAGCGATGCAGGAACGCCAGGTAACGATCGGTGACACGACTTATAAACTGGAAGAACCTTTCCTGGTGCTCGCGACTCAGAATCCGCTGGAGCAGGAAGGTACCTATCCGTTGCCCGAAGCGCAGGTGGACCGCTTCCTGATGAAAGTGATCGTGAAGTATCCGAAGATGCATGAAGAACAGCTCATCATCCGGCAACAGGTACAAGAAGGTCCGCTGGCACCCGTGAAGCAGGTCGTGTCCGTACAAGAGGTGATCCAGGCAAAGGAGCTGACCAGACAGATCTATATGGATGAAAAGATCGAACAGTATATACTGGATATCGTATTCGCCACCCGTGAACCTGAAAAATATAAACTGGATAAACTGAAGCCGCTCATTTCCTATGGGGCTTCCCCACGTGGCAGTATCAACCTCGCTATCGCGGCCAAGGCGCAGGCTTTCCTGAATAAAAGAGGATTCGTGATACCGGAAGATATCCGCAGTATCTGTAAGGATGTGCTGCGTCACCGTATCGGACTGACATATGAGGCGGAGGCGGAGAATGTGGATGTGGAGGAGGTGATCGAGGAGGTAATTAAGATCGTGAATGTTCCGTAACGAAATGTTGAATAATAAAAAAAGAATCATAGAAAGCTTAAACACATAGACACATGAGGCACATAGGTACACATAGAAGGGAAAGCTAAAATAGTGTGGCTATGTGTTCTAACTATGTGTAACTATGTTTCTATGATCCTATGTGGTTAAGCTTTTATTCTCTGTGTTCTTGCAATAAAAAAAGGATTTGCTAACTACAGCTGAAATATTAAAGAAAGTAAGGGCCCTGGAGATCAGGAGTAAAAAACTGACCAGCGACCTCTTTACAGGCGAGTACCACAGCGCCTTCAAGGGTAAGGGTATGTCGTTCAAGGAAGTGCGGGAGTATGCGGCGGGAGATGACATCCGGTTCATCGACTGGAACGTATCCGCTCGTTTTGGTCATCCGTTCAGCAAGATATTCGAGGAAGAACGCGAGCTGACGGTGATGCTGCTGGTGGATATCAGTGCCAGTTCCCTGTTCGGGACGATGCACGGCACCAAACGGGATATCATCACCGAGATCGCTGCTGTGCTGAGTTTTTCGGCCGTGAACAATGCGGATAAGATCGGTGTGATCTTTTACAGCGATATCGTGGAGGCTTACATCCCTCCGAAGAAGGGCAAGCAGCACGCGCTCTTCATCGTACGTGAACTGCTGAGCAAGGAGCCGAAGGGCAAAGGCACGCAACTGGCGAAAGCACTGCAATTCTTCAATAATATGACGCGGCAGAAAAGCATCGCTTTTGTGCTGAGTGATTTTCTGGACGCGAATTATGAAGATGCGCTTCGCATCGCGGGACGCAAACACGATGTGGTCGGCATCAAATTATATGACCCCATGGACCAGCGTTTGCCGGATGCGGGACTGATGCAGGTGCGCGACGCGGAATCGGACCGCCGCAAATGGGTGGACACGAGTAATGAGTATGTCCGCTACAGATATGAACAGGAATTCTTCCACGTCACCAAATACAGTACCGACGCTTTCAAGAAAGCGGGCTCCGACCTGCTACATATCCGCACGGATGAGGATTATGTGAAAGTGCTGCAGAAATTCTTCATCAGCCGGAACCGATGAACCCATGAAGCCACTCGTTCCCATACTTTTATTTGCCACCTTGTTGTTCAGTCATTTGGCTGGTGGACAGGTGACTGTCAGCGTGAAAGCTTCTGCAGATAAACAACGCGTGTTGCTGGGCGAACCCCTGAAAGTAACGGTGGATGTGCAACTGTCAGGCGATGCCGCAGTGAATTTTCCGGCCGTTGACAGCTTCCCTCATTTTGAGATCGCGGAACCGCCGGTATTCGATACATCGGTCAAAGAGGGATATACATTCATTCACGGAATTTATCATCTCGTCAGTTTTGATTCCGGTCACTGGGTCATTCCTCCGTTCCGGATGGGTACTGTGGTTTCCGATTCCATAGCTGTGGATGTGGTGTATTCGGATGCCGATCCTTCCAAACCTTATCATGACATCAAGGATGTGATACCGGTTGATGAGAAAAAGAAGAGCTTTCCCTGGCTGATCTTTGCCGGCGGTGCGGTCCTGCTGATCCTGTTGTTGTATCTGTTGTTCCGCAAAAAGCCCGCAGCGCCAGCTTCTCCGCAACCTGAACCACTCACCGACCCTTTCAAAGAAGCGATGCAGGGACTGGAAGCCTGGAAGGGTAAGACCAGTGATGCGAAAGCCTATTACTCCGGACTCGTATCTGTTTTCCGTGTGTACATCTTCCGGAAGAAAGGGATATTGTCTTTACAGAAAACGACCGATGATCTCATTCTTCAGTTGAAAAGCGTGGCATTGGTAAAAGGACTTGCCGATCAGCTGAATCAGGCATTGCGGTTATCCGATTTCGTCAAGTTCGCGAAATACCAGCCGACAGAAGCCGATCATCAGTCCTGTTTCAACATTATCAAAGAAGCCATTGAAAAAACCAAACAATTACCCTGATGCTGTACGACTGGTTCCGACATATTGAATTCGCATGGCCCTGGATGGTAGGACTGGCTGCATTGCCGCTCCTGCTGATCTGGTGGTATGTGTACCGTTCGGACGCGAAGCAGGGCAGCATCATGGTCTCGGCTGCACAGGCCTTTCGTGCATCTTCCTGGAAAAGCCGTTTTCGTCATGTGCCTTTCATCTTACGGATACTGGCTATCACAGCGCTGATCATCGCTATGGCAAGACCCCGCACACGGAATGACCGGGAGCTGAAAGAAGGGGAAGGGATCGACATCGTATTGTGCATGGACGTGAGCGGAAGCATGGCATCGAAGGATATCCTGCCTTCACGGATGGAAGCGGCCAAAGAAGTGGCGGAAGAATTTGTACGCAGCAGGCCGGTGGACCGGATCGGCCTCGTCATTTTTTCAGGGGAGAGTTTTACGCAGTGTCCGATCACGACCGATCACTCCACTTTGCTGGCGCAGATCGAAGGTCTTGAAAGCCGGCGTTACCTGACGGATGGTACGGTGATCGGGGAGGGACTGGCCACGGCAACGGATCGTTTATCGCAGAGCAAACATAAGAGTAAGGTAATCATCTTACTGACCGATGGAAAGGAAGACCCGCCTGAGACCAGGCTGATCGATCCGCTCACCGCACTGGATATCGCGAAAGCGCATCAGGTGAAAGTGTATACGGTCGGGATGAGCGCGGCGCCGCCGGCTCCGGTTGCGACCGGCAACAACAGGAATGCAAAGAGTCCGGTGGGCGATTTCCTCGATGAACAATTGCTGCAGCGCATCGCATCAGAAACCGGGGGACAGTATTTCCGGGCAAGGGATAAGGACGGGCTGGGTGCGATCTACAAGCAGATCGACCGGTTGGAGAAATCAAAGGTGGAGATCCGCAATTTCCGGCGTTATGAAGAAAAGTTCCTGCCATTCGTATTGGCAGCGCTGGCCTTTTTATTCCTGGAGGTCATCCTGCGTTATACTGTATTCCGTCGTTTCCCCTGAGGGTCCGGATGCTCCGGATCAGGCGTATTACTGTAATTTAGCGGTTCATGAAGGCATTAGTGTACAAATCGACCGGCAGCTGGTATGTTATCCGTGATGAAGAGGGTAAGATCTGGAATGCCCGTATCAAGGGCGTGATGAAGATCGATGATATCACCAGTACCAATCCGGTAGCGGTAGGTGATGAAGTGGAAGCAGAGGTAGAGAATGAAGGGGAACAAACCGCGACCATACACACGGTGCATGACCGCCGGAATTATATCAACCGCCAGTCCCCCCGCAACAAGCATCAGCATCATATCGTGGCATCCAATCTGGATCAGTCGCTGCTGGTGGTCACATTGCGTGAGCCGCGTACTTCGCAGGGGTTCATCGACCGTTTCCTGGTGGCCTGTGAAATGTATCATGTGCCGGCGATCCTGGTATTCAATAAAGCCGATCTGTACCGTAAGAAAGAAGAGGAGCAATTTGAAAAATGGAAGGACATGTATGAGGCGCTGGGTTACCGTGTCTTATTGGTGAGTGCCGAGAAGCACATGGGTATTGAGGAACTGAATGCAGCGCTGGCCGGAAAGATCAGTCTGATCAGCGGACACAGCGGCGTTGGAAAATCATCATTACTGAATTGTTTGTTACCGGAGGCGGACCTGAAAACACAGGGGATCAGCGGCTGGAGCGGAAAGGGGCAGCATACGACCACTTTTGCGGAAATGCACGATCTGCCGAATGGCGGACGGATCATCGATACACCGGGTATGCGTGAATTCGGGTTGGTGGATATCAGTAAACAGGAATTGTCACATTACTATCCTGAAATGCGGAACCGTTTACAGGGATGTCAGTTCAATAATTGCCTGCACATGGAAGAGCCGGAATGTGCGGTAAAGGATGCGGTACGTAACGGTGAGATACACGAAGACAGGTTCCTGAGTTATGCAGGAATACTGGGTTCACTGGAGGAAAACGACTACTGATCTCAGGCGATATGCTTTTCCGTTGCTTCGCTGAATAATTTAGCTTCCAGGATACCGGCCAGTTCAACGACCGCTTTATTGTCCTTGTTCAGGGCATCGCGGGTCTTGGTCGGGAACAGCGAAATACCATTGTAGATATTATAATGGAGAGTCATGTTATGACCTTTGAAACGGAATTCCCAGTCGATCGTATCAAAATCATCTTCTTTGTGGGAGAAACTGACTTTAAAGTCGCGGCTCAGTACATCGGCCACGTGGTAGAATTGTTTCAGGCTGCCGTCATCGGAGATGACCGCTTCGGTATGACCGAGATTGGTTCGTAGGGTAAGGCTCATGGTAAAGGCTTTAAGGTTTATTCATAGGACAAGATCAGGATGCAGTTAGCTGCATTTTATACGTTAACTTCTGAATTTTTTTGCCTTTCTCGCTGACTTCAATGCCTTGGGGTCGCCGCTGACGATCTTTTCAGCGCCTACATTCTTTCCGTTACTGGGACATCCGTACTTGGGTTTGAACATGCTGCGCCAGAGACCACAGGAGGACAAAAGGAACATGACCGCGAACGCGATCCCTGCTAAGCGTATGTTTTTCATGTGATACTGCATATTGTGTTAACGAATTTAACTGTTATTAATTGCACCGGGTATCGTAAAAGCACTATGGGTGCGGTTCTTATAGGGGTTTCCAGATATGGAATGTGTCTTGGGTACACATATCAAATAGTCAGTAGTCGATAGTCTTTAGTCGGTAGTCCTTTTAAGAATGTTAATGTTAATTGAGAAGCTGCATCCTTCGTTTGGCGATTCCTCATTATCTAATGAATTGTCGCTTAGCATCAACCTTTTACCTATAACCTATAACCTCTTATCTGTATTTCATTATCCATTTTCCATTATCAATTATCATTTATCACGGAACCAATCGGCATACCGCACATAATTATTCGCGATCCGGTGGATCTCCCCACCTATCATTTCCTGCGGGATGTCTTTTACTTTTTTGGCGGGTACGCCGGCGTAGATGCTGCCGGGTTCGCAGATGGTATTTTCCAGCACGACGGCTCCGGCGGCGATAATGCAATTGGAATGTACGACGGCATTGTCCATGATGATGGCGCCCATGCCGACCAGCACATCATCCTCCAGGGTGCAGCCATGTACGATAGCGTGGTGACCGATAGATACATTATTGCCGATGGTGGTACCGCATTTCTGGTAGGTGCAATGGATACAGGCCCCATCCTGCACATTCACCTTGTCGCCCATTTTAATGAAATTGACATCACCCCTGATCACGGCATTGAACCAGATGCTGCAGTCGCGGCCCATGGTCACATCCCCCACGATCGTGGCATTGGGAGCGATAAAGCAGTTCTCACCGAATTGGGGGAGTTTGGAATCGACGGGAAGAATGAGGGGCATGGGGGAAATTTTTGAATTTTGAATGTTGAGTTTTGAATGTTGGGTGCTGGGAAAATAAAAGGGCTAAAGGTATTCGATCTGACCCTTAGAACCACATTATCCATTCTCCATCATCCATTCTCCTTTAATCAAATATCCGTAAAATGTTCCTTTATTTGTATTGCCTTATCTGACAAACACCCGCTTATGAGACGAATTCTCCCTGCCCTGATCCTGTTCACCTTTTTGTTTTTTCATGCTACCTCACTGCATGCCCAGCCTGCCAAAGGCAAGTCCCTTTTATGGAAGATCAGTGGCAACGGCATGAAGCAACCCTCTTACCTTTTTGGTACGATGCACGTAAATGACCGGGAGGCTTTCTATTTCGAAGATTCCCTGTATACATTCCTGGAAAGGGCGGAAGCATTTGCCATGGAACTCAATCCGGATAGTCTTAATGATCTGTTCACTGCTGTCTACAACGGCGATCTGAATCTGCACGATGAAAGTCAGGCGGATCAGAAACTGGACTCCCTGCTAAGTAAGATCAGGCGTAAGGACCCGAAAGCCCCGCCATTGAATTACAGCAAACTCAAAAGTCTGATGGGAAAACTGGTCGCACCCAGTCAGGAGAAGTCTGCCGATGGTATGGATGTATTCATGGATGCCTTCCTCTTCAAACTGGCATCTTCCAAAGAAAAGAAAGTGTACGGGCTGGAGAAGGTGGCCATGCAGCTCCGGGCTATCAAGGCGCTGTCTGATGGTGTCAATCCGGACCATATCGAAGAACTGCTTGAGAATTGGGATACAAAGAGTGAATCTCCGCTGAGTAAATACTATTATAAGGAGGACCTGGACAGCCTGCATTATTTTCTGGCGCGCTATTTCACTGAATCTGCGATGGAACTGTTCCTGTATCACCGGAATGAAGGGATGGTTAAAATGATGGACAGCATCATGCACGCACAATCCCTGTTCACGGCTGTGGGAGCCGGGCATCTTCCCGGACCACGCGGACTGATCAGTCTGCTTCGTCAGATGGGATATAAAGTAGAGCCGGTGTTCTCAGAAAAAAGGATCTATGCCGGAGACATCGTGTTACCTGATGCAAAAAAGAAATGGATCCGTCTAACGGACAAGGAACAGGGATTCACCGTTGAAACACCCGGTCCTATGACGGAACAACCCCGCGGTGGTGGACGGACCGTTAGATACTACTACGATCTGGGGGAAGGGAAGACCTATATGACCATCACGGGCCGTATGACGAAGGAAGAGCGGGATGCGGGCGTCGATAGTTTTTTTAACGGTCAGATCAAAGCCATGCTGGACTACGGTTCCGGAATCCTCCTCAGCGGTGGAGAGGCACATGCCGGTCAGTTAACGGGAAGGGAATCGGTCATGCTGATGAAGGATAAAAGCTATACGCGTGTTACGGAATACTTCCGTGGCCAGATGTTCTATATGCTCGCGCTGAGTTCACTGAAGAAGGAAAAACTGTATGATCCGGTCTCTGTTCATTTCATGACCTCATTGAACCTGATGGAACGCGTCAGGCCTGACTGGAGCAAAGATGAAAGCAGTAAAGAAGGATTCCGGATCGAATTTCCGGGAAAACCCAAATACACGCCTGCAAAGTCCGTCGAAGGGAAAAGTTCGCTGGCTTCCCATGTGTACAGTGATGCATCGACCGGTATCGATTATTCCGTGTACCTGATCAGGCCTTCATCAGGACATGTTTTCAAAGAAACGGAACAGTTCTTTCAAAGCTATATCTCATCCATAGAAGAGGAGATGGATAAATCGCTTGTCACGATCGTTGATACTTCCACCGGAGGTTATCCCGCTCGTTTTTATTCCGCTGGTCCGAGTAAAGGAAGAATGATGCAGGGTATCATCGTGAAGCGTGATAATATCGGCTACTATGTATCTGCTGAATATGAAACGCTTAGTCCGGACCAGCCGGATGTCAGACGTTTCCTGAGTTCATTCGCTATTACGGAATTGCCGGGATCGGACTGGAAGTCTGCCGCATCCCCCGACCGTTCATTCAGCAGCTGGATGCCGGATGCTATCATAAATGGAACGGAAGACGAGGCGGATTCACTGACAGACCGGACGCTAGGAACGTTCGTTGCTACAGAACCTTATACTTCCCGTGTATACTCGGTTGAAGTAACGGCCCTGAATCCTTATTACTGGGTCAGTGATGTGTCCGTTGCATTTGACCGGATCCGTGATCAGATCCTTACTGAAGATGATACGCTTGTCGGTTATACGGTTGTTCGTCAGAACGGACTCGAGGGCAGGGACCTTATATTCAGGGATACTACTCAGGCAAAGGACGTGCACTGCCGGTTTTTTCTGAATGGTGACCGCTCTTATATCCTGCGCATGTCGAAGCCTGTATTGCCGCTCACCGGACAGCGTGCGGTAAATGAGGAGCGTTATTTCAATGAATTCCGTGTGAGTGAACTGAAGCCGATGGATTGGCTAACGAAAAATACACCCAAAAGGATATTTGATGACCTGCAGTCGCAGGACAGTGTGGTGTTCTCACACGCATATGATGCTTTGAATGCAGTGGTGTTCGACAGCACGCATATCCGAATGCTGATGGAGAAAACACTGCTGCCTTACCGTACCATCAATGGTTTGAAGGACATGGTCAATAACCGCCTTTTCAATGTCCTGGATAAATTATACAATGAGGGCGAAGATCCGGTGGAAGACCCGTGGGTACTGGATTTCATCCGGCAGCATTATGCGGATCCCGGTTCTCAGATACGTGGCCTGCAATACGACTGGCTCAGTCTGCTGGCAGCTCAGCACCATGAAGAAGCATACTCCCTGATCAATGAATTGCTTAAAAAGCAATTCCCGGTGAGTGAGAATTATTACTATTTCTATTCAATGCTGGAAGGACAGCCGGAACTTTCACGCTTACTTTTTCCGGCGCTCTTTGAACATATCATGGATACGATCGCCGGCAGCAGCATTCTTTCACTGGCAAAGACCATGATCGACAGCAGCCGGATGACACTTCAGGAGCTGGATACGCACTGGCCAGCGATCGACAAGCTGATGCGGAAACTGCTGGCGGAAACCAAACCGCTTCCTGAAGACAGTTATGATTATGAATACCGTCTGGAATATACCCTTCCGTTATTGGGTTATTTCAAGCAGAAGAAGGCAGATGACCTGTTGCTGGCATTCCAGCAGGTGAAGCAGCTGAATGTAAAGAAGTTTGCACTGGTCACGCTTTTCAATGAACATCATACCGTCAGTCAGCCCGATCTTAAAAAATTACTTTCCAAGGATCAATTCACCATTGAACTATATGAATTGTTGAAGGAAGCCGGCAAGACCAGCCTGATCCCTGCAGGCATCATGGATCAGAAAAAGATCGCGAAGGGGTATCTGTACAATGCAGTGATGGATGAAGAGGATGATGACGGAATGAAGCCTGAATTCATCTATATCAAAACGGTTGAGCGGGAAGTGGAGGGCGTGAAAAAACGCTATTTCATTTACCGTGTCAATCTGCGTTACGGGGAAGATGAAGAGGATTCCGAGCCCGATGCTTACCTTGCGGTGGCAGGGCCTTTCGATATGGATCAGAAAAAAATCACGATCCCGGAAAATATCCGCACTTGCGGAATTTATTACGATGAACCTTTCGACGGCCTGAGGCTGGATGAATTCTTTCAAAAATTCCTGGACCAGTTCCTGGAAGAATAAGGCAACATGAATCAACGCGAACTTTTTTTACGTCATGTGGCACAAACATCGCCTGCTCCGCTGGCACTGGATATCGTGAAAGCGGAAGGCGTTTATCTGTTTGATGCCGCGGGGAAAAAATATACCGACCTCATCGGCGGGATCAGTGTGGCTAATACCGGTCACCGTCATCCTCAGGTGATCGCCGCCATACAAAAACAACTGGATGCCTACCTGCATGTGATGGTGTACGGTGAATTCATTGAATCGCCGCAGGTGCAGTTCGCACAATTACTCGCGGAACATTTGCCGGCCCCGCTTTCATCCGTTTATTTCACCAATTCCGGTGCGGAAGCAGTGGAAGGGGCGATGAAGCTGGCTAAGCGCGTGACGGGACGCACACGGATACTGGCTTTCAGCAATTCTTATCACGGTTCCACACAAGGCGCACTCAGCATTATGGGCAATGAATACTGGAGGAATGCGTTTCGCCCTTTATTGCCGGATGTGCTGCATCTTCAATATAATTCACAGGAAGCACTGGACGAGATCAATGAACATACTGCCTGTGTGATCGCGGAAACGGTACAAGCCGAAGCCGGGATCATCACTCCGGATCGATCCTGGATGCAGGCTTTGCGGAAAAAATGCACAGAGACAGGAACGCTCCTGATCCTGGACGAGATACAAGCCGGATTTGGAAGAACCGGTAAGCTCTGGGGTTTTGAACATTTTGATGTGGTGCCGGATATCTTGTTGCTGGGTAAATCACTGGGCGGCGGAATGCCCTTGGGCGCGTTCGTAGCTTCCAAAGATCTGATGGATCAGTTCACGGATAATCCGGTGCTGGGACATATCACCACATTCGGCGGCCATCCCGTCAGTTGTGCAGCGGGCAAAGCCGCGATGGAAGTGTTACTGAAAGAGGATCTCGCGTCATCAGTAGCTGCCAAAGAAAAATTATTCAGGGAACTGCTGGTCCACCCCAACATCAAAGCGGTCCGGTCCTTTGGCTTATGGATGGCCGTTGCCTTCGATTCCTTTGAAACGAATAAGCGGATCATTGATGCGAGTATTGAGCAAGGCGTGCTGACGGATTGGTTCCTGTTCGCATCCAATTGTCTCCGCATTTCTCCGCCCCTGACCATTGATGAAGAACAGATCAGGGCAGCCTGCAAGGTCATCACGGATCACTGCTGATGTCTGGCTGATCTTTGTTCGCATATAGTATCATCAAACCGCCTGCATATGGAAAAGGTCCTTTTTATTTTAATGGGCATCTTCATGCTGAACAGCAGTTCAGGCAGCGTTGTTGCACGTCCCGGTCGTACCCGGGCATCGGATCTGTACCTGGTCATCGGAAAAAATGGTGAGCAGGTTTCGCTGCTGGACCTTTCAGTTATGCGTGCGGTTCAGCTGGAAAACATCAGGGGTAAAAAAATGAGTCTTATTGAAAAGCTGGCCTTCACATCAGTGCGGCATAAACTCAGGAATAGTATCAGTAAGGATGGTTTCATGGAATGGGGGAGACTTGAAAAGTACATGCACCATACCGGGGGCAGTAAAAAGCTCGAGGCGGGTGGTTTCGCACTGGGCTTCTTCCTGAATTTATTCGGTGTGCTGATCGCTTATTTATATCAGGACGAAAAACGTAAGAGAAGGATCTGGTCATCCTGGCTCGGATTTGGCCTGGCACTCACCATTGTGATGACGCTTGTTGCAGCCGGTGTCAATTTAAAATGACCAACAATAAAAAAGGACTCACGGCAAAGAGTCCTTTTGATGTATTTGATTCTGTTTATTAATCTTCCACTTCCACGATCACTTCCACTTCAACCGGAATACCGCCCGGCAGGGAATTGGTACCCATGGCGCTTCTGGCGTGTTTACCTTTTTCTCCGAAAACGCCTGCCATGAGATCACTGTAACCATTCATTACCGCCGGTTGTTTGGTAAAGGTGTCAATGCAATTGACCAATCCCAATACTTTGACGATACGTTTGACCTTTCCCAGATCGCCCAACTCTGACTGCAGCACGGCCAGGTGATGTAAGCCGCAAAGTCTTGCCGCTTCATAGCCCTGTTCAATACTCACTTCCGCACCGACTTTGCCGGTGATGTATGTATTGTCAGGAAGTAAGGGCCCTTTCCCGGACAAATAGATCAGGTTGCCGGTGCGTACCGCGTTCACATAATTTGCGATGGGTGATGAAGTTTGCGGAAGACTCAGTCCGAGTTTCGCGAGGTTATCAAGTGGTGTTGACATAACAATTGTTTAAATGAGTGTGTAAACGAATGCCGCGAGCAGTCCGCCGGCTATAGGCCCGAGTACAGGCACCAGTGCATAGCCCCAGTCGCTGTCCCTTTTATTCGGGATCGGTAAAATAAAATGCGCGATGCGGGGACCCAGGTCACGCGCTGGATTGATGGCATAGCCGGTGGCGCCTCCCAGTGAGAGACCGATGCCGAGCACCAGTAAAGCGACCGGTAAGGCATTCAGGGTGCCGAGGTTCACATCAGCTTTGGGCATCACGAGTACACCGAAGATCAGCACGAATGATGCGATGAACTCGGTGATGAAATTGAAAGGGATATTCCGGATGGCAGGGCCACTGCTGAAAACGGCCAGTTGCGCGTCCGCATCTTTGGTTTCGTCAAAATGATTCTTGTAATTCAGCCAAACGACGACCGCACCTGCAAACGCACCGGCGAATTGTCCGCCGATATAAGGTCCGATCAGGCTCTTGTCAAAATCACCGAAAACTGCCAGTGCAATTGTAACTGCAGGATTCAGGTGACCGGCACTGCCCAAATGTGTGGCCGCGTAGACACCAGTGAATACGGCCATCGCCCATCCAAAGGTGATGACGATCCAACCTGCATTATTTCCTTTTGTTTTGTTGAGAACGACATTGGCTACAACGCCATCACCTAAAATGATGAGCATAGCGGTGCCGGTGAATTCAGCGAGTAAAGGTGACATAGCAAACGTTTTGGTTGATGTTTGAATTAAACTGGCAGGTACTGACCCGCCATGTTTCTAAAGATATTGATTTGTTCCGTTTTCCAAACCTCGTCCTTCCCCCTTTCTTTAGCCATCATTTCCGCGATACGCGGCGCCATTTCCATCGCGATCCGGGCATCGAGGAATAGCTGCCTGCTTCTGCGGGCCAGCATATCTTCCACGGTCATACAGGCTTCTTCCTGTACGGCTTGTCTGATCAGCGGCTCAAGCTCCGTATCCGTCAAACCCGCGAGGGAAGCGGGGATGAGCGGGTTGTCCTGTCCCGCGATCGCCAGTGTTTCCGTGATACAGGGACGCGGATCATCTTGCAGCATCAGGTTCACAGTGTCCTGCGCCATCTTCCGGTACGTGGTCCACTTCCCACCGGTGATGGTGATGAGTCCGGATGCGCTTTTGCTGAGATGATGGTCGCGCGACAAGGAAGCGGTCCTCCCCGTTTTTCCTTTCACGAGCGGGCGCAATCCCGTGAACACACTGCGTACATCTTTCCGCAGCGGATCTTTTTGCAGGTAACGCGCGATATGTTGTAAGATGAAATCAATTTCGGATTCCTGCGCAACAGGTTCTTCATCCGTTTTGTTGACCGGTGTATCCGTGGTGCCCAATACCAGTTTATCATGCCAGGGTACCGCGAACAATACCCGCCCATCATCCGTACGCGGGATCATGATGGCGCAGGTGCCGGGGAGATAATCTTTATCGACCACCAGGTGAACACCCTGGCTCGGACTGATCAGCGAAGCGCTGCCGGGTTCATCCATTTGCAGGATACTGTCCGTGAAAACACCCGTAGCGTTGATGACCTGTTTTGCTCTGATAATATAATTGTTACCGTTCTCGGAATCCTTCACAGTAACACCAATGACTTTATCATTTTGTTTCAGTAATCCTTCCACCTGAAAATAATTCAGCACAACTGCTCCTTGCGCAACGGCAGTTTGTGCCAGGTTGATGGCCAGTCGCGCGTCATCGAATTGCCCGTCGTGGTACAATACACCACCAGTCAATCCTTCCGGATCCAGATTGGGCAGTCGTTCCAGCGTTTCTTCGATGGAAAGGAAAATGGATGGACCGAGACCGAGTTTGCCGGCCATGCGGTCGTATATTTTGAGACCGATGCCGTAGAAGGGCTGGTCCCACCAGCTGTAATTGGGGATGACGAATTGCTGATTGTGCACGAGATGCGGTGCATTGCGCAGGAGCAAGCCTCTTTCCTTCAATGCTTCGAGCACGAGTTTGATATTGCCCTGTTGCAGATAACGCACACCGCCATGTACGAGTTTGGTGGAACGGGATGAAGTGCCTTTCGCGAGATCACTGCGCTCGAAGAGGATCGTTTTCAATCCGCGCGAAGCCGCATCCACAGCGATACCCAGACCGGTGGCGCCACCACCGATGATGCAGCAGTCCCATTCCCGGTCCGCTTCCAGTTCTTTTATCTGTGAGGTTCGGTTCATGGATTATCCGGCCGCCCATTCAATGCTGGCCTTAATGGCGCGGGCCCATCCTTTCACGAGTTGTGCCTTTGCTTCTGCATTCATCACCGGCGCGAATGTTTGATCGGCCTGCCATTGTTCCTGGATCTCGGAGATATTCTTCCAGTAACCCACAGCGAGTCCGGCGAGATAGGCCGCACCGAGCGCTGTGGTCTCCGTTATTTTCGGACGTACCACTTTGCATTGCAGGATATCACTCTGGAACTGCATGAGTCCGTTGTTCACCGTAGCACCGCCATCGACCCTGAGTTCTTTGATCTCGATGCCGGAATCCGCTTCCATGGCTTTGAGTACGTCATAGGTCTGGTAGGCGATGCTTTCCAGTGCCGCTTTCGCGATATGTGCATTGTTACTGCCACGTGTCAATCCAAAGATGGTACCGCGTGCGTATGGATTCCAGTGCGGGGCACCGAGTCCGGCAAAAGCGGGCACGAGGTACACACCGCCATTATCAGGAACCTGTGCGGCCAGCGCTTCCACTTCGGCCGACTGACGGATGATCTTAAGTTCATCGCGCAGCCATTGTACCACGGCACCGGCGATGAAGACGGATCCTTCCAATGCGTATTCCGTGGTATCGCCGATCTTCCAGGCGATGGTGGTGAGCAGATTGTTTTTCGAGATGATCGCCTGGGTACCGGTGTTCATCAGCATGAAGCAGCCGGTGCCATACGTATTCTTCACCATGCCGGGTTGCGTGCATTGCTGTCCGAACAATGCCGCCTGCTGATCACCCGCGATACCGGCGATGGGTATACGTGAATCGGGAACTACATTTCCGGTGGTGCCGTAGATATAGCTCGATGGTTTCACTTCAGGCAAAAGGGAAGCGGGGATCGTAAAGAGGTCCAGCAGTTCAGGATCCCATTGACCCGTATGTATATTCAGTAATAAGGTACGGGATGCATTTGACACATCGGTAACATGCGTTTCACCTCCGGTCAGTTTCCAGGTCAGCCAGCTGTCGATCGTTCCGAATGCGAGTTCTCCTTTTTCCGCACGTTCACGTACACCAGGCACTTCATCCAGGATCCATTTCAGTTTGGTGGCGGAGAAATAAGCATCGAGAATGAGTCCAGTTTTTTGCTGCAACAATTCCGCTTTGCCGGCCGCTTTCAATTGATCGCAATAACCCGCCGTGCGCCTGTCCTGCCATACAATGGCATTATAAACCGGCTTGCCGGTCTTGCGGTCCCATACCACGGTAGTTTCCCTTTGATTCGTGATCCCGATACCCGCCACCTGTTTCATGGTGATATTGGCCTGGGCCAGTGCTTCGGCCATGGTGCCGTATTGCGTACTCCAGATCTCATCGGCATCATGCTCCACCCATCCGGGTTGCGGAAAGATCTGCGTGAATTCTTTCTGGGCTACGCTGATGATATTGCCTTGTTTGTCGAAGACCATGCTTCGGCTTGAAGTGGTGCCCTGGTCGAGCGCTAATATGTAAAGAGACATGCGGTTTTGGGTTTTGAGTTTTGCCCGCCCGGCTGACGCCAGTCGGACGGGGGTTTTGGGTTGGTTGCGGGTTGCGGGTTATGAAGACTCCGATAGGTTGAAGTCTCTTTACTGGCCAGAGACGCAATCGTTTTTTTCTTTGAATTTACGAAATGCGGGGAAATCGGATGCTTTCAATTCCTTTTGAAAATGCTCTTGATTTTGGAACTATCGGCAGGGGTTTTTGACCCTGATAGGTTGCTTTCGCTGAAGAACAGATTCCATCCGGATTTCAATGGAATATAATAGCCCCATCCGGACTCGATGAGGATCTTTGTTCTTGTTTTGGGATCAATTTCTTTCCATGTCTGTCCAGCCCTGAATCCCTCTGGTATTGTAAACCGGGGATCATCTGTTGAAAGAAATATCGTATCAGCATTGTTTCCTGTTACTAGTTTGAATGGTATGTTATTTATAGTTATTGTATGATATGGGCTCATTGAACCACTGGAGATATTTAATAATGTGTCAGGTACTGAAATTAATTTATTCGGACGATCAGTTTGACCAGTATTTGGACTTTTACTGATACATGAGCCAAGGGCAAAGAATAATATCAGAATTGTGTATTTCAAGTTGATCAGATTTCCAGATCATGAAACAATTTTATTTGATCCATTTCAGCACCCAGTTGATACAATCCTTTGCATCCACGATCGACCAGGAATGGGGGTGGCGGTTGCCTTCAATGCGGTAGCCCTTACCGAAAGCGTTGATGAATTCAGCGTCCTTATTGCCAGCATGTTGAAGGAAATTGATCATGGCGGATTGATCGAGTGCGTTCATGTCGTACAGGTCAGCGTCACGATTCTTCAGCCACCAGGTCACATCCACATCATTGTAAACACGGTAGGGAACATTTTTCAGGAATTGCGCATTGCCGCCATCCGCTCTTGCTTTTGAAAAAGTAGAATACAATTCATAGTTCTTCCTGTATTCATCAGGAGCGCCGCCCATATAGGATTTGAATTCGTTCATAGCGTACTGCGGTTCACCGGGACCGGGCTTGCGGTTATAGGCCCTTTCTTCCATCCGGTACATATTTTCCAGATCGGTGGGGCCATCCACGCTGTAAGCTGCAACCGGTACGACCGTGACCTTTGATGGGTCCTCATACGCAAATTCCGTGTAACGGGTGCTGAACAACCCGCCCATGGAGAATCCGCCGAGGATGAATTTGTTTTTCGGCAGCTGATATTTCGTGATCGCATGTTCGAAAACAGCATTCAGAAAATCCAGCACATTTTTCTCCATGGTCAGTCGCTGATTGACCGATGGTACAATGACCGCGATCTGATTCTGAAAAGCCAGTCTGCATAACTCCTTGTTGCTGCTGAGTACATATTCCAGCCTGTCCCATGTTCCCGGTAACAATACAATGACTGCCTGCGCTTTTTTTGCAGGGACCAGAATATCGTACAACAGATCCTTTGATGGACCATCATTGGCATACAGGTCTATACTGTCATCATGGGAGATCACATTCGTTTCCAGATGAGCAAGCAATGCAGGATCCAGATCTAGGATCTCTCCATTTTTGAAATTGCCTTCCAGCTTTTGTGTTGGACTGATGATCACTTTGCCCTTTCCGTTCATCACACCATTCACGAAATTCCCTTCCTGGATCACGCCGTTGGGGTAAACGTATTTACCGATCCCGTTCGGTTCGCCTTTATGTACGGAACCGGTATAGACCGCTACCTGCTGGCTTTTGATATAAAATGTGAGTGTACCGGAACCGTCCGCCATCTCTGCTTTGCAGGGACCCGTCCAGCGGATCGTCAGACTGTCGCCCGGAGCATAACCCGGTACCCAGACCTTGCATCCTTTTTGAAGATCAGGGATGAATGCACCGTTCTGTGGTTGCGCCATACTGGACATGGACAACAGCATGCAGATACAAACAAGCAAATATTCAGAGGATCTCATAGTTAAGGTATGCCGGGAAGAGGCAGTACTACAAGTTACAGAAATAGCCGGATTCAGTTTGCGTTAGAAATTCAACCTGAACGATCCGAATACACCGAAATTTTTGTCGGCACTGCTGGGGACTTTGTCAGGAAGCACGCGCCATACGAAGTCGAGGCGGAAGACCTTGAAGATATTATCAACACCAGTGCCCAGCTCCAGGTAGGTTTTGCCATTGAGGGTCTGGAATCCGGAAGTGGTTTTGAGATTGAGGGCCTGGTTGGCGGGACTCAGGCTGCCCCATAATGATTTAGCGGTCCAGAACTGGCGCCAGCGTAGTTTGGGGAAGAGACGGAAGATGCCATTGCCGATGATATGTTCGATGTTGACACCGGCATAACGATCATGCACATATTCCCAGCGGTTCATGAGATTGAACGCGTACTTGTTGTAGTAATACAAACGGTTACCCGGCGCGATGTCCAGCAACATGTACGGCAACGTGCCGAATGTCTTGCCTCCGTAAATATAATAGGAGATGCTGCCGTAAGGCGGGATCTTGATATAATCAGAGATGCTGGCGGTGAGCTTGGTGTATTTATAACTGCTGTTGAAGATGCCCGCGAAACCATGGGAGATGTACAGTTCACCGATGGGGTAGGGACTGCCCAGACTGGTACGGAAGAAATTATTCTCCAGGAATTTTTCGAGATAGGCGAAACGCAGACGCAGCGAGACTTCGAAGTTGGCGAGTTTGGTTCCTCCGTTATTGACCGGGAAGGAATCGGCCGGAAGCAAGCCCCGCAGCGGGTTATAGGTCTTGTGCGTAGTGGCCAGCAGGGTGGAGAAACCATTGCGGGTTTCCTGGAAGAACTCGAATCGTTTTTCATCCACCTTCATGAATTTGGAAGGCAGGTTGGGTTTGCGCACCGCGAGCGCGAAGAAATTATCGGAAGAGACTTCACCGTAATAGTTCTGTCCGTGATCCAGATCGTTCGTATAGGATCCGTAGAGATAAAAGCGCGGATGTTTCTTGGGCAGATAAAAGAGTTCCGCTTTTCCTTTCAGTTTTTTATCACCGAAGCCATAAGCGAGATAAGTATGCCACCACCATTTCTTGTCGAACTTCTTGTTGGTGCCCAGGTCGAAGCGCAGTCTTAATCCTTCCCAGCCATTCGTACTGATCCAGTTGAACCAGGGCCCGATCTGGAAATTGCCGATGTCCTTGTAACCCGTACCGAGGAATGCCATCGTGCGGGTGAATTTCTGAAAGACCGGCGCGTTGGTGAGGGTATCGATCATTTTGATGATTGCGCTTTCTGTCTTGCTCAGTTCTTCATGCCGGGATTCCGCCCAGTACTGCTTTCCTTTCTCATCCGCCCCGGGCAGGGTGATGATCTCTTCAAGTAGTTTGTTCTTGCTGAGTTCATTGGTCACTGAAGTATCGTTCACCACTACATTCCGGTAGGTGGTCGTTTTCCGGCCGATGAAGCCGGGCTTGTCCTTGCCGAAGGGAGAAATGTCGGCCACGAATTTATCCTTCGACAGGAACCAGGTAGAATCGTTGAGCAGATTGTATTCCTGGATCAGGCTGAGGTTGTTGAGAAAATTGATGTTGGCATCTTTTCCTAAACGCAGGTTCATTTTGCGGATGGCGAAGCTGCCTGCATGCACCCAGCAATCGCCTTCAAAAGTATTACTGCCGGCGCGGCGTGGCGTGAAGATGAGATGGTAGTACCGGTTCTTACCCACGATCTGCGTATCGGCCACATGGTAATTATAGTAGTAGTCGCCGTTATCGCTGGCGGGACTCACGAATTCCTTATCGAAAACCGGAATGAAATTATTGTAGACGTTGATCACCTGGTCCATGCCACCAAGCAGTTTGATCACACTTTCATTCTTGGCGCCATTGGTATTGGCGGCTTTGATGATCTCACGGCGTTTGAGTGGTTTTTTCTGATAATAATAATCGGACATGGCCTCAGTGAGGTAGGAGGGGAGATAGCGGAGTCCTTCCGCGGTGTCGATATTATCATTGATCAGATCACTGATAGGCTTGAGGGGTTTGAATTTACCCAGCTTTTCGAAATTGATATTCTTGAGATCGAGTTCAAGTTTGTTATAGAGTTCGTAGGAGAAATTGTCGAACCGGTAGCGGTCGTTCGATGCTTTGTGCTGAACGATCTTGCGCCAAACGAGCAGGCCTTTGTTCACTTTTACACGTACGCTCGCGGATTCATTGAATTTACCGCGCTCCATGAGGATGTTCACTTTCTGAAGATCTTTCACAGAGGCGATCGCCAGGTAAAAAGGCTGATAACCCACACAGGAGATCTCCAGGGTATCGGAGGGTCTGTCGGTCAGGGTGAAAGCAAAATGTCCGGCAGAATCCGTGAGGCCGCCGAAGCCGGTATTTCGGAAACGAACGGAAGCAAAGGGGATGGGTTCTTCACTCTGGGCGTCAAGGATGGTGCCGCTGATGCGGAAGGACTGTGACAGTGCGGGTAAGGCAACAGTCAGGCAGCACAGGGTGAGCAGGGTTTTGAAAAGGATGATGGTCGTCCGCATTGGGTTGTAAAAATACACTTTGATCCGCGAATCCAAGATTGTTAACGGAAGGATAAGGTTGGGCGGCAGTAAAAAATCATTTGGAAATACGGTTCCTGGTTATTTACTTTGTATCACAAAGCACTTTTTATGACTGATCAACAGCTTCCGACTTCTTCCCTGGATGAGATCAAGGACATCCGCCGGATCATGGAAAGATCGAGCCGGTTCATTTCCCTGAGCGGGCTCAGTGGCATCGCGGCGGGCCTTTGCGCGATGGGCGGGGCCTGGCTGGCATCCAATCGTCTCGCGGAATATTACCTGGCCTATAATTCCCGGGGGAATTTTGAAGGACCGGATTTCAATAAGCTCAAACTGGATCTGTTCATCCTCGCGATCGCCGTGCTGGCGCTGGCACTGGTATCCGCTTTTTATTTCACCTGGCGCCGGGCGCGTCATAATCAAACGCCGTTGTGGAATGTATCCAGCCGGAACCTGGCCTGGAGCATGATGGTGCCGCTGGGAGCGGGTGGCTTGTTCATCCTTGCCATGCTGCAGTACAGTGAATGGCGTTTCATTGCCCCGGCCAGCCTGATCTTTTACGGACTGGCACTGGTGAACGGAAGCAAATTCACGCTGAGTGATATCCGTTACCTGGGTTATCTGGAGATTGTGCTGGGCATCGTGAACACACAATTCATCGGCTATGGTTTATATTGCTGGGCGGTCGGTTTCGGGGTATTGCATATCCTGTATGGCGCAATCATGTGGTGGAAATATGAAAAAGACAGCGTGAACTGATAAAACAAAAGAATTGAAAAATCCGATCAACGGGTTGAATAAAGTTTTCGAAAGCCGCATCCGCCTCGGTGTGATGAGCATGCTGATGGTGAATGAGGAAGTGAACTTTAACGACCTGAAACAAATGCTGGAAGTGACCGATGGGAATCTGGCCACGCACCTGGTGAACCTGGAGGAGAACGGCTATATCCGGGTCCACAAGGGATTCGTGGGCAAGAAGACCAATACCACCTATTCGGTCACCAAGGCGGGCGAAAAAGCTTTCCAGGACCATATCAGCGCCCTGGAAAATATGATCAAAGGCATGCGATAATTTTTTTTGTGCCTTCACTTTGAAATACAAAGTACTTTTTAAAATGACAAACGAATTAAAAACACTGCGGATCTGGATCGGCTCCTTCATGGTGCTGCTGGCATTGAGCGGACTCACCGCGATCCCCGCGGAAACGGAACTGCATTTTTTATGTCAGGTCTTTCCGCTCGGTACCAGCATCGGCGACTGGCTGGATAGCGTGTACCTCGCCGTTGCGGAAACCGGAAGGAAATATCCTTTTCTGCTGTACGGGAACGACTGGCTCGCCTTCGCGCATGTGGTGCTGGCCATCCTATTCATCGGCCCTTACCGCGATCCGGTCCGCAACCGCTGGGTGATCGAGTTCGGGGTCATTGCCTGTATCCTGGTCCTGCCCTGGGCATTCATTTTCGGGGCGATGCGCGGGATCCCGCTCTGGTGGCGGTTAGTGGACTGCTCCTTTGGTGTATTCGGACTGGTGCCGCTGCTGATCGTGTTACGCAAGATCACATTACTTGAAAATTCAGTACTCAAAACCGAAGAAGATGGGGAGAATATTTAAATACATATCCGGCACCTGGTTGCTGGCTTTGCCATTGATGCTGCTTTTGACATACTCGAATTTGCTTGTGAGTGATGCTGAAGATCTCAGCAGTATTGGATATGCGCTATTGTTGTTCATCCCCTTTGTGATCTTTTTGATGATCGTTACTTTGCCTGCATTGCTGATCGCATACGGTTTAACGGCATTCTTATTCCGTTTACCCGCTACAACGCCGGAGCGATATGTACTACTGCATTTTTTTATTCAGATATCGGTCGTTGCCAATATACTGATAAGCGTAATGCTTGTCAGCTGGGTATTCGATTCATCACATTGGTCGGGACCCCTGGAAGTGCTATGGATCTTCTGGCCCGCCTATGCTGCGGCTGCTCTGGCCGCCTTGATACGCTTTAAACAATTCATTCAATTAACAGAAGACTTAAAACCTGTAACAAATGAGAACGATCTGGTTTAAAAAATTCGGATGGACCTATGTGCCCGTCCACCCCGCCGGCTATATCATCACCCTGCTGGCCATCATCTTCATGATACCCGTTTGCATGGCGATCACGCGTAACGGACATTCCGTGAGCGATGACCTCTATCAAATTTTTGTGTACGCCACCTGCACTGTTTTCTGGTGGAAATGGATCGCCGAAAAAACTTCTGACTAAACAATCAACAACAACTATATGGAACAATCAACTGGTCTGCTGAACACAATCTTCGGCAAAGGACGTCTCTTCATCAAAGGCATTTTCATTTTCATCCTCGCGCTCATACTCTGGGTGCCCACCAATCTGATCATGGAACTCGTGCGCGAGCGCGAAGGCCGGCAGAATGAGGCCATCGCTGATATCAGCGGCAAGTGGGCGGGTAAACAAACCGTTACCGGTCCGCTGCTGTTGCTGCCCTACAACGAACAGATCGATGGCGCGAACGGCTCCCGCGTCTGGGTCACCCGCGAAGCCTGGTTCATGCCCGATCACTCCGATATCCAGTCCAGCGTAGTGCCGGAGAACCGCCACCGCGGCATCTATCAGGTGGCCGTGTACCGCAGCGATATCAATATTGATATCCGCTTCAGTCCCATTAAATGGACCACACTCGGTATCGCTCCTGAAAATATCCTCTGGAACCGCGCGCGTATCGTCATGAATGTGACCGATAACCTGCGTGGTATCAACGAAGATGTTTTCCTGCACTGGGGCGATAGTAATATCGTCTTCCAGCCACGCCCTTCGGATGTGCAGGGCGCACCGGATATCCTGGAAGCACCGGTACCGCTCAATCCGGAGATCGCTGCCAAAGATCTGAGCGGCTCTGTCAAATTCTCTTTGAATGGTTCACAGCGACTGGTATTTGCCGCCACAGCGCGGGAGAACAAACTCACCATGCGCTCCAACTGGCCCAACCCGAGTTTCACGGGTGTGAAGCTGCCGGATACACGTGAAGTGAAGGACAGTGGCTTCACCGCCTCCTGGAAATTCATGAACCGCAGTGTGCCGCAGATCTGGCAGAACCGGTATATCGATCTCTCCGGTTCCGTACTGGGCGCGGATCTGGTGATCCCGGTTGACAGCTATGATAAAACACAGCGTTCGGTTAAATACGCGCTGCTGTGCATCATCCTGACCTTTGCCGCGTTCTTCCTCATTGAAACGATCTATAAAAGACCGCTGCATTTGGTGCAGTACGGACTGGCCGGACTTGCACTCGTACTGTTCTATACGCTATTGTTATCGATCTCGGAATATACCGGTTACAATTTGGCTTATCTCATCGCATCGGTCGCCACCATCGGCCTCATCGCCTGGTTCGTAGGAGGGATCATGCGGTCGGGCAAACTGGCCACCTTCATCAGTTTCGTGCTGGCCGTGGTCTACGGCTATATTTTCACGATCATCCAGCTGCAGGACTACGCTTTGCTGATGGGCAGCTTCGGCCTCTTTGCTGCACTGGCGATCATCATGTATTTCTCCAGAAAACTGCAGTGGTGATGATTAGTTCATTCGTTTTTCTCAGCTTCCTTTTCTTATGAAATAAAAAGAGCCCCGACGTTTATAGTCGGGGCTCTTTTCTTTAGGAAATCTATTCGTGTTCATTCGCACCTATTCGTGCTCATTCGTGTATTATAATCTGTGCCAATCCGTGTTAATCTGCGTTTAAAAGTCAAACCCCATCGCAAAATAATACATCGGCTTACCCCTGAACACACCATCCATCTCCCAGGCCGCATCGAAACGCAGGAAATAACCCAGCACCGTACTGCGCGCGCCGAAACCATATCCACCCGCAAAAGGTCCGATACCACCAGCTTTGATCTTCACGGACAGCGGAGGTGTACCATACACTACATTCGGACGAACGATCTTATCATAAGCGCCGTTCCAGGCTGTACCCAGATCAAAGAACTGTACGATCTGGAAATTGCGGAGGAAAGCGTTATTGATCGGTTTGTTGAAGAACGAAGTGAATATCGGGGCACGGATCTCACTGTTCAGCACCAGCGCGTTGTTGCCATTCGCGACATTCTGTTTGAAGCCACGGAGGTTGACGGCCAGCGACTGGAACGCGTAATCCGCATCCGGATCCGGTTTGTTCTCACGGTTGAATTTCGGGAACAGCCAGTTGTCGACACCACCCAGATAATAAATGAACTTCTCACGTCCCCAGCTGAAATCACCCGCGCCGCGTACCGCCCAGATGATGTTGCGGTAGATCTGCACATAATTGCGGGCATCAAAACCGAGGTTGATCGTGTACGGACTCTGTCCGTTCAGGTTCTTGCTGTTCAGCTTGGTATTGAAATCAGCATAGATCTTCCATTTCAGACCGTACCAGATATTCTGTGCCGGAGTGATCGCGTCATCATGCACGAACTCGGCATGGAACAAACCGTAAGAGATCTTGCGGTCCGGTTCTTTCAGTGATTGTGAGAAGAAGTCATTCGCCAGGATCACATATTTGTCGCGGCGGAACGCTACGTTGAAACGCAGGCTGCGGACGCGGTTGAACGGATAAGCCACCGTCAGCTGATACAGGTTCGTGAACTGCTTCACGTTGTAATTGGTTGAGTCGTTATACAGCGGCGGGTTCTTCACTGAGTTACGGTAATACGTGAAGCCGTAATCGATGCGCTTCTTCAGGTACTGACTGCTGATCACATATTCGTTGTTGTCCAGGTTCGGACTGATGCGGAAGCCACCGGCGAATTTCCAATCCTCGAACAGATCGGAAGTACCCACGCGCAGCATACCGTTGAACGGATCGTTATTGCTCAGCTTGACCGGACCATTGCCACCCTGATAAGGCTGGAAGCGGGTCACCAGTACGTTGTTGTTGAAACCGCTGACGATATAATCGTTGAAGAATTTCGGCGGACGGTACTCATACACTTTAGCTTTCTTCAGGATCGGCTCTTTTGCCAGCTCTTCTGATTCCACCACTTTACCGAGTTTAGTGCTGTCGGTCTTCTCATCCGCGAATTCACTGTTGAAGAAATCATTCTGCTTCTTGACAACGGAATCAGGCTGTGCCTGGAAGACCGCCACTTTATTCGCCGCTTTCTTTTCCTCTTCGATCTTCTTCTTCATGTATTCGGTCGGACGTGCGCTCACATTGCGGCGGCGCAGCGTGTTCTCATCCACTTTCAGGCGGTACAGCAGTTTTACATCCGCCAGTTTCACCACTTCACTCACCTGCTGCTGATCACCGGCAGTGCGGGTTTCCAGCATGCTGCTCTGATAGTTAGTGATCGGGAAAACATAGGAAGAGTCGTTCGTGATGGACACGAATCCGACGGAATCCACATCGGTCTTATTCCATTCTTTCAGCAGGCTGTCCACATCACGTTGCGGTGGATTACGCAGCATCTCATCACCGATGAAGACGAGCGTATCCAGTCCGGCCCTTTCTGTTTTGAAGAAACCGGCATAACGGTTATTGATACCATTCTCATCACTCACGAAAGTGAAATGGGTCTGGTTGTATTGCGAAGGATAACGCGCGTTACCAAAACGCAGATCTGTCAACTTTGAGATCTGTTTGGTGTCTGATTTATTCCAGTTGTCGACCAGATAAATGTTGAAGCGATTCTTCGGGATCGTATCATCGCTGGTGCCGGCTGTTGCATACGGACGGTTACTGGAATAGATGATACCCGTTTTGTTCGGGAAGGCCACGAACGCGGGATCCAGATCATCGTACGCGTCATTCGTGATCTGCTCAAAAGTCTGTTTGTCGATTTTGTACACGTAGATGTCGGACTGCCCGCTGCGTACCGCACTCAGCATGAGGGTATTGTTGTCCAGCATGTATTTCGCATCCTGGATCTGATCGAACATCGGCAGTTCCTGCTTCACGATCTTGATGCGGTTCAGGTTGTCCCAAACGAATAATTTCAATTTGCCATCTTCATTGTAAATGCAGGTCAGTCGCGAGCCTTTACCATCCCATGCCAGGATCGGATAGTTGGGCGCCTTGTCATCTTCTCGGGAGCGGACACCGAGACGCAGCAATTCCTTGCGGTTCACGAAATTCTCCATCAGCACCACCGTGTAGCGGCCCTGTTTGAATTCGGTCACGGCATACGTATAACTTTTCGCAACGGGGTTGGCATTGAAGCGGATGAAATCCTTTTTGCCGATCACTTCACTGATGGACATCTGTCCTTTCGGTGAATTGCGGCGGCCGCGCAGGTCCTTGTAATACTGCTGCGGTAATTCGGTCATGAAATCCTGTAACAGTACTTTGAATTTCTTCTTCGTCACTTTCACCGCGGCCTGATTCAGGTTACGGTAAATGCGGCTCAGGTACAGCATGTAGGTGGTCTTGCTGCGGCCGTATTTATCAGCGATGTATTTCCAGAACGCATGACCGGCCAGCATGGGCTTGTCGAACGCGAACTGATAGAACTTGCTGTATTTTCCGCCCAGCATGATGGAGCGGAGATCATCATCCAGTGTTGGGTTCCAGTATTCGGCTGCATATTCAATGTAACCATCGGTCAGCCACTTGGGGAGATCGAGCAGGGCCTGATTGGCGGCGAATTCGCCGAGGTCATCCCCGAACAGCACATTATCCACCAGGATCTTCGCGATACCCTGACGGATCTGCTGACGCAGGTGTTCGTGGTTACCGTCGAAGTACACGATCATTTTATTGTTCACCAGTTTGGTGACACCACCGGTATTCTGCCAGTCGATACCATTGCCGATATTCGACTGCAGCATTTCGTCATAGTTATTGTACACAACGATGTTGGCGCGGCGCTGCAATCCGTACTCCACGAATTCCTCAATGCCGGGCAATTCCTGTTCCGCGATCTGCGCAACATATTTGCCCAGGCCGAGACCATCCTGACTGAAGTAACTGTTGAAGTTCTCCGTCTGGTAATACTTCCATTTGAATTTCTGGAATTGCACGCGGTTCTTCCCGTACTCAACGGTACTGACCTGCGCATGGGATTGTTCACTGACCAGGATCGTAAGGCAGGCCAACAGGCATATTACTCTCTTCATAGAATCTTTTTTCCGGACGCACAGCAATAATCTGTCACGCCCGCTTTTGCGGTTTGTTTATCTTTATTCTTTTCCGGGCAATGTCCGGTATTAAAAGTACAAAAATCCAGTCATGTTGACCGTTGTCCCTTTTACTTTCAACCCGGTGCAGGAGAATACCTACATCCTCTATAACGGGCTGAAACAGTGCTGCATTATCGACCCGGGTTGTTATTTCCCCGAAGAAAAAGCCAAATTGCAGGCTTTTGTCGTTGAAAATGGCCTGAAACCACTGCTGCTGCTGAATACCCACTGCCACCTCGACCATGTTTTCGGCAACCAATTCGTCCACGATACCTGGGGACTGGACCTGCACCTGCACCCCCTCGAAAAGCAGGTACTCGATTTTGCCCCTATTTCCGGTGAAAGATGGCAACTGCCTTTTGACAATTATAATGGTCCCCTGGTTTACCTCGAACCCGGAAAAAACATCCGTCTGGGGGAAGATGAACTGGAGGTCCGTTTTACACCCGGCCATTCTCCCGGCAGCGTCAGTTTTTACAGTTCGGCTGATGGTTTCCTCGTCAGCGGAGATGTCCTTTTCAGGGGAAGCGTTGGGCGGACCGACCTGCCCGGAGGAGATTTCAATACGCTGGAACAGAGTATCCGCACACAGCTTTATCCGTTACCGGACGCGACGAAAGTATATTCCGGTCATGGTCCCGCTACCACCATCGGTTTCGAGAAGGCTAACAATCCTTATGTGGCTGGTGAATGATCAGGCGAGGAACCTGCCGACCACCGGCAGTTTGCTGAATTCTTTTCTTTCAATATTCAGGACGAAGATGATGAAGGCCAGTGTCAGCATCGTGGCGAAGCCGCGGTTGATCCAGATATTCAGTCCCGCTTTCAGGAACAGCTGATCTATGAAATACAGCAGCACCACGATCACCATGTAAGCCACTAATTTCTTCCACGCGTACGGCACGCGGTATTGTGCTTGTCCCCATTTAAAGGAGATCACCATCATCGTTCCGTAACACGCGAACGTGGCCCATGCACAAGCCATATACCCGAAACGCGGAATGAAAAGATAATTGATGACGAGTGTGATCGCCGCGCCGGCGAGTGTGATCCAGGCCCCGGCCATGGTCTTGTTGGTGACCTTGTACCAGATCGACAGGTTGTAATAAATGCCGAGGAAGATATTCGCGAAAAGCAGGATGGGTACGACACCCAGCCCTTCCCAGTATACTTTTTTCTGAATGAAATGTTTCCAGGTATCGATGTACAGTGCTACCACCAGGAACATCACACAAACAGTGATGACAAAGAATTTCATGACGCGTGCATAGACCTTTTGCGGGTTATCGCCCTGTGCGGATTTGAAGAAGAAAGGTTCCGCGCCCATGCGGAAGGCCTGGATGAACAACGTGATGAGGATGGCCAGTTTATAACAGGCGCCGTATGTGCCCACCTGAATTTTTACTGCATCTTCAGTCGGTGCATTCGACCACCAGGCCAGCATGATCCGGTCGAAGGTTTCATTGATCATACCACCGAAGCCGGCGATGATCAGCGGCATGGAATAGATCATGATCTCCTTCCATAATGCTTTATTGAATTTCCATTTGAAGGACAGGAATTCCTTGCGCAGGAAAATGAAAGTCGCGATGGACTGCACCAGATTCGCGATCAGCACATAGCCCATGCCGATATCTTCATTGTAGAATTTCAGCAGGAAACTATCCGGATGGTTCTTCGCCAGCCAGGGGCAGAACGAAAGGAAATAAACGGTGATCGCGATATTGACCAGGATGCCCGCCACACGGATGAAGGCGAATTTCCGGGGACGGTTCTCGAAACGCAGTCTTGCGAATGCCAGTGCAGATAAACTGTCGAATGCGATGATGAACGCGCTCCAGGTGATGTATTCCGGATGTTTTTCTATGCGCAGCAGATCGGCCATCGGTTGACGGAGGATCAGCATCAGTCCGGTCAGGACGAAGGTGCTGATCACCAGCGAAACGGTAGCGGTATTGTAGACGTCCTCCTCATGCTCCTTCTTCTGCACATACCGGAAATAGGCCGTTTCAAGTCCGTACGTGAAAATGACGTTGAGGAAGGGAATGGCTGAATAGACGATGGTCATTTCCCCGTAAGCCGGCCCGGAAAGCTGGGCGGTGAGGTAGGGGGTGAGCAGATAATTGAGAAAACGGGCCGCGATGGAGCTTGCTCCATACCACATGGTCTGACCGGCCAGTTTTGTAATGCTGCTCAAGGAAATGATTTAAGGACAAATGTAATTGTTGCCATCCGGAAATACGAAAACAGGTCCGGAACCTCTTTTCTTTAACGTGTTTGCAACGCTTTTTGCCTTTGCCGTATCTTTATGAACAAATTTCAGCATATGAACCGGATCATTTACCCTTTTTTAGCAGTTGCCTTATTGTTTTCACTGGCCGTCAGCGCGCAGGCTTATGAAGGCAAGATCGAATACAATAAGAAGAAGCAGGATGCTTTCGTGATCGAATTTCCTTATGTACAGCAGGCTACCGAAAATGCCGTGGTGAAGCGTATGGAACAGTTGGGTTACAAAGCGAAGGAAGAAAAAGGCTTGTTCAACCGCGATAAAGGTTTCAAAGTGTACAAGAGCGCCCTGCTCAGTGATATCAGCAGTAACCGCATGGATTACCTGATCTATATCGATAAGAAAGGCAAGAAGGATAAAGATGGTTCCATTCTTTATTTCGTGATCATGAAGGATGAGAACACCAATGCTATGACCACCTTCGACGCCGCCGATATGCAGGCAGCCCGTAATTTCCTGGCCCGTCTGACCCCCGATGTAGTGGCCGCTGATCTTGAATTACAGATCCAGGCGCAACAGGATGTAGTATCCAAAGCAGAAAAGAAATTATCTGAACTGCAGAAAGACAAGGCCGATCTGGAAGAGAAGATCAGGAAGAATGAGAAGGATCAGGATATGACGACGAAGGACATCGAGAATCAACGTCAGGTCCTGGAAAGCCTGAAGCTGAAACGCATGGGCTCCATGTAATTCCTCCTATAATGGTTTTGTATACCGCGGATCCACCAGAAAGCTGGAATCCGTGAGTGCGCGCAGGAACAGACCGAGGTCCGTTGCTTCGGCATTCGTAAGCGCGATGCCGTTCTTCAGTAAGGGATCGAGGGTCGCGCTTTGCTGAATACCTGTTCGGTAATGATTGATGCATTGCGCCAGGGTGTTGTACCGTCCATCATGCATGTAGTTGGAAGAGATATACACATTACGCAGGCTCGGAACCCGGAACAGGAGCGAGTCCTGGCTCTTGCCGGTCAGCCGCATTTTGCCGAAATCATTCAGATTCGGATCCACGGGGATACCATTATTGCGCAAACTGTAATCGGTGAACAACGGTTCGGGGTGACAGGTAGCGCAGTTCGTTTTGTACAGATCATAACCATGTTGCTCCGCCACACTGAATTGTTCAGTTCCTTTTTTCACCCGGTCATATTTTGAATTCACGGAGATCAGTGATCCGGTGAATTGCGCGAGTGCCTGTAAGATATGTTCGGGCCGGATGAAACGCGTGCGGAATACTTTCAGGAATTGCTGCTGATAGTAAGGGTCCTTTCCGATCTTGCTGATCACACCATCCCAGGTTTCGCCCATTTCGATCGGACCGATCACCGGTTGCTGCGCTTCTTCTTTCAGCGTTTTGAATTCACCATCCCAGTGATACAATGGCGCCCAGCGCAGATTGAATAAGGCCGGTGCGTTGCGGAGAGTATGGGAATCATGCACACCATGACTGCGGTCGTGCTCATATGTTCCGAAACCAGCGATCTGCTGGTGACAGGAACTGCAGGGGTGGAGATTGTCGACCGACAACCGGCCATCATAGAACAAATGGCGCCCGAGTTGAAACCCTTCTTCGGTCAGCGCGTTATCCTGGAAAGCATAGAGGGGTGAAGGGAAACCTGCGGGGACTTCCGGTTGCAGGAAGGTCAATTGATTGGGATTGTTCTTGCGGCAGGATTCCGACAGCAATACAGCTGCGGAACAGAGGCATACCATCAGCCCGATCGTCAGGAAACTTTTGCGCACAGGTAGCTGCATCTTCTAATTTACAAAAATTGTGTGAGCTTAATAATCACCGGGGCGGAGGCGGCCACGGCCGGATTTGACATCCGCTTTTTTCTTCTTGCCTTCCAGCCTTTTTTCAATCGATGATCTGGACTTTTTCGTTGCTATCCTTGATTTCTTTTTCAGCAGGGCTGCCTGCAGAATGGCCTGCAGTTTTTTGATCACTTCTTCCTTATTGGCCAGTTGGGTGCGGTGGGTCTGGGCCTTGACCTGCAGCATGCCTTCTTTGGTGAGGCGGTTGCTGAGTTTTTCCAGCAGGGTTTTCTTCTCGTCCTCACTGAGCACCATGGACTGCTCAATGCTGAAAGTCCCGATCACGGCCGTTTCCACCTTGTTCACGTTCTGGCCGCCTTTGCCGCCGCTTCTTGTTGTTTGGAACGAGATTTCACTATGAAAACCAGAGAGAGGCAAGTTTTGAGTTTTGGGTTATGCCCGCCCGGCTGACGCCAGTCGGACGGGGGTTTTGAGTTGGGCGTGTTTTGCGAAGGTCGGTGAAAGGGATGAATTGTTTGATGGTTTGATGGTTTGATTGTTGGCGTGTTATGTGGAAAATTCTTATGGGTTGCAGGATGCACTAACAGCTAACAGCCAGTAGCTATTTTTTGATGGTTAGCTTTTTATGTAAAAATTTTTTCCGGTTAGGAGGATCTGCTAGTAGCCAGCAGCTAGCAGCCAGTAGCTTTTTCATCTATTTTCGTGTTCTAACTAATAACCCATGCGCACCGTCATCCAACGTGTTTCCCGTGCTTCCGTCACCATCGATGGCAAAATAAACGGACAGATCGAGAATGGACTGCTCGTTCTGTTGGGTATTGAAGATGCGGATACGGATGAGGACATCCAGTGGCTGAGTGCCAAGATCGTGAACATGCGCATTTTCGATGATGCAGATGGGGTGATGAATTTATCGGTGAAAGATACCGGCGGAGCGATCCTGCTCATCAGCCAGTTTACCTTACATGCTTCTACCAAAAAGGGGAACCGGCCGAGTTATATTAAGGCAAGCAAACCTGACATCGCTATTCCTTTGTATGAAAAGATGATCGCGCAACTGACCGCTGACCTGGGTAAAACCATTGCTACCGGCGTGTTCGGAGCGGATATGAAAGTGGAGTTGCTGAATGATGGGCCGGTGACGATAGTCGTGGACTCAAAAGCGAAAGAATAGAATTTAGAATTTAAAATTCAAAATTAAAGCGTGCTGTTAGCAGAGTAAGAATTTCAAGTACGGTCATTATTGCGGAGGTATTTCATTTTAGCATTTTTCAAGGAATAGTTAACTCGACTGTGGTTCGAACTTACGCAAATCGATGCTTGCTGATAATAACGAGCTAATAGGCTCCTGTATTAATTTTAAATTTTGAATCTTTAATTCTTATATCCCGATTTTCCGGGTATACACCTTCCCATTATCCAGCACGATCATCACAAAAAATATCCTTTCGTTAATTGACGTCGGTATCGTATAACTGTAATTCGCCTCATTTATATCCTGCTGTTCCAGCACCCTGTTGCCCGAGGCGGTCCAGATCATCAGGGAACGGATATTGCGGTTGGCTTTGAAAGTGAGCTGGCGACCGGAGTTCAGTACTTTATAAGGAAGGGGATCTTTTTTAACAGAAATGGAATTGCTGTTGGCGCCGGGTTCGGACTGCGCAACGACCGGTAGACCGGTAATCACGAAGACAGCAAAAGCTGCCATCAGGCATTTGAATGTCTGCATCATAGCTAACACGATTAAGTTTCAGCGAATGGGTTTCCCGGGCAATGTGCCGGCGGGTATACGTATTTCAGGGGGTAGGATTCTTTTCCGGATCAGTCATTGGGCCTGTTTCCGGACGGGGACGGGTAGTGGTAAACGGCAAGAATCGTGCTATATTGCTGTTTTGAAGCAAAAATATTTGTTATGACCCTCCAGCAAGCCCAGGAAAATGTGGATCAATGGATCAAAACCATCGGCGTCCGCTACTTCAGTGAACTCACGAACATGGCTATCCTAACCGAAGAAGTAGGGGAGCTGGCCCGGCATATGGCCCGCCAATACGGGGATCAGTCCTATAAGAATGAAGATCAAAAGGCGGCGTCCAAAGATGCAGTCGCAGATGAGATGGCGGATGTTTTATGGGTCCTGATCTGCCTCGCCAACCAGACCGGTGTCAATCTCACCGAAGCATTTGAAAAAAATATGGAGAAGAAAACGAAAAGGGATGCTGACCGGCACCAGAATAATCCCAAACTTCACTGATTCCTTTGCTGTTCCTGTTTCACCCGAAGGGTCTCACGCCGGTATTCATATAGCATCAGTCCGCCAATGAGCATGATGAGAATACCAAGCAATCCCGGTAACATATAAACGCCACAAAGGATGATCGCTATGCTGGCGATCAGGTAATAATCCCGCATA
This sequence comes from Bacteroidota bacterium, assembly GCA_029555415.1. Classification (GTDB taxonomy): domain Bacteria; phylum Bacteroidota; class Bacteroidia; order Chitinophagales; family Chitinophagaceae; genus JAKPSI01. The sequence continues at coordinate 25,975 of JAKPSI010000064.1, read as the reverse complement.
TCATAGCGCTTCGGCTTGAAGATCTCGGTGATCTCCTCCTCGCTGAAACCTTCACTTCGCAGGCTTTCCCGGATCTCACCATCAGGCACACCACGGCGCAATAATCCCTGTACCTGCTTTTTTTTACCGGTAAGATCCATGATCGGAATGGATTGAACTGTTAAAGAAGATCAGTTCTTCGGTTTGGGTTTGGTGTATTTCTCCGGATTAGCGGCGAAGGACTCCTTGCAATGCTTGCTGCAGAATCCATAGATCTGTCCGTTCTTATAATGAACAGTATCCACTTTCGCATCATCCACGCTCATACCACAAACGGGGTCCTTGCGCATCGTATCCACAGATGCATAACGGCTTTCCGTTGCAACGGCTTTGGTGCCGGAAGCGTTGAACTGAGTGGCCAGCAGCAGGCTGGCGGGAATGGCTATAAATGCTAATGCGATCTTCATCTTCGGAGTTTTTAGTAGTTACAAATGTAGGGAACGCCATCAATACGCCGCATGATCCGTGCCACAAGGCCGGAAAGTCAGGTTTTGAGCTTATTTTTGCGCCCTATGGCAACCGACAGCAATAAATTCCAGGCTATCATCTCCCATTGTAAGGAGTATGGCTTCATTTTCCCCAGCAGCGAGATCTATGATGGTCTCCAGGCCGTGTACGACTATGGCCAGATGGGCTCCGAACTCAAGAAGAATATCAAAGATTACTGGTGGAACAGCATGACCCAGTTCCACGATAATATCGTAGGTATCGACGCCGCGATCTTCATGCACCCGACCACCTGGAAGGCCAGCGGTCACGTGGATAATTTCAACGATCCGATGATCGATAACAAGGACAGCAAGAAACGCTACCGTGTCGATCACCTGATCGAAGGTTTTGCGGAAGATGTCCGCAACGCGGGTGATGCTGCGAAAGCGGATGCTGTGCTCGCATCCATGGACGCGTTGCTGGCCAAGGATGATTTCGCGGGACTCAAACAACTCATCGACGATAACAAGATGAAATGCGCTGTCAGCGGTACCTGTAACTGGACCGATGTGCGTCAGTTCAATCTCATGTTCTCCACCGAATTCGGATCCGTGTCCGGTGAGGGTGAAGACAATAAAGTGTACCTGCGCCCCGAAACCGCGCAGGGTATTTTCGTGAACTTCCTGAATGTGCAGAAGACGGGCCGCATGAAAATTCCGTTCGGTATCGCGCAGATCGGTAAAGCGTTCCGGAATGAGATCGTCGCCAGACAATTCATTTTCCGCATGCGGGAATTCGAACAGATGGAAATGCAGTTCTTCATCCGCCCCGGCACACAGAAAGAATGGTATGAATACTGGAAGGCCGAACGCCTGAAATGGCATCTCAGCCTGGGTTTGCCGGCCGATAAGTACCGTTTCCATGACCACATCAAACTGGCGCACTACGCCGATGCGGCCTGCGATATCGAATTCGAATTCCCCATAGGTTTCAAGGAAGTGGAAGGGATCCACTCACGTACCGACTTCGACCTGAAGAACCACCAGGAATTCAGTAAGAAGAAACAACAGTACTTCGATACAGAGATCAACCAGAATTATATTCCGTATGTGATCGAAACATCGATCGGTCTGGACCGGATGTTCCTGCTCATCATGAGCAACGCGTACACCGAAGAAGACCTGAGTACGCCGGAGAAACCTGACAGTCGCGTGGTCCTGAAATTCCCCGCCAAACTGGCCCCCATCAAAATGGCGGTGTTCCCGCTGACGAAAAAAGATGGTCTGCCGGAGATCGCACGGGGGATCATGGATGATTGTAAAAAGTCATTCCGCTGCTTCTATGAAGAGAAGGACGCGATCGGTAAACGCTACCGCCGGATGGATGCGATCGGTACGCCGTTCTGCATTACGGTCGATCATCAGACCAAGGAAGATAATACGGTCACGGTGCGTCACCGCGACAGCATGCTCCAGGAAAGGATCCCCATCGATGCCATCAAGGGCATGGTCCTGGGCGCTATTGCCTGATATCCATCACGCCATATTTTTATAAAGCCCTGAGTTTCAGCTCAGGGCTTTTTGGTTTACCCCTATGTAAATCAAGTCCTTCGTTGACTAAAGTCATCCTGCACGTTTGGGGGTGGGGGTACTTTAGTGGCTTATTCTTTCAGCCTATAAATCTTTTATATGGAAACAATTACCAAACAAGCCGCTCCGGGTAAAACCGAGGGGCAAAAAGAAGTGACCAACGCGATCATGGATGGGAACGAAGCTGCGGCGTACGTTGCCTACAAGACCAGCGAGGTTTGCGCCATTTACCCGATCACACCTTCTTCCGCCATGGGAGAATGGGCAGATGAATGGAGCAGTAATGACATCAAAAATATTTACGGGGAAGTCCCCAAAGTGATCGAAATGCAAAGTGAAGCCGGTGCAGCTGGTGCCATTCACGGTGCATTGCAGGGTGGTGCGCTCGCATCCACCTTTACCTGTTCTCAGGGATTGTTACTGATGATCCCCAACATGTACAAGATCGCAGGGGAACTGACACCCGCCGTTTTTCATATCGCGGCACGCGCACTTGCCACACACGCCCTCTCCATCTTCGGAGATCACAGTGATGTAATGGCAACCCGCTCTACCGGTTGGTCCATGCTCTTCGGTAACAATCCGCAGGAAGCACATGACATGGCGCTCATCGCCACCTCTTCCACGCTCAAAGCAAGGATCCCGTTCCTGAACATCTTCGATGGTTTCCGCACATCACATGAACTGGCGAAAGTGGAAGTACTGTCAGACGATGAGATACGCTCCATGATCGATGAAGAAGAAGTGAGCAAACACCGCCGTCGTGCCATGAACCCCGAACATCCCATGGTTCGCGGTACCGCACAGAACCCCGATGTGTTCTTCCAGAGCCGTGAAGCCGGTAATACTTATTATCAGAACGTACCGGATATCGTGACCAATGCGATGAATGAATTCGCAGCCATGACCGGTCGTCAGTATAAATTGTTCCAGTACTACGGACACCCGCAGGCTGAACGCGTGATCATCATCATGGGTTCCGGCGTGGGTCCTGTACATGAAGTGACCGACTACCTCAACGCGCGCGATGAGAAAGTGGGTTATCTGAATGTTCACCTGTTCCGTCCTTTCTCCGTGAAACATTTCCTGGGTGCTTTACCTGCTACCGTGAAGAATATCGCGGTACTCGACCGTTGTAAAGAACCCGGTGCGATCGGCGAACCATTATATATGGACGTGATCAGCGCGATCCACACCGCATGGCAGGGTGTTGCACCCAAAGTGATCGGTGGCCGTTATGGTCTCGCTTCCAAAGAATTCAACGCCGGTATGGTGAAAGCCATCTACGATGAACTGCTGAAAGCCGAACCCAAGAACAGTTTCACTATCGGTATCGAAGATGATGTAACACATACCAGTCTTGATTATGATAAGAACTTCTCACTCGAACAGCAACACCTGTTCCGTGGCCTGTTCTTCGGTCTGGGTGCGGATGGTACCGTAAGTGCGAACAAGAATACGATCAAGATCATCGGTGAAGTGACCGATAATTTCGTACAGGGTTATTTCGTGTACGACTCCAAAAAATCAGGCTCCCTGACCGTTTCCCACCTGCGTTTCAGCGATCATCCGATCCGCTCCACATACCTGGTGAATTCGGCCAACTTCATCGCTTGTCACCACTTCAACTATCTCAAGAAATATGACGTATTGAAAGACGCGGAGAAAGGTGCCACCTTCCTGCTCAATACACCTTATGCGCAGGAGGAAGTATGGGATCAGCTGCCGAAGAAGATCCAGGATGAGATCATCCACAAAGAACTCAAGTTCTATGTGATCAATGCCTCCAAAGTGGCAAAAGAAACCGGCATGGGTTCCCGCATCAACGGTATCCTGCAGACCTGCTTCTTCGCGATCAGTAATGTAATGGCCCGCGACCTCGCTATTCAGTATATCAAGAGCGCGATCAAGAAAACATACGGACGTAAAGGGGAAGAAGTGGTGCAGAAGAACTACCGCGCCGTGGATCAGACCCTTGAGAACCTGCATAAAGTGGATTACACCAACTTCATCGTAGGTGATCGTGAGATCGAACCCGCTATCTCCGGTAACGCGCCTGACTTCGTACAGAATGTACTGGCCCGCATCATCGCCGGCGAAGGGGATGAACTGCCGGTGAGCGCATTCCCTGTTGATGGTGTGTATCCGATGGGTACCACTAAATGGGAAAAACGCAATATCGCGGAACAGGTGCCTGTATGGGATCCTGAACTCTGCTCTCAGTGCGGTAAATGTTATTTCGTTTGTCCTCACGCTGCGATCCGCGTAAAAGTATACGACCGCGACTGGCTGGCAGATGCGCCTTCCTTCTTCAAATTCACCGATCCGATCGGTAAGGAATTCATCAAGGATAAAGAAGCGTACACGCTGCAGGTCGCTGTTGAAGACTGTACCGGTTGCAAACTATGTACGGAAGTTTGCCCGATCGAAAGTAAAACTGAAGCGGGTCACAAAGCCATCGACATGAAAGATGTGCTGCCGCTGAAAGAAACAGAAAAGAAGAACTGGGATTACTTCCTGGAACTGCCTGATATCGACCGCAGCCGCGTGAACAAAGCAACAGTGAAAGGTTCTCAGCTGCTCGAACCTCTGTTCGAATTCTCCGGCGCCTGCAGTGGTTGCGGTGAAACACCGTACCTGAAACTGCTGACCCAGCTGTTCGGCGATCGTATGATCGTGGCCAACGCTACGGGTTGCTCTTCCATCTTCGGTGCAAACCTGCCGACTACACCGTGGACCACGGATCATGAAGGTCACGGACCGGCATGGGCCAACTCACTCTTCGAGGACAACGCGGAATTCGGTCTTGGTATCAAACTCGCTACCGACAAGAAACGCGATATGGCCCTGCGCCTGCTGATGAGCATGCGCGAAGAAGTGGGAGCTGAACTGGCGGATGCACTGCTGCTGAACGCGGAAGTGGATGAAGCCGAAGTGACCAAACAACGCAAGAATGTAAATGAACTGAAGAAACGCCTCCGCGAGATCCGCACGAATGAATCTTACAGGTTGTATCAGATCGCTGAATTCCTGGAGAAGAAATCCGTTTGGATCGTGGGTGGTGACGGCTGGGCATATGATATCGGCTTCAGCGGTCTTGACCACGTGCTCAGCACCGGTGAGAATGTCAACATTCTGGTGATGGATACAGAGGTGTACAGTAATACGGGCGGACAAAAATCAAAAGCATCTCCGATCGGAGCCAGCGCCAAATTCGCGGTGAATGGTAAAACGACCGGTAAGAAGGACCTGGCGATGCAGGCAGTTGCCCATGGCAGCGCTTACGTAGCACAGATCGCGATGGGTGCCAATGATGTACACGCCCTGAAGACCATCCTGGAAGCGGAAGCTTATCCCGGACCTTCCATCATCATCGCGTACAGTCACTGTATCGCTCACGGTTACGACATGTGCCATGGATTAGAGCAGCAGAGTCTGGCGGTGAAGACAGGTTACTGGCCGATCTTCCGTTACAATCCGCTCAAAGAAAAAGGACAAAGGTTTACACTCGACTGCAAACCGCCTTCTGTTCCGGTTGAAGAGTTCCTGTATCATGAGAACCGCTTCACGACGATCAAGAGCAACAATCCTGAGAAAGGCACTGAATTCCTCGGCCTCGCGAATACGGCCATTCAGCTGCACTGGGAGCGGATCGAAGCAATGAAAGCACTATAAGGGTATATAGGCTAGAAAGAGAGGAGGGTTCTGTAAAAGGAGCCCTCTTTTTTTTGGTTATGGGTTATGAGTTTTGGGTTTTGGGTTAGGCGTGATGAGGGAAGATGCTATGCAAGGGACCTTGCTTCGTGATCAATGAGAACTTTATTTAGAAAGGGTATTTCGGTATGATAAAAGTTGCGCCTTAAGTGTATCTATGATTTCCTGTGTTAATACAGGTAGTGCTTTATCCAGGTCAGATGTGAAAATCTTTCCCTGGTCCAGGTAGTAATCCGAAAAGCGTTTTTTCTTTCGCATCCCTTGTTCAATGAAGATCAACTGGTCATTGAAGAAGTAGAATTGACAGATGATCCTTTGTTGTCCTCCGTCGTTGCTTTTCCCCAGTTTATAAAATTCGAAGTAGTAGTTTTTGGGGTTATCAGGGCATGTGGCGATGAAGCATACCGTGTCGGTAGCTAATACTCTTTTCGCTACAGGCTTGCAGGTTTTAATTGTTTTAATTTTTTCTAAGATGACTGTTTTGGACAAAGGGTCCTGGGCGGATACAAATTGAGCAGTTAGCATTAAAGAAAAAAGGAAGAGCTGGAATTTATTCATAATTGATCAGTTAGTCTTTCGGGTATGCTCTAATATATGAAATCACGATCACGCGGCTTTTAAAAGGAAGGTTTCCGAATTTGTTACTCAATTCAATAATGAGTACTGGAGTTTTTGAATATTTTTTGGTGTAAAATTCAACCAGAGTTCCTTCTTTACCATGTTCTGAAATGAGAACAATCTTTTTTGAGTGAGGATAAGCGTTGCTAAAAACTTTGATCATCTTATCAAATTGCTTCTCAGCATTGTATTCATTTGATTCCTGATAAGTTAAGTATCTGTTTATAACAAGTGCTTCTTGCAGGATCGTGTCTTTTATAGGATGCTTGATTGAAAAATAAAACTCGAATCTTGAATTGCTTGATTTGAAATATGTAGATGTATCATTCAGTATTTGGCTAAAATAGTCCGATTTCAATTCATCATATATGCTTGCCCGCTTGTTGAAGTGATGTGTTTCACAAAATTGGCTTATGTGATTAAAAGAGGAATCGATGGGAAAATCGCTGAATAGTGATGATAATGAGATGGTGTCTTTGTTTTGTCCAAAGCCTAAGAAGGGGAACGTGGTCAAAAGAAATATTAATAGGCTTTGATACTTCATCTGGCTCGGTTTTCGGCCTCAATAGGTGTTCTGAAAATCATTTGAACAATGATTCAATTTAGCCCATTTCTTCATAATTCAATCTCACAAAAAATACTTGTTTTCAGGTTCCTCGCTGTGCTCGGAATGACAGTACTTGTGTGGGAGTAGGTGAGTAAGATTTCTCGCTGCGCTCGAAATGGCGGATTGAGGAGGGCCTTTTGCACTTCGAGCGTAGCGAGAAGTCTTACTCCTTTATATATTGCTGCTGACCTGTCATTCCGAGCGATGCGAGGAACCTTGCTTCGTGACTCAGTTTTGATCTGAGCCCGCCTGCATCAGTTAAAACAGACTTTGAATTTCCTGAAACAAAGTTTTTTCGACGAATTCATTTGCTTCTTTGGGTTTAATCGAGCCTCCGCTGTGCCTGTACCTGACAATCCCTGACTTATCCAGAATAATGCTGGTCGGGTAGCCGCAACCGAAATTAAGCCGCTGGCATTCTGCGCGGGAAGCGGAAAAGGCATCAAATGCTAATCCGAATTTATCCTTGACCCTTTTGATCGCATCAGCATTATCCCAGGTCAGGGAGATAAAAAGAAAATCCTTATTGCCGGACATCTTTTTATAGAGTTCATTGAGTGCTTCCATTTCGGCCAGACAAGGATGACAGCCTTCAAACCAGAAATTGATAAATACTATTTTACCCTTCAGGGCTTGATTGTCTATTGATGATGTTTCATTCTCTATTTTGAATTCCATATAGGGCTGGCCGACAGAAGCGTGTCCTGATGGGCACATTAAAGAGTCTATTTCTGCACGGGTTGCTCTTTGCGCGTATGTTTGGTCAAACGAAAAAATTGTAATAAAAAGGAATGTTATATGATGTTTTGATTTCATTGTAATGGATTTGTATTTCTGTAGGTGCAGAATAGCGGTGAATCTTTACTGGCTCGAAGCTCATAGCTCAAAACTCTTGGCTTGTTGCTTTTACGCTCCCTGCAGGATCATCCACGAAGTCCCAAACCTGTCCCGCAGCATCGCAAACCGGTTAGCGAAGAATGTTTTTTCCATTTTCATGAACACTTCCCCGTCCGTTGAAAGTTCAGCATAGATCCGTTCAGCTTCTTCCTCTGTATCGGGCCTGAGCGTGAGATAGGCACTGCGCATGGGTTCTGCGTTGGGTACATCAGCACCTCTGAGTAATGTTCCGCCGATCTCAATGACCGCATGCATAATGGGATTTTTCCAGTTCTGCGGAAAATCGGGCGGTAGCTGAGGATGCGGATACATCATGGTGATCTTCCCGCCGAGCAGTTGCTCATAGAACCGGAATGCTTTTTCGCAAAGGCCGGGGTAGTTCACGTAGATGTCCAGTTTCATGACTTTATCGCCAGATTGTTTGATTGCTTGATGGTTTAATTGTTTTCGTGTTTTGCCTGGAAGCTCCATTTTAACGGGATCAACCTGCAGCCAGCAGCCAGTAGCCAGCAGCTATTTTTCATTACAACCCCAACCGATATGCAATAACTTCTTTCAGGACCGCCAAATCAACATCCTCCACCGATTTAAATTTAATGCAATATCCCGTCACACTCGCTTTCCCGATCTTTTTGCCATAAGTTTTGCTGAGGAAAGATTTGTCTTCCAGTCCCATGATATAGACCGAGATGCCGCTTGTGTTCGCGCTAATGCCGACACGGAAGAACTCTTTCGTTTTCCCATTCGCATATTGTATCGTGTAAGTGCCGTAACCGATATTGGGGTTACTGACGGTCTTGCCCGATGCATCTTTGCCGTCCTCGAACCAGAGTTTGCTTTTGGGAGCGATCTTCAGTACAAGTTTGTGCAGCGACTGCATTTCTGAAGCCTTGGCCTCGGGAAGGGAGGCGATGTAGTTTTTGATCTGGTCTTTGACGGTCATATCCGAAAGTTAAGTATAGTTGGTTAATCCAGGACTTCACAATGGAAACCATGGTCCTGCAGCAGGACCATGATCTCCGATGAGGTGATATATTCACCTTCCACCCGCAATACTTTATCGCGGTCCGACAGGTCGAAGTTGATCCGGCAGGCGGGATAGGTGTCCGACAAAAGCCGGATCAACTTTTTGCTTTCTGTTTTTTTCTGCACGTTCGTTTTGAAAATTTCAACCATTTCTTTTGAGGTTATCTGTTCACGTAAGGTCTGGTTCAGGAACGTTTTGACAAAGTGACCAGCAATTCCTTCAGGTAGGCAAGGGTCATCGTAAATCCGCCCTGGAAGCCCATTTCGATCATTTTTTCCATGCGTTCGAGAGATTCATTCCAGATCACCACACTGAGTCTGGTCTTGCCATCCGCTTCGCTGAAATGCAGGCTCCATTCAGAACCAGGCAATTGCGGGTTCTCATTCGCATCGGCGAAGGCATTGAGCATTTTGAAGAACGTGATGGGTCTGATCTCCAGGTATTGCTGGAGCGACCAGTGTTCCTGCCCTTCCGGACTCACCATGGCGTAGAATCTTTTTCCGCCCGCTTCAAAATTCATGTGTTTGGTGCGGGAGATCCAGGGTTTGGGTGCCCACCACTGGTCCAGGATCTCCTGTTTGGTGAATGCATCCCATACCAGCGACAATTCGGCGTCGAATTCCCGGTTGATGGTGACGGTTTGGGTGGCTTTGTCGACGATGAAGTCATTGAAGAGGCTGCTCATTTTTTTTGTTTTTTCAGGTTTGCTAATACGTTGTCCAATTGGCTGAAACGGGTCTCCCAGATCTTCCGGAATTGCGTCAGCCATTTATCGATCTCTTTCATTTTTTCCGCTTCAAGTGTGTAGAATATTTCACGGCCCTTTTGTTCGGGTTTGGCCAGATGGCATTCCGTCAGGATACGCAGGTGTTTGGATACGGCCTGGCGACTGGTTTGAAAATGTTCGGCCAGCGCATTGGGCGTCATGGCCTGGGTGGCGAGCAGGATGATGATCGCTCTCCGGGTCGGATCGGCAATGGCCTGAAATACATCTCTTCTGGTTTCCATAATTTTTGATTTGCTACCTTCTGGTTGCAAATATATATGCAACTATTTGGTTTCGCAAAATATTTCTGAAATTATTTTAAGGAAGGGGGAGGCCGGAAAGAAGTGGTTACATATCTGCTGCCAGATCAAATGATTGCAATAGTTTCCATGGGTCACTATCTGACTGTTCGATCAGGCTGATGTTACTGAAAGAGATCGTTTGGGGTAACTCCGCTTTTTCGATGAAGGCGAAATCAGCATCCATACAGGAAGCATTCCTCGGATGCATGAGTGTGATATGCGGTTCCTGCTCGCCAGGATCTTTAACGACGCCTTTTAGTATCAGTTCCCGCAATTGCCGGAATGCTGAAAGCCCGGATACAGCTGGTAAAAGCACACCCTTGCCATTGGCAAAACGTACCGGCTTGCCGAACCCCAACCGAATGCTTCGGAGCGGCGATAGTCTTATGTTTTCAATGATCTGTGTCAGGTCCGTCAGTTCATGTTCCCGGCACAGGGTCACGTGGCATTTGATCAGATCATATTGAAGCGGATTGAATCGCAGGCGGATCGCCTCGATCAGTTCCGCTTCTTTTTGAGGAACGAATAAAGTGAGTTGTCTACGGATGGCCATGGTCAGCTTCGCTTAATTAATTAAAGACTTCACTATTCAGTGCTGCTCTTCTTTTTTCAGGGCCTCTGCCATTTCAATGGAATGCTTCAGGGAATTGATATTGTGCCAGTCGCTGTGTGCGATCACAATGACTTTCGGGTCTTTGAATCTGTTGCGGACATTTTTTAAGGTGGTCGCGTACGCTTTTTCATTCGCATCGCCCAGGTAGCCCAGCGTTTCATCATCCGCGCCTTTGATCAGACAGCCACCATAGAGGATCTTCTCCCTGCTGAACCAGATCACGATATTGTCGGCTGTATGTCCTTCCCCGGGGTAATAGGTTTCAAAAGTATAATGGCCGAGATGAAAGACCGTATCCTTCGTCATCAGGAATTCCGCCCTTTTCTTCCCGTTCAGTTTGCTGAGTGAATCCGTCATGGTCGTGGTGTAGGTAGGGATGCCCAGTTGCCGGTAGTATTCCAGTCCGGCCGTTTTATCCGTATGCCAGTGCGTAGCAAAACATAACACGACAGATCTTCCATGCTTCGTTTTGATACTGTCCAGCAGCGGCTGGAACTGTGTACTGTCCCACGGTGTATCGAATAAAGCAACACCCTGATCCGTGACAAGGTACATTCCGTTGGCGGGCACCTGACTGTTCTCGTACGTATTGTAAGTGGTATAGATGTAGAAGTCGCCGGAGAGATGGGCGATCTTCAGTTTGGCGGATTTCTCCTGACCCAAAACAGGATTCATTACAAAGATGAAGGATAAGGCAAGAAGGAGGAACCGCATAAGATGGGTGTGAAAAGTTAAGTGCTGACGATAAAATTAATACAGTAGCAGCACTTAATTCGCGATCAATACCGGTTTTTCCATGGCCGGTATCACTAGTTCGTTGCTCAGCTCCTTCAGGGTTTGTTGTAATTTTTTCAGGGGAGCGCCATGGGTGTCGATGAAGGTCCAATTGGCACCTTTGTCGCCGGAGATGCCGATCAGGGTGGACTTCTGGATGAGTTTGCCATCCGGGTTCTTCAGTTCGATCACTTCTGTCAGGGTGCATTGCAGCTGTTTTTCCGTATGGATGATCCGGGAATAATCCCTGACCTCGACATTGGAAAATGTGAATCCTTCTTTCGCCATATCGTTGATGCTCTTTTCCATGAACTGCGCCATTTGATCCGCGCCGCCGGCCATTTTTACGATGGCAGGGTAAGTGAAGGCGGTGAAATGTTTATAGTCCTTGGCCAGCAGATAATTGGCCATGGTCAAAGCCTGCTTTTCCGCATTGGACTTTGCTACAGAGTCTGGAAGGGGTTTTTGGGCGTGTAAGGAAGTGCAAATGGATAATAGCGTAAATGTGATGAGAAGATATTTCATAATGAAGGTTGACCGGTCGTTCATGACCAGGGGTTGACAAAAATACTCAGTTGTTTGAAATAGCTATTGCTGATACGTGATCTTTCTGGTGGTCACTGATGTGTACATGCCATCCGCGGTCTTTTCGGTACACCGTATCCAGTTGCCACGGTCATCGTATTCATATACGGAAAGATGATCGGCAGGCTTGCTGATGGCGGTAAATCCGCTGTTGCCCCCAATAATATTGTCACGGTCCCTTTCCAAACGGGATAACTGATTCCCATGCTCATCATAAGTGAACAGGATCTTGCGGTCTTCGTTCCCATTATTATCATAAAAAGTGATACCCACCAGGCGGTTGTTCTTATCGTAGGCTTCCAGTTTGAGTGACATGATCCTGCCCTGGAAATCATGCCATGCTCTTGTGACCAGCATCGTATCTTTTACTTCTTTGAAATAGCACATTTCAGGTCCATCGAGGGATTCGATCAGCAGGCTGTCCGATTTGCCAAAAAAATAATAGCGGTTGTAGTCATCGGTCTTATCGCCTATCGAGTGGATCCGGATCACATCGGCAAGACTATTCGTCAGATACTGGATCGAGTCTTTGTACCAGGATCCGACCAGGATGGGACGACCCAGGGTGTCATATTGCATGAGATAAGTTTGCAGGCTACCGAATTCATCGTCGGTCTGTTTTACCAGGCGGTCATGTTCATAAAAGAAGGTCCTGGTGATCGTGTCCTTTTTCTCCCCGTTAACACCACGGATTGTGTATTCCTCGATCATTGCAGGATGGCCGGGCGGTGTTTCCAGACTGAAATGCAGGGTATAGATCTCCATCACGATCTTTTGCGCAATGGCAGCTTTGCGCGGCGGCACAGGTTCTTTTTCGATCTTTTTGGGGGCCGATCCGCAGGCGATGAGTATGAGCAGGATGGCAAAAAAAATGTATTTCATACGGGACAAATTTAAGCGACAGATCAATTCCGGTGATAACGGACGACTTGTTTTACCGCCCTTTTATTCACTGACCTTTATATGATAAGTCTCGCGTAAGGTCTGCATCAGATTCACTGCATGCTTCTCTCCTTCATGTAATAAAAGGAGGTAAAAGAGCACCACATTTTTATACATGATCGCACGGTTCCCTAATTCGATCAGTAAAGCTTTATCATTTTTGATCAGTCTTGCGGAATCGTATGATGCAGGTATGCTGATCTTTAAAGTAACGGGATCCAGGCTGGATGAATATTTAAAATTGAAGATCGGCATGCACTGGTCCACCAGTTTCCGGAGCATTTCCTCGCACCATCCCTGCTGGTCGATCAGTTTTTTAGCGAAGTCGTCATAGCCCAGGATACTGTCTGCGGCGGTCTTATTTCGCAACAAGCGCATACCACCTGAGTTTTTCAACTGGGTCATGGTCCTTTCTGTCGGACTTACAAAATCCGGATGACGTAGGCAGGAACGGTACAACTTGTTAAGTATGGGATCATCCTTTTCAGATAAGCCATAATTGAAACAGACCATGGCTAAGGAGTCTAGTTTATATACACGGGCTACATTGAAGTCGATCGCCCGGTGGATGTTTGCGGTATCTGTTCTGGCGTCTTCGATCATGGAATGGATATATTCCTGCTCTTTGTCCCTGTCTATCTTATGTTCCAGCTGGTATTCTGCAAAAAAGCCGCAGAAAACGGCCAGGAACAACATCAAAAATTCCCAGAAATAGGCTTTCCAGCTTTTCTTTCCGTGACCTGCGTGTGTGTGGTGATGTACTTCCATGGTAAAATAGCAGGGTTAATGCTGGTGTAATTAAAGATACTTTGTTAGAAAACATTTCAGGGAAATTTATTGAAAGAGCGGTGCACGGTTTGTCAGGATGTTTCCCCGAACTTTCACTACAGATGAGCATTGTACAGCTCTACCGCTTTTTTGGCGTGTTTTCTGTAAGCTTTGTCCAGCGGAAACGTAATGCCAATGATCCCGGCTCCGATACCTGCCATAATCCATTTCGGTTTTTCTCCCGCGATCAGACTACCCAACGGCCATCCGATCAGAAAGCCACCGATGAAACCCGTTACCACCGAGATCTTATTGCGCTTCGCTAATCTCATCTCGTCATACGCCGGCTGGTGATCACGCAGCGTGTTCATTAATTCCGGCATGGTCAGGACCTTTTTGTTGAGCGTGAACTTCAAGCCCGACCGGGTTTCGTAGATATGGAGTGAATCAGAATATGTCTGCGCATGCAGCCGGGAAGGGCCGCTCAGTGCAGCCAGCAGGAGGAGGAAAGCAAACCATTTCATAAAGACTGAATTTATGATTCCAGATTCTTTTTCAGGTTTTCCAGACTCTGCACGATGTCCTTACCCAGCATTTTTTTGATCAGTCCGGCGAACAGACTCATGGGGAATTTGGTCGGCCCCCTGAAATCCCAGGTCACCCGGGTTTGACCCGCCCCCGCAGCTTCCAGGATGAAGGAGGAGGTACCCGTATTCTTCATGGGTCTTTCAAAGACCAGCGCGTAATCGATCCGCTGACCTTCCACCATTCGCGTGATCCGCTGACTGCCGGCGCCAACACTTTTATTCTTGCTGTCCCAGGCATACAGGAAACCTTCCGTTCCATCGGTACCGGTTGCTGTGGTCGCCTTGTTGGGGTCCTTCATGTTCCAGACGCTGAATGTTTCCTGGTTGCGGGTGATCTTCAGGAAATCATATACTTCCTGAACGGGTTTGCTGATGACGATCGACTTTTCTAAGATCATTTCTTTGGCCATGCTATTGATTTTTATGTTTGGTCGTTTATTAATGGAAGGTCACTTTTCTGAGGTACCAACCCCTCGGGTCAATGGCCGGTGTTGTTTTACTCCTGAACCAAAACGGCTTGTCCCTGGTGGCGTTCATCGTTGTATGGATGATCCCCTTGTCGGTGACGATATCCAGCGGCAACGAACCGGCCGGTGGATTGCTGACCGCAATATAATAAGTCCCTGGGTCGTATTGGTATACATCGATCCCGATCTCTGTGATAGCCTTGCAATAGAAATCAAATATTGGCTTCAGGTCTTTCCCTGTTTCCCGGATGAAGAACTGTTCCACATCGTCTGATGTAAAGAACTGATCGTATGGATATTTCACATTCGTAATGAACCGCTTCAGGGTGGGGAAGAAGAGGCTGTCGCCCAGCACATACCGCAACGTATGCATCAGCATGGCGCCTTTGCAATAAATATCGGGATTATAAACTTCTTTTACGGTGGATCCTTCATGCGACACCATGGGTTGTTGATTCCCGTAGGAAGAAACCGCAAAACGGTTACCGAGCATCGTTGAATCATACGCAGCTTCTCCGCCGATCTCCCGCATGGCCAGTGCGCTACCATAAGTTGCGATGCCTTCCTGGACCCACATGTGTGACCAGTCCTTATTGGTGATCTTATTCGCCCACCATTCATGCGCGAATTCATGATAATATACATCGGCGAAATCCAGGTTACCGGGATAGTGATAGAAATCCAGGCTGTCACTGAATGTGATCATCGTCTGATGTTCCATGCCCGAGTTGGGTACTTCGGCAATGCCGATCTTTTCCTTTACCCAGGGATATTCCCCGAAATATTTCTCCAGGATATGCGCGTCTCTTTCTTTGATATCAAGCAGGTATTGGGCTTTAGCCGTATCCCGTTCAAGGATGTAGAGCTGGATGGGAACGATATTTCCTTCGCAGGTCGTGTAATTACGGTTGTAAACTTTATACTTACCGATATCAAAGACCACGCAATAGTTGCTGATGGTATAATTCGTTTTCCAGTGCCAGGCCGATTTGCCCTTCTTAACCGGCTTCACGGATTGAAGGAGGCCAGGACCAGCAACTGACAAGCCATTGGGAATCGTGATGATGAGATCGACCCCTTCATTGGGTTCATCACTGGGATGGTCCTTGCAGGGGAAATAGGTTTTGCCGCCGTCACCCTGGCAGGTGATGTTCACGAATGGGTTACCACTTCTGTCTTTGGTCCAGGTGAAACCACTTTCCCATGGCGGGATAACCGGGGTCGGCGGATTTCCACCATAATAGATCTTTACCGAGTGTTTTGTGGCTGCAAAAACGGATCCGTTCGTGATAAAGATCTGATCGCCTTTGATCAAAAAAGGAAATTCTTTATTGTCAACGCTTATTTTACTCACTTTCAGCATATGCGTGAAGTCAAACAATAATGAATCTGTGGGCGACGCCAGATTTAGTTCGATCTCTGTATAACCATTGATCGCCTTTTTGTCAATGTCCACATCCAGCGCGATGGTATAATGGCGGATGTCCATGATGGCCTGCAGGGGTTTCAGTGGTCCGCCTGAGGACATGCTGATCTTATCAATGTTCTGGGCTTGTAGTTGTCCTGCAAAAAAACACAGCGCCAGGAGCAAAGCTGAAGAAAGGGTTACTTTCATTTTTCTTTGTTATAGTTGTGAAGGTTCAGTATGATTTGATACAAAATGTTGCGCATTTTCACTGCCCGGTCTGTGGTCAAATGGTTTACGATTTTCCATAGTGAATTGCAATCACACCACAGCCGAAAGTCCTTGATCCGATCAGCTTCAGTTTGGTTGTTCCGCTAACACCCTTGAACAGCGGTATGCCCTTGCCTAAAATGACCGGATTCACAAAGAGCCAGAATTCATCGATCAGTCCTTCGTTCAGTAAGGATATAGAGGCCCGGGGACTCCCGAAGATCAGGATATTGCTCCCTTCCTTTGCCTTGATAGCATTGATCTTTGTAGTCAGGTTATCTGCAATAATCGTCGTGTTGTGCAGGCCATTCTGAGACAGTGTTTTTGACAGTACAATTTTTGATACCTGATTGTACCAGGCGGAATGTTCCTTATCATGTTTAGAGGCATTGGGTTTATTACCGGCCTCCGGCCAGTAGCCCTGCATCATTTCATACGTGACCCGTCCATAAAGCGCGGTATCGGCCTGGGCGGTCATGGTTCCGACAAAATCAAAGATCTCTTCGTCCACTTTGATCCAGTTCATTTCACCGCTGGGGCCGGAGATCAATCCGTCGAGAGATACGTGCATGAAGAAGGTTAAGTTTCGCATGGTTATCAATTTTAAATGTTATGATGATTTTACTGCCAGGGCCCTTTTTGTTTTACCTGGTAGAACCGGGTGCCATTGAATCTGTAGAGACCCTGTCCGGCTCCCCACCACATATTGCCCGACCTGTCCTGAAACATACTTTGTACGCAGCAGTTAATTCCGTCTTTATCCGTAAACACTGTGAATGCCTTAGCATTTGGTAAAGCAATAGCCGGATCGAATCGGGTTGTACTTCCTCTGGCTGTGATCCAGATGATGCCCGACTTTTCAATGTATATTCCCCAGAATTCGGTTCCGCCCAATCCATCTTTGGAAGTATACTTTGTGAAGTTCTTTCCGTCATACTTGCAAATGCCTTCTTTCATGGTGAACCAGATATTCCCGGAATTGTCTTCTGCCATGCCGCCGGCATAGTTGTCGCCCAGCCCTTCAATTTCCCGCAAATCGGTGACTGTTTTTCCGTCATAACGAAATACACCATCCCGGGAAGATGCGATCCAAATGTTGCCATTCCTGTCTTCCATGATGCCTTTCACAATGACCGGCGGAATGAGACTGAATACAGAAAAGCATTTGCCTTCCGTGCTGTCTGCTGAAGGAGTATACCGGAAAACGCCGCTCTCAGTGCCTACCCATAAGTTGCCGGAACGGTCAACGAGCATACTTTTCCTGCTTATCGAAGTGCTGATCAGCCCACTCTTTTCATTATAGTTCCGGAACTGTTTTCCGTCATATTTATAAACGCCCTGATCCTCTGTCCCCAGCCAGATATTGCCCTTGTTATCTTCCGTGATCGAATGAACTGTTGTGGCTTTAGTACCACCCGGTGTGCTGAAATAAGTGAGGGTTTTAGTATCATACCGCACGACACCTTCTTCTATCGTGCCGAACCATAGATTGCCTTTTGAATCCTGAAAAATACTCCGGATGTACTGACTGACTAATGTGCTGTCAAAGCCCGGGTTCTTTGCAGCCGGCCCGGATCTTTGAACAACAGGCGGTACGTTAGATGAAATATTGAAATTTTCCGGCGTACTGGGTTTTATTTGCCCGTGGCAGGAAATAACAACGACAGATAAGGCGAGGATGAACGTTTTGTGCAAAGTTGTAATCTTTAGTACTGCTGGTTTTAAAAGTTTGATCTCATAATGAAGCTTCTGCATAGGGTGCAAATTAAGCGCTTTGGCCCTGCTTATGATATGGTGATACGCTGGCAATGACTAAAAAGAGGACTTACTTCAATTTATATTCCTTTCTTAATAATTCCAGTAATTGTGCATTGAGCACCTCATAGTCGAGATATTGCTTACGCAATGTTCCCCTGAAAGTAAGCTGGTATAACCCCATGATGTTGACGGCTTCAGTCCTGTCAAATGCATCTGTATTCTGAAAATGGAACGGGATCTGTTCCGCTGAGCGTTCATACTGCTGCAATGCAACAACGGTGAAAACACTGCTGTCCCGGTCGATCCTGTCAGTCCAGCTTTGATCATTGTGTTTGATGAAGAAGGGATTGATGATCTCGTGTACATAGGTCCATTCCATTTCATTCCTGCTTTTCAGCCTGGAGATGGCAACGGATAACCTGCCGGTCAGTTCCTGGAGATCGTGGTCTTTAAAATAACGGAGGGAACCCGAACTCTTCAGCTGATCGAGGACCGCATCATTGGGATCGAAGATGGATGGGCTGTACGTCGCGAAAGCATAAAAGAAATTGATGGAGAAGTCTTTGGAGCATTGGGACATGCTGCTGTCACGGAAATAGGATTTCAAAAAGGTGAAAGCTGCATCTTTCCGTTTCCTGTTTTCAATCGTGGTGCGGATGGATAGTGAATCTCCCTTGAGTTCATTATAAAAACTGGCAGCCAGTTCTTTTTCCCTTTCTCTTTCGATCATATGTTCTAACTGGTATTCAGCTAAAAATCCACAGAAAACGGCAAGGAATAACATGAGGAATTCCCAGAAATAGGATTTCCAGTTTTTCTTCCCTTGGTCAGCATGTGTGTGATGATGTACTTCCATGTTTTCGGTTTCTTATTTCGGAGATAACGAGCCGTTAATTTCTGCAATTTAAGCGGACAACACAAGAGTTTTTCCCGGAAGCACAGCAAAGGCCTTGTTATTCAGTTTGAAAAATACTGTTACCGAACCCGGATTATAAGCCCTGTTTTTCTCCACTGAGAACTTCAGACTGTGGAAGGCATTCATATAATCCGTGAGGGCGATCTGCGTGGTATCATGAATGGCGAAGCTGAAAAGATTGTTTTCAAAGCTGATATTTATATAAAAGATTCAATTTAGCACAAACTGCTTACTTGCAGGCAATAATAAGGCTTTGAGCAGGTTGGGTGTTACATTTCCGCCTGCCGCTTATCACCATTAGCGGAATCATATTTCAGGTTTTAAACTGCTTGAATGTGATCAAATAACAGTTAAGCTGTTCAATTTTTCTTTTTCGGTTTTACCAGTTTCAGATGCCAGGTTATTTTCGTTTTTCCGTCAGGCATGGTTTTGGAGCCAGTGAGGGAGTCACGGTTTTTTGCATCGGTTTTCCCGGTAACATCGAAACCTGATTTGTCCAGTTTTTGTTCAGGCATACTTACCGCATCTATGGAAGGGGGATTTACCGGGCCACAACCTGATTCTGACCTTTTAGTTTCGACTTTGCCAATAAGCACCCCGCCGGGTGAACTTACAACGATACTGTAGTTACCCTCATCATCCAATGAAATAGAGACGGGAAGATTGTCTGCGCCTCCGCCTAATTGCGTTATGGTTTCTGCGTATGATGCGTTGTAGCCCTTCCATTCAGGGTTTTCACCTTTCAGGCGGCAATAAATTTCACCGACCGTTTCCTCTTTCCTTTCTGAGATGATCTTCGATCTCATCCAGACCCTTGCGATCGCTTTACTGGTAGTAATATTGCTGCCGGGTTTAGGTGGTAATAACATGGCAACAATGCTGTTTTGTGCAATATAAGTTTCGGTCTTGGTTCGTTTGGTATTCCTCGTACTGGCATGCATGGCACCTGCGTCGTTTGTTACTTTTGTTTCATTCGAGGAGTAATCATACCTGACTTCCCCCACCCAATGCGGTTTACAGTCATCCGAAAGACTGGACCCAAGCTGCCTGGTGATATTATCTGCAATTTGTTTGGCATCTGTTCCCGTTTGGCGGGCAATTGTTTTTCCGGATTGCGGGTCCATCACAAAAACCGTATATGTATTGGTTCCGCCGGCTCCCGGGGTAGCAGAAACGCTCATTACATAACTGGCTCCCATCAGGTTCCCGATATCTGTTAATACCTGTTGCGGATCACCGCCTTCAAGTAAATTCTTTTCCCGTTCACTCTCCAGCACATTGCGGATATCCTGGTCGTCCATCAGGTCAGTACAGGGTTTTTCGCGGTTTAATGCGGAGGTTATCTCTTTCCTGAGATTCGATGTCGCATTTTCTCCGCCATTTGTTTGACTGGTGTTATCATGGATGACGATGGAAGATCCTTTTTGAGCCTTTGCTAACTGAGGGGAAAAGGCCAGGCCCATCATTATTAGTGTGACAAAAAATACTTTCATTGTTTTACCCTCCTTTTTTTAGGTGAAACAATGCAGTTGGAATAGTCAGTTACGGCAAATTTCAATCCGCATGTGTTTTCAGAAGATTTACAGTAACAAAGTTCGGTATTTCAGCTGAAATCAAAGGGAGCAGGGCCGGCAGATAAACGATCATAATATGCTGTTAATGAATGTGTATGGATTGAGGGTGGGGCAGGGAAATGAATATTCGTCAAGCCCGGAACCACAGCAAAATCCCGCTTATACGGGACTGGCAGTTTTTATGTCCTGCCTGACTATCAAGAATACCCTTGCTGGCTGATGTACCGCTACTTATTCTTAATTAGCTCCAGTGTTTTTTCCAAAACCCTGTCTTTGTTGGATAAGAGATCTGAAATTGTTAATGGAATTTCAATGTCTGGTTTTATGCCCTTGTCAGGTTGCTCTGTTAAAGGATAGTAACCAATTAACGGGATATCGATTTCTATTTTAGAATGAGGCAGCCGTAAAAAGAAAAGTTGTCCGCCATTTGTACCTTTTCGGTTCCCGCCAGTTTCAGAGCCGATCACTGTCGCGATTTTGTTTTGTTGTAACCCTGCTGTAAGGAAGAATGTGGCTGAACTATTGGCTGCGTCAACAAGCAGGTAGGTGTTTCCACGGAATGCTTTATTGTTCTGCTTGATAATTGAGTTCCCTCTGTCTCTTTTCCAGGTATAAAACCCGTTCTCTTTTTTTATTAATTGCCCTTTCCGGTTATAGAAACTTTTATCCCATGTATTCAGATAGGGGCGATATTCATCGGAAACATCTTCATAGCGTAGTAACTCCCTGAATGCCGGAAATTCAATTTGCCTTTTCGCTAATTTATTCCCCAGTACAAGATTTACTTCATCATCGCCTCCTTCATTACCACGGATGTCAATGATTAAGTTCTGGATATTCTTTTCGTTCAGTTCGTCAAAAGCGTTAGTAATATATTTCTTCCAGTCAATGGTTAATTGATTGGTTACAAATGTGCCTATTTTCAGATAGGCGGTTTCACTGTTCAGGATCTTAAAACTCCATAGATCGTATAAAGTCGCCGGCTGTTTACCATACTTGTTTTCCATTAATGCAAAACGTTCATTCCGGCTTATGGCTTTTACACTGGCTTCCTTAAGATCGGTTGTGCCGGGTTGTTTGATTTTTAAAGAATACAGATTGTTTTTGGGTGGGAATAATAGTGAATGAAAAATATCAAATGCTTCAAATTTGCCTAAGCCGGAAAGGTTTAGATCATTCAGTCTTTTTAAATTATTACCGCCATCACCCTTAATGTATTGTATTAAAGTGTCAATAATTGCAGTGACAGGTATATTATTGATTTCTAGAACTTCAGTGCCCTGAACTAACGCATCACTTTCTGAAACATTTTTTTCAATAAACATCCTTTTGTCAAACAGGAAAAACGTAAAAGGGACTTTATCGCTTTTGTTGAAAAGGCTGTCTTTTGTCTGACCGCTTTGATTATAAAAGCTGCAAAAGGTATGTCCGCATTTAATACTTGCTGTGAATTTGGAAAAGATCAGATAAGCCTCAGCAAGCGTCAGGTCCCGTGTCAATTGTTGTTCAAGTTTTGCAAAATTACCGGCAACGGTCAGGCTGTCCTGAAACCTGTAAAGCCCGGGGTGATAATTCAATAAAACACTTTTCAGTACCTGGAAGTCTTTATGCAGGTTTTCTGAAGTGAGTGTTTGCGACTTGGAATTTGCTGAAAACAGTAATATAGATATATGGAGAAGTAAATATTTTTTCATTTTTCATTTCTCATGTTCAAAGTAAGCGTAAAGTTTATGAATTAACGATTCAAAATATGACTGGAACATCATTGCCGTCTGTTTTGAGGTTTTCAGAGGATTTTGACTGGCTGAGCAGTTAACGTCGGGGTATTGGCGAAGGTGGGTTTTTTTGTACGTCTGCCCAATCAATGTCGCCCTTAATGTGTGCGATGCTGAAATTACAAAGAAAAATTAATAAGAAACGGTCAGCCTACAACTAATGCAGATTAAGGAGTTGCTGCCGATTACCCTTGAGTCTGCCCCGCTTTTGCCAATACCTTGTTGGCGGAAGTGCCTTTTTAGCTCTTCTTCCTGGCTACTTGAATGTTGTCCAGGCAATATTTAAAAAACTCTACAATTCTGTAAGACTTTGTCTTTTTGTTGTATGCTGAGTAATCCTGATACCATTTATATTCATTGGCAATCTTATTTAAAAGACAAGCATTGTTTGCAAATTCTTTTTTCAAACTTTTCGTACCTAAACTCAGTATTTTTCCATTTCCCCCTTCGCTAAAATAATATTTATTGCTTTTACCACCTACACGCGAATAAATAATCATGGTATCAAGTTGTCTAACATAATAAAAATCACCATCAAAATAGCGATAAATAGTATTGTGGGAATCCTGATAACCCCAGATTTTACCTGGGGGAAAGGTAATTTTATTCCTGTTTTTTAGTATGATAATTATAGAGTCTGAATGGTTTACAATACTAACTTTTTTTATGTTAAAAGTGTCATTGCTAGGTTTGTTGATGTCGGTTATGTTATATATCAAATTAATTTTATTTTGTCCATAGCAAAGGCTAGAAATTAAACTGCAAATAAATACAAGAAGATAAATAAAAATATATTTCATTCTAAATGCTTTTATCATTTGGCATTGCCTACAACGGACAGGTATTGCTGCAGGTGGGATATTTTATAAGGTTCCGCCCGGAACTGCTGCCCGGTTTTAATTTGAATTTGAAGTTAAGAACTTTTGCCTGGCTTTATTCGTCGAGCCGAAACTGCTGCTGATAGCATGATAAAGCCGATTGCTCCAATCTCAAGTCCCGCTTGCAGCAATACCCTTATTAACAGCATGCCGTTTTGGTAGGTTATTTTGTGGTTTCAGCACCAATTTGTTTGCCCAATTTTTCAAATTCAATGTCGTTAGCTTCCCAAAGTTCAATTTTATTTCCTTCCACGTCAAGGATATGGACAAATTTTCCATATTCAACAGTTTCAATTTTGTCCACAATGGTTACGCCTTCCTTTTTCAATTCTTCAACAAGTGGTTCCAAATTCTCTACTCGATAGTTTATCATAAATTCTTTTGTAGAAGGTTCAAAGTATTTAGTCTTGTCGTTGAACGGACTCCATTGTGTAAATCCTTTTTTTGTGCTGTCAGCACCTTGGTACCACTCAAATACGCTTCCATATTCGTTTGTGTTTAATCCAAGATGTGTCTGATACCATTCTTTTACTTTTTTCGGGTCTTTACATTTGAAAAAAATGCCCCCAATACCTGTTACTCGTTTCATTTTATTGCTGTCGTTTGTTGTTGTCGTTAATGTCTTAAATGAGAACCCAAGACAAAAAGTTGCCACAAATGCAAAAGTTAAAAATACGGCTCGTTTCATTGTTATCAAGTTTATGATTTTATTCTAATCGTTAGTTGCTGTCGTGTGAATTGTCGCCCTGCTGTTCACAAAGCCCGGAAAACAAGAATTACTGTCCCCCGCAACTGTTAAAAAAATAGAAGCACCAAAGTTAAAAATTTGGCCCGATGTCAAATTGAAAAACGGCAGTGGTGACAGTCATTCAGTGTCTAATTTTACTCTCGTCAATGGTTGCACTGTCGGTTCATACGGTTGCTGCTAACGGGCAGGTATTGCCGATGGTGGGGAATTAGAATTCCGTCCGCCGGAACTGCTGCCTGGCTTTCTGATAAAGTTCAAGATTAAGAACTAAAGCCGGGCGGCGCCTGTCCCGGCCACAGTGCCGGGATTCATCGAGCCCCAAACCGCAGTACAGCATAATTACCACTGCTGATTGCTCCAATGTCCAGCTCCACTATTGGCAATACCAATGTTAGCGGCTTGCAAATAAAATTCTCAACATTTTGGCTCTTTATTTCATATGAAGAGTTTATGTTGGTTTTTATATATCCTTTATTTCAATGATAAAATTATCATTTTTAAAGAATTCAAAACCGGGGATACTCAAGTAATCATCTTGTATTTTCAGCCATGGTGCATGTATTCACCAATAGCAAATAAAATAAAAATAGCCACAATACAAATACTGATTATAAGTATCGAAATATTCAATAACCTGTATTTTATTGTTATTAATAACTCTTTCCGTTGCTTATCCCTGTAAAAATGAGTGATGGCAAGTGTGTTAATGATAATAGCCAGCAAAGGTAACCCTACTAATAATACCGGGGAGATCCATTTCAAAAATGGTGTTTTATCCAGATTGGCCATAGCATCTTCCAAAGCAGTGAAAACAGGGAATTGAACACCCAGAAAATATTTCATAAATACACCAAACAGGAACAGACAAGGAAGGGTA
Source organism: Bacteroidota bacterium (assembly GCA_029555415.1). Taxonomy (GTDB): domain Bacteria; phylum Bacteroidota; class Bacteroidia; order Chitinophagales; family Chitinophagaceae; genus JAKPSI01. The sequence continues at coordinate 1,050 of JAKPSI010000064.1, read as the reverse complement.
ATAAACACAATACCAATACGGGAAGATTTCCGGGCATTCAGCAAATTGACTTTTAAACTTTGCTGATGACGGATGTCGTTCACTTGTGGTGTTTGTAGATTTTCCAACTGTTCTTCAAATTTTTTATTTTCCATAGTAGAGGTTTATTACTATAATGTAATTTTCCTGTTCAGGTTGCATTCATAATTAATTTTCTTAGTTTACCGGTACCCCTGGATAATAGCGATTTAACCGTTCCTTCATTTTTATTCAGTATTTCTGCAATTTCCAGTATTGATTTTTTTTCAAAATAACGGAGGGAAAGAACTTCCTGGTATTTGATATCCAGTTGTGTCAAACCCTTTTGTACCCGTTTAAATTCATTATGCTGTTCCAGTTCTTTTTCAAGTAATTGTTTTTCGTTGACATATTCCGGGCTGTCCATCATATCAAACTCGCCACGATTTTTAAGCTGTTCAAGCGAACTTGTATATTGCTTATGTTGACGGAAATAGTAATTGATTTCATTTGTAGCAATCCGGTAGAGCCAGGATGAAAGGGAAATGCCTTTCCAGGTAAATGATTGAATATTCAAAAAGGCTTTAAGAAAACATTCCGCCGCAATGTCTCTTGAAATATCATAATCAGCAACCCGTCTTAAAATATATTTAAAAATAGGTTGATAACAGGCATCAAAAAGGACCCCAAACTTCTCAGGGTCAGTTTTAATCTGTTGTAATAAATGCTTCTCCTCTTCAAGGTTCATTTGGTATATAATGCAGATTTTATATAAGGTTGCACTAAGGATGCTAAAAACATATTAGTTTATTTCAGGTAATCGTTTTCTAACCGGTAAATAATAAATGGAAATTCCGCCTAAACAGACCCCACTTGACCGCGTGAAACTGACCCCCTTCGACCGCGGCAAACTGACCCCACTTGATCGCGGCAAACTGACCCCTCTTTTTTAAGACTAACCATACTGTTTTTAGCGTGTGTTTGCTTAGACCACGGTGCTACTTTTTAGCTCCTTAAATCTAAGCAAAATGGCTAATAAAAATATCAGTATGA
>JAKPSI010000053.1 GCA_029555415.1 Bacteroidota bacterium | reverse complement strand
CGTTAATTTCTATTACACAGTAATGAGTCTCTATGGCTGGTATCTCTGGGCGCGTCGTGATGCAGGCCACCAGCCGGTCGTGCACGTTGTGTTTTCAGATCGCCGCTGGTGGACCTATCAACTGGCCTTCTTCCTTGCTTTTTATGTTGTGATCTTTTTCGCATTGACCTATCTGAAACAGAATTTCTGGTCCGGCGCCATTCCCTGGGCCGACGCCTTCGCATCCGCAACGGCTTTCACTGGTATGTGGCTGATGACAAAGAAAAAAGTGGAATCCTGGTACTGGTGGATCGCCACCAATTGCGCGTCCATACCGCTTTATTTCGTAAAGCACCTCGTATTCACGAGTGTGTATTACGTGATCCTGCTGGTGATGGCATTTTACGGATTGGCAGAATGGATGCGCCGCGCTAAAAATTCCACTCCTTCACAACAGCCCGGCTACGCCGGTTAAAGAAGGCTTTCATTTTTTCAATGATGTCGGGATGTGCTGCAGCCACGTTCTCCTGTTCACCCGGATCTTTTCCGAGATCATATAATTCGACCGGCGCGTCGGGATTCTTGTGTACCTGACTCCGCACGGCCTTCCAGTTGTTCCATCGCACGGCCTGAATGCCATTCTCATAATCGTGTACTTCCCAGTACAGGTATTCATGTTGTGGTGTAGGCAAACCGTAAAATTCAGGGAACAACGAAACGCCGTTGGTGACCGCGGTGGTTTTATTTCCTGCAATGGCATTGAATGTAGCGAAGAGGTCCCACACCGCGCAAACTTTATCATTCGTTCTGCCCGCGCGGATCTTGCCCGGCCATCTTGCGATAAAGGGTTCGCGGATCCCGCCTTCATACAACGAGCCCTTATATCCGCGCAGCTTACCGTTGCTTTCAAAAAATTTTGTATCCGCTCCACCCGTACCGGGTACCGTTGCGCCATTATCACTCGTGAATATCACCAGTGTGTTCTTATCCAACCCCGCCTCCTGCAATGTTTTCATGATCAAACCCACATACATGTCCAGCCTGGAGATCATCGCGGCATAAGCACTGCGTGGACGAATATGCGGCAGGTATCCTTTTCTGCCGGTGTAGGGGGTTTCCTCAAAAACATTTTCATATTGTTTCAGCGACTCATCCGGAACCTGCAGTGAAAGATGCGGTAATGTATAAGCCAGATACAGGAAGAAGGGTTTGCGTGTATGTGAGCGGATGTATTTCACTGCTTCGCCCGTCATGGTGTCCGGAGAATAGATCTTTCCGCTGTACCCCGCATAGTTGACCGGATTCGTTGAATCGGCCTTCAACACCTGATGTGCTGAAAACCAGGACTGGCCGAGGTCTTCGCGGGTCTCATTCCTCCATAAGTGTGTTGGATAATAATTATGCGCCTGCTTCTGGTCCAGGTATCCGTAAAAAAGATCGAAGCCCTGTTTGTTGGGACCACCTTCCGTTCCCGGACCACCCAGTCCCCATTTACCGATCAGCGCGGTAGCATAACCGGCTTTACGCAATTCGGTGGCGATCGTCATCGTGTTCGGCGCCAGCGGCATTTGCCCGAACTCTTCTTCATCCCTGAATCCGCCGAACTCCAGATTATCGCGCACCTGCGCATGGCCGCCATCCATGCCGGTCACGAAGGAACAACGGGTGGAAGCGCAGAGTGTCGTTGCATAATATTGTGTAAACCGCATGCCCTCTGCGGATAACTTGTCGATATTCGGTGTTTTGATCTTCTGCTGTCCATAACAACCCAGCTCTCCGTAACCGAGGTCGTCCGCCATGATGTAAATGATATTCGGTTTGCTGGTCTGGGCCATCAATCCAAGCGGAAACAAAATGCAGGCGAGCAGGAATTGTTTCATGGTAAAAAATCTAAGTGTTGCCAAGGTAAAGTAAATTGCCGCCATGATCCTGAAAAAAATCGTCGTACT
>JAKPSI010000024.1 GCA_029555415.1 Bacteroidota bacterium | reverse complement strand
CCTGCATCAGTGCTTCATTGCGGGCGGGTGGTTCATTGCTGAAAAGATTTCCCTGTATCGCGTTCTCGGGAACGATATTACCGAGCATCACACCCGCTTTCAGGTATTTCATGCCGGGCCGGTACAGCGCTTCCACCAATGGAATGGCGTGGCGGATGAGCGTGCCGGTATCGGATGTGGCCGCGGGCAGCAGCAGATAACTGTGGCGTGATTGCGGATTGTAATCATAGTGCTGCGTAACGAGACCATTGGTGACCACGAACACATCGATGAGTGACGCGGCGCAGAATTGCCGCCTGAGTTTTTCCGCGGCGCGTGAAACATAGGTGGCGATGGCTTCTTTGAGGTCTTTCAGTTCCGTCACCGGTTTGCCGAACATGCGCGTGGTGGCGATCATCTTTTTCACTTCCAGCGGATCTTTAAGCGGGATGCAGGGAAACCCGTTGAGCTCGCGGATGAGCCGGGTACCGACCACACCGCCCATGTTCTTGCGTGCCCATTCTTCAGGCATGTTCCTTAATTGCCATCCGTCTTCAATACCCATGTTGCGCAGTTTGAGTGCATACTGACGACCAACGCCCCAGATATCTTCCACTTTGGTTTTACGCAAGGCTTCATGGACCTTCTCATCCGTTTCCAGGATGAGTACGCCTTTGGTACCCACCTTATCTTTTTTGGAAAGCCGGTTGGCGACTTTCGAGAGTACTTTGCTGGGAGCCACGCCCACCGAGACTTTGATGCCGGTCCATTGTTCTACGGTATCCTTGATCTCCACTGCGGCGGTATATAGTTTTTCGGCGGGGATCATATCGAGATCGAGGAAGGCTTCATCTACGGAATACACTTCCACTTTCTGTTCGCCCACGAGTTGCCGCAGTGTTTCCATCACGCGCATGCTGAGGTCGCCGTATAAATTATAGTTGCTGGAGAATACCGCCACATTGTTCCGCGCGATGATCTCGCGGTTCTGATAATAAGGGGCGGCCATACCTACGCCGGCCTGCTTGGCTTCATCGGTGCGCGAGATGATGCAGCCGTCATTATTGCTGAGCACAACAACGGGCTTGTTCCAGAGATCGGGCCGGAACAGGCGCTCACAGGAGCAGTAAAAACTATTGCAGTCTACAATGGCGATCATAAGAGAGGTTGCGGGTTTTGGGTTACGGGTTGCGGGTTACGAGTTACGGGTTGCGGGTTAGATCCTTTCCACCTCATCTAACGATTCATCATGCGCGATCTGCGAGAACCGGAGAGACTTGATATTCGAAACGATAAAAAATTTTCCCATAGCACGCCAACCCGCAACCCGCAACCCGCAACTGCCGAACTGAAAACGTATGCTGAAACCATCAAAGAATCTTCTTAGCACGGACTAAAGACTAACGACTACCGACTACCGACTGCTCTCTACGGCGAAAGCGGGTGTATCACATACGTCACCACCCCCCACATCGTGAAGTCCGAGAACTCCGCCAGGTTGATCGCTTTGTAGCGGCTGTTCTCGGGGATCAGGAATGCGGAACTGAAATTCTTGTGAAAACGGCGCACGAGTAATTCGCCGTTGAGTACCGCTACGATCACTTTGCCGCTGACCAGTTTCAGCGAGCGGTCCACGATCAGCACATCGTTGTCGAAAATGCCGGCTTCCCGCATCGCATCCCCCTTCATGCGGAAGAAATAAGTAGCGGGTTTGTTGCGCACGAGGTGCTCGTTGAGGTCGATCCCCCGTTCCATGTAATCATCCGCTGCCGCGCCAAACCCTGTCGCATTCACGGTCTTCACCTCCTGTTGCTTGAACTGCTTGGAGCCCTTATAGGCCGCCCCGTAAAATTCTTCCCCTTCCATATGGTAAAAATTAAGCGTGAAAATTAGTTTTGGTAAAACTAAATAATTTAGTATATTTATACTAATAAATTACGCAAGTATTTTTATGGCAACAACGGGAAACATGATACCCGGCTACCGGGTGTGGGAATACATGCTGGTCATACGTCCGCATGAGGAGTTGCAGCAGCGCATTGCCGTGCTGCGCCAGTCGTTCTTTAAGGAGTATAAAATGGAGGGGAAGCCTTCGGCTCAGGCGCAGTTGGTACTGGCCAGTTTCAACCAGTATGAGATGATGGAAGAGCGGATCTGCAACCGGTTACAGCAGATCGCCATGGCTTGTCCGCCTTTCCGGATCGAGCTGAATGATTATGGCAGTTTCCCTGCGCATACCATATATATCAATGTAGCTACCCGCGCGCCTTTGCTGGAACTGGTCCGGACGGTCCGTTCCCAGACCGGCCGGCTGATGAAGCGTGCCGATGATCAGAAACCCCATTTTATCACCGATCCGCATATCACCATGGGCACCAAACTCAAACCCTGGCAATATGAAAAAGGATGGCTGGAGTATCACCGGCGTTCCTTTCACGGAAAATTCATTGCTGCTGAAATGATCCTGCTGCGCCGTGCAGAAGGGGAGGCCCGTTTTCATCCGTACCGGCAATTTGAATTCCGTAATCTGCCTGTGGTGACGAAGCAGGGGGAATTATTTGGGTGAGAGAGAAGTTGCGGGTTGCGAGTTTCGGGTAGAGGGTTGGAGGGTTTGGTAGTTGGATAGTTTGATGGTTAGCGTGATATGAGAAATTGCATCATCGTTTCGCAGGTTATAACCCGCAACCAGTAACCCGAAACCCGCAATAGCTCCTTCAAACAACGAATGAACCGGAAAGAAAGAATTGATGATAAAAAATGAAAGATCCAAACTATCACTCCGGTCGCGGTGCGCAGATCAACACTTCCAACCGTTTTCTGAAAGACAGTTACGGTCGTGATCATGCGGAAGGGATCGATGACTGGACGGATACGCCTTCCGCAACGAAGTACACCGAGCAGGAGGCGAAATCGATCGTCAATAAAGTGGAGAGCCCGGACCTGCCGATGGATTACAGCATGAACCCTTACGCCGGGTGTGAACATGGTTGTGTGTATTGTTACGCGCGTAATGTGCATGAATACTGGGGCTACAGCGCGGGGCTGGATTTTGAGCAACAGATCATCGTGAAGAAAAACGCCCCGCAGCTGCTCCGGAAATTCTTGTCGAAACCCGGCTGGCAGTGCACACCCATCATGCTCAGTGGCAATACCGATTGTTATCAGCCGGCAGAACAACGGTACGCGCTCACACGAGGCATCCTGCAGGTCTGCCATGAATTCAATCAGCCCGTCGGTATCGTCACCAAGAACGCACGCATCGAACGCGATATCGATGTGTTGCGGGAAATGGGAAAACGAAATACCGTATCAGTGATGTTCTCGGTCACTTCAGCTGATGAATCACTTCGTCGTGTCATGGAACCGCGCACCACCACTCAGCAGAAAAAAATGGAAGTGATGGCGAGGCTCAGTGAGGCGTGTATCAGGACAGGTGTACTGATCGGTCCGGTCATTCCCGGACTGAATGATCATGAGATCCCCGGTATCCTGAAGACCGCAAAGGCCCACGGGGCTTCATTTGCGGCGTATACCTTCGTCAGGCTGAATGGTGCAGTGAAGTTGTTGTTCCACGACTGGCTCTATAAAGTATTTCCGGATCGTGCCGATAAGATCTGGCACAGTATCGAAGATGGCCATAGTGGAAATGTATCCGACAGTCGTTGGGGTACCCGCATGCGCGGCGAAGGAAAAGTGGCCGACCTGGTGGCGCAGCAATTCAAAAAGTACAGAGTGAAATTCGGATTGACGGGAGCGGAATGGAAGTTCAATACGAGTGATTTCAGGAGACCGGGAGAGCAAGGAAAGCTTTTTTGAGAAGGTAAAAGGTGAAAACTAATAGGTAATAGGTGCCCTGTAGGAGGATAGTTTCAGTGGATAGGTGATAATGGATAAATGATAATGGGCTGCGAGTAAACAATGGGGTCCTTACTACTAGCAGCATTTTTTCAACACGGAGATACTGAGTACACAGCGTAACACGGAGTTCTGTAACTCGTCGGATACGTTGCACCGTGAGGTAGTTACTACGCTGGGCAAGGCAAACGACAGCAGCAATATTTATTGACTGGTCGACAGGAGCCCGAATCATTAACGGTGACGATCGGCCTCGGAAAAATTGCGTTAAGAAAATTGGGCAGGAAGCCGTCAAAGCCGGCGCTGTTTGAGCCTGAACGGATGATGACGTGACAAGAAAAAAAGTAAAATGAAGAAATAAATCAAGTGCTGAAGGTGGGAACGTGAATCTGATAATTTACTCAGTGTTCCAAGGTTGTAAATATTTTCATTTATCCATTATCAACTATCCATTATCCACTTTCCAATATCAATTATACTTTAATATAGATCTTCTTCTTATCCATCCACCAGCATATCGCCCACATGAACGTGATCACCGCGATCGCATACAACAAAGATCCGATGCGCGGATCACCGGGAAGATGGATCAGCACTTTCTGATACAACCAGTTCCAGGGATTGTAATAAGTCATCTTGCCTGCATCATTCAGATGATCCGGAATGCGCAACAGCGCGAAACCCTTGGGGAGAAAGGCGCTCAGGGCAAATACGAATAAAGCATTCTTGCCGAATACATCGAAGAAACGGGCGAGGAATCCTTTCACTTGTTTGAATTCGATCAGATAGATCATCGTGGCGATGGTCATCATGGCAAGGCCAGATGTGTATACAACATAAGAACTGGTCCAGATCTTTTTATTGATCGGGAATACCATGTCCCAGCAAAAACCAGTGAGTAACAAGGCGACGGAGGCAACGAATAATCCGCTGAGCATTTCATAATTCGGTCCTCCGTTAGCGGTCTGTGTTTTCTTCTGGATATAATCTCCAACAAGATATCCGAAGATCACTTGTACGATCGCAGGTAATGTGCTTGCTAAACCTTCCGGATCGAATGGCATGCCTTCACCCTTGTACATGTGTGCAATATGAAGTATACGGCGGTCAACATCATTTCCGAAAAAGCCGGTCATGCTGTATGGATCACCCGCATGTCCGTAAACAGCACAGAGTACCCAGTATGCAAGCAGGATCAAAAGCCCAATGAAGAACGCAGCTCTCGCTTTCGCGTAATAAATGATCACGGAAGCAAAAAAATAACAGATCGCAATACGGGCAAGTACACCAAGTATGCGTATGCCTGAATTGTGATTCTTGGGGTCCACCCAGTGGCGGAAAGCCAGACGATCTCCCTGCCAGCTCACGAATGGCCACCAGGTCAGGAACAGTCCGATGCCATAGATCAGCAACGTTCTTTTGATCACTTTCTTCCAGAAAGTCGCTTCCCCGGCGGCTTCCAGCCTGGGCATCACGAAGGAGAGGGCATTCCCCACCGCGAACAGGAAAAAGGGAAATACGAGGTCCGTTGGCGTCAGTCCGTGCCAGGCGGCATGGTCCAGCGGATCATAAATATGTCCCCAGGAGCCTGGGTTATTCACCAGGATCATGAGGCAGACGGTGGCGCCGCGGAATACATCCAGCGAGTAAAAACGTTGTTTCAAATGGCTTACTTTTTTGCTGATTAAATGTAGGAAAAGGGATTGGGATAATGCCGGAATTGACCATTTTTGCAATATGAGCGTTTCTCCTGAACATATTCATCCAACGGCTGTGATCGATCCGGGTGCGGAGATCGGAGCCGGGACAAGGATCTGGCATTTTTGTCACCTGATGCCGAAAAGCAGGGTGGGTAAGGATTGCAGCCTGGGTCAGAATGTATTTGTTGATAACAATGCGGTGATCGGTAATGGTGTACGCATCCAGAATAATGTATCGGTGTACAATGGCGTAACGGTGGAAGATGATGTTTTTCTGGGTCCTTCCATGGTATTCACGAATGTGATCAATCCCCGCAGTTTCATATCCCGCAAAGAAGAATTCAAAAAAACAGTGGTGCGGAAGGGTGCCAGTATCGGTGCCAATGCCACCATTTTATGCGGGGTGGAGATCGGTTCTTATGCTCTGATCGGGGCAGGAACGGTGGTACTCAGTAACGTTCCACCTTATGCACTGATGGTCGGAAATCCGGCTCATCAGGTTGGCTGGGTCTCAGAAGCCGGTATAACCCTGGATTTCAACCCGGAAGGGTCTGCCATTTGTCCTGAAACCGGTAAAAAATACAAGTTAAAAAACGGCTGGGTTTTCTCCATGGAATAGTTATCAACTTATGGGAATAAATCCTTCAAAATCTGCACCTTTTAACTTCTAATCAGTCACAATTTTACACTTATATTTGCCCGCGTTAGCAATGGGGTGATCCACCCCTATGCGGTGTTTTTTATAAAGTCCTCATTATCAGTCATATTATGAAAAATCATTGTGACTGAAATGGCGAAGCCGTCTAAAAAATTTTCCTTGGTTAAAAAGTGGCTGGCCGTTTACACAAGGCCCCGGTGGGAGAAGAAAGTAAATAGCATGCTTTTGGAAAAAGGCCTGGAGAGCTATTGCCCGCTGAACAAGGTCAAGCGGAAATGGAGTGACCGGGTGAAAGTGGTGGAAGAGCCGTTGTTCAAATCTTATGTTTTTGTGAAGGTGAGTGATGAGGATCGCAGTACGGTCCGGATGACGCCCGGTGCGGTCAATTTTGTATACTGGAATGGCAAACCGGCTGTGATCCGGGAAAAAGAGATCAATGCGATCAGGCGTTTCCTGAATGAGTACGAGAATGTGGAGGTGCAGCAGACCGAGCTGAAGATCAACCAGTATGTCCGCGTTACCGCAGGTACGCTGATGGACAAAGAAGGTAAACTGCTGGCGATCAGGCGCAAAACAGCCAAAGTAGCGATCGAAAGTCTTGGTTTTCTCCTCATCGCATATATTGACAGAAGTAAATTAACTTCGGCCCGTTCTAAACTGAATGCCTGACCGGGTCCGGTTTATATCAAAAAAGCTTTACATGAAACTTATCCGCCTGCTGATCCTGTTTGCCTTTCCGGTTGTGATGATGTCCTGTGGCACAACGCATAAAGTGCCTTTTTATCTGGAGAATCTGACCGATTCATCGGCGGTAACCGATGTTAAAACTCCGGAAGTACTCATTCAACCCGGGGATTTGCTTGCGATTCAGGTGATGAGTCAGTCGACTAAACCGGAAACTGATGCACTTTATAATCTTCCTTCCAGTGCAACAGGGGCGACTGAACCGGGCTTTCTGGTAGATGAGAAAGGTGATCTCTACCATTTCCGTTTAGGAAAATTTCATGCATCAGGGTTGACCAAATTCGAGCTGGCAGATCAGCTCAGGAAGAAGCTCATTGATAGCAATGTACTTGTGTCGCCTTCTGTCGTTATTCGGTTTATCAACTTCAAGATCACAGTACTGGGACAGGTGGGACATGAAGGCGTGATCAATATCCAGGGAGACAAAGCTAATCTGATCGATGCAATCAGTCTGGCCGGTGGGATAACTGATTTCGGTAAAAAGGAAAATGTGAAGATCGTTAGAACGATGAATGGAAAGCGTCAGACAGGTATCGTAGACCTGACCAATAAATCCGCATTTGAGTCGCCGTTCTTCAATCTTGTTCAGAATGATCTGGTACTGGTGGAGCCTTCCAAACAGAAACAAAAAGATGCGGATCAGTCCAAGACCCTTCAGAAGATATCATTTGCACTTAGCTTTATCACGATCGCGACAACGCTCAGTAATATATTCATCAGGAACTAATTCATTTTAAAAAAAGTTCAATGCCCGAAAAGGAACCCTATAGTATCAGTGAGGTGAAAGCGGAATTGGGGAACATGAGTTTCCGCGATCTCGTTTATAAGTATGTCCGTTTTCTGCCGCTTTTCATTCTGTCGACCGCCTTTGCGTTGCTGCTGGCCTTTCTGTACCTCCGGTATACGATCCCGGTTTACAGTGTGGGAGGGACGATGATGATCAAGAATGAGCAGAGTGGTAAAAAAGGCGACTCGTTCGAGGATCTTTATGTCAACAATAAGACTCAGAACATTCAGAGTGAGATCGAAGTGCTGAAATCCAAACCGCTTATGGAGCGGGTGGTGGAGAAACTCAATCTTCAGTTCAGTTACGCTGTAGTGGGTAAGATCAAGAAGAACGTGAATATCTATCGTCAGGGTCCGTTCCTGATCCGGGCGCTGGCTGTCAATGATTCGAATGTAACATTCATGATCAAAGTAAAGTACATGGATGATACGCACTTCAGGATCAATGATTCGATTGTGCGGACCTATAATCAGGAGTTTAAGACCGCCAACGGAACTTTCGTACTGGTGCCTACCGGTTACATATATGCAAAGAATGAATACAATGTGCTTTGGCAGCCCTCTTCAGTTGTGGCTTCCGGGTTTACTGGGTCATTGACCGTAATACCTAAATCTGCTGCTGCAGGGATCATCTCTATTGCGATGCGGAATACGAATTCTGTATTGGGTGCTGATGTAGTCAATATGCTGATGGTGGATTATGCCGATTACAGTAAAGAGCAAAAGAAGATATCCTATAATCAGATCCTTTCCTTCATTGAGGCCAGGATGAAGACGTATGGAGGCAAACTTGATTCTGCCCAGAAGAGGTTACTGGATTTCCAGATAAAATATAATCTCATTGATGGTGATGCGCAGACATCGACCAATTTTGACCGGATCACAGAATCTGATAAGGTCATCAATGACGCCACGATCAAATACAATAATGCGGATATGATCCAGGAGTATCTGCAGAGCAAGAAAAATGCTTTTGCGGAGGTCCCGGTTGTGCCTTCATCGCTTGGGCTGGAAGATCCCACATTAGGCGAAATGGTTGCGGCTTACAATAAAGCGGTGGTTGATTGTAAGGGTTTACTGGATGCCCAAACGCCCAATGGCAATCCACTTGTTGTTGAGGCACGGGCAAAGGTTGAAACATTCCGGAATAATATACTCGAGAGCCTGAAGAATATCAAGTCGTCCATCAATGCAACGATCGGACGAACTCGTGAACAAACTACCATCAGTGAAAATCAACTGAGGCAGATGCCGGGTTGGATGAAGGAACAGGCTGAGATCAAAAGGGAAGTGGATACTTACCTCAGTTTATTCAAGTACCTGCAGGAGAAGAAAGAAGAGACGGAGATCTCACGTGAGTCGGTGATCTCAAATTCATCCGTGATCGACCGGGCCACTCCAACTTCGGATCCTGTTTCTCCGAACAGGAATACGATCCAGATCATGGCGATCCTGATCGGTCTGGGTTTGCCTGCCCTTGCGATATTCGTGATGGAAGTGCTGAATGATAAGATTACCAGCCGCTTCGATATCGAGAAGATCACGGCAGCACCGATCGTAGGAGAGATCGGCCACTCATTCCAGAGCAATGCGCTGGTCGTTAATTCATCTACCCGCGGTATGGTGGCGGAACAGTTCCGTATCATACGTTCGAATCTGCAATACATACTCAGTAACAAAGAGAAGTCTGTCATCCTGACCACCTCTTCCATGAGTGGTGAGGGTAAATCATTCATCTCAACCAATATGGGTGCGGTACTGGCGCTGGCCGGTAAAAAGACCGTGATGCTCGAGTTCGATATCCGTAAACCGAAACTGTTGTCGAACCTCGGTATGAAGAAGGGAGAGGGTATCTCAAATTATCTGGTTGGTAAAGCCAAACTGGAGGACCTCATCCGTCCGGTACCTGAACATGATAATCTTTTCGTATTGGGTTGCGGACCGATCCCGCCCAATCCTTCTGAACTGCTGCTGGATAAACGCGTGGAAGAAATGTTCGACTGGCTGAAAGCGAATTATGACATGGTGGTGGTGGATACGGCGCCGGTAGGTATGGTGAGTGATGCGCTGACACTGAGTAAATTCGCCGACGCTACACTCTACCTTGTTCGACAGGGGCATACTTTCAAGAAACAGATCGCACTCATTGATGATTTCTATCAGGAAGATAAACTTCCGCATATATCCATCGTCATCAATGACGTGAAGATCAAGCCGGGTTATGGGTATTACGGTTATGGCCGGTACGGATATGGTTCCGGATATGGCTATGGCGGATATTATGAAGAAGAAAAAGCACCGGAAAGCCGTCTGGAGAAATTCCTGGATAAAGTGAACCTGCTCAAATTCTTCAGGAAACAGAAGAAGAAAAAATAACGCATTGCGTACTTCATGAAAATACTGATCACAGGCGGAGCCGGCTTCATTGGCTCCAATCTTGCGGAAAATCTTTTGAAAGATGAACGGGTAACCGTCGTCAGGGTACTGGATAATTTCGCTACCGGGCATGCCGGTAATATCAGTTCATTTTATTCAGATCCCAAATTCTCATTCATAGAAGGGGATATCAGGGATTATGATAAATGCCTGGAAGCGATGAAAGGGATCGATCTGGTGTCGCATCAGGCCGCGCTGGGTTCTGTTCCCCGTTCCATCGCCGATCCGCTGACGACCAATCAGGTCAATATTACCGGCACCCTGAATATTTTCAATGCTGCCAGGGAGTGTGGTGTAAAAAGGGTCGTATATGCGGCGAGTTCTTCCACTTACGGTGATCATCCGGGACTGCCCAAAGTGGAGGATAAGATCGGCCGTCCTTTATCGCCTTATGCCATTACGAAATATGTGAATGAATTGTATGCCCGCGTCTTTGCCGACCTGTATGGTATGCAGTTCATCGGGCTTCGTTATTTCAACATCTTTGGCCCGCGGCAGGACCCTAACGGGGCGTATGCCGCGGTAATACCATTATTCGTGAAAGCGTTACTGGAGAATAAAGCCCCTGTGATCAACGGCACCGGCGAGAACAGCCGTGATTTCACATTCGTGGATAATGCGGTACATGCAAATGTGCTCTCGTTATTCACTGACAATGATTCAGCGGTCAATCAGGTGTACAATATCGCTTGCGGCGAACAGCTTTCACTGGTACAGCTTTTTGAGATACTGAGAGCAGAAGCAGGCTCATCTCTTCAGCCTGTATTTGGTCCGGCCAGACAAGGCGACGTGTTACACAGCCTTGCAGATATTTCCAGGGCCAAAGCGTTGCTGGAATATTCGCCCGTGGTCATGGCAAAGGAAGGCCTCGCGCGTGCCTTTCAATGGTATCATCACCATAATGCCTGAGCAGTTGGCTTCTTAAAAAAGAATATGAAAAAAACAATTTTCGTTACGGGTGGAGCAGGATTCATTGGCTCACATCTGATCAGGCTACTGATCGGGAAGTATCCTGAATACAGGATCGTTAATCTGGATGCACTGACCTATGCAGGCAATCTTGAAAATCTGAGTGATGTTGAATCTTCACCCAATTATTTTCTGGAGCGTGTGAATATCCTGGATGTTGAAGCACTGGATGCGCTTTTCGACCAATATCAGCCGGAGGGTGTGATCCATCTGGCGGCTGAAAGTCATGTGGACCGTTCGATCCTTTCTCCGATGGATTTTGTGTTTACCAATGTGATCGGAACGGTCAATCTGCTCAATGCTGCAAAGAAAAAATGGGCAGGAAATTTTGAAGGCAAACGCTTTTATCATGTTTCAACCGATGAGGTGTTCGGTTCGCTGGGTGAAACCGGTTTTTTTACGGAGACCACGCCTTATGATCCGCATTCTCCTTATAGCGCCTCCAAAGCCTCCAGTGACCATTTTGTCAGGGCATACCATGATACTTATGGATTGCCTACGGTCGTTTCCAATTGTTCCAATAATTACGGCCCCAATCAGTTCCCGGAAAAGCTGATCCCTCTCTTCATTAATAATGTCATTCAAAGGAAGCCGCTTCCCGTTTATGGTGATGGTTTATATACCCGTGACTGGCTTTTTGTGAAGGACCATGCTCTGGCGATCGATAAGATATTCCATGAAGGACTTACTGGTCAGACCTATAATATCGGTGGCTTCAATGAATGGAGGAATATCGATATCGTGAAGTTGTTATGTGGACTGGTCGATGAAAAAACCGGCAGAACAACATCCTCAGCTGACGAACTGATCACTTATGTAAAGGATCGTCCTGGGCATGACAGACGCTATGCCATTGATGCGACCAAGATCAACAAGGAACTCGGTTGGAGTCCTTCGGTCACTTTTGAAGAAGGATTATCCCAGACCATCGACTGGTATCTGGCAAATACAGAATGGCTCAGTCATGTTACTTCGGGTGAATATAACAGCTATTACGAAAAACAATACAAGGGCAGATAATAACGATGCGTGACAAACTTCCAGGACTGAACGGCCTTCGGGCAATAGCTGCCAGTTTTGTCCTTTTCGGACATGTGTATCAGATCGCCGGTGATTTTGGGGATACCTCAGTGGCAACCTTTTTTAAAAATCATGATCTGCTGGGGATCAATATGGTGAACCTGTTCTTCGTCATAAGTGGTTTCATCATTACGCATGTTATGTTCGTGGAACAAAAAAAGACCGGAACCGTGAGTCTCCGGAATTTTTATTTTAAAAGGATACTCCGTATCTGGCCGCTGTATTTCGGTATCCTGATCCTGGTGCTGATCGCGGACCATTATACGGGTCTGTACACGAATTATCCGTCCATTAACGGGAAAGGTCTTTTTCTCCTGTGTTTTTTCATCATGAATTTCGCCTTCGTTTATCCGGGGTATAATATTTCAGTCCTTCCCCATTACTGGTCATTATCAATCGAAGAACAGTTTTATATTTTCTGGCCTCCGTTCTTCAAATTCCTAAAGGACAAAAGGAAACTGTATTTCCCTATAGCAGTGATCCTTGGGATCATCGGAGGACGGGCGCTAGTGGTGATCCTGTTCCGTCTTCATCCGGATCCGTTTCTGACCAATCTGCTCGAATTGCTGAGTATTTCGAAGTTCGGCTCTATTTCCATGGGCGTGATCGCCGCCTGGCTCATACATCATGACCATTCAATATTGCGCTTCCTCTATCTTAAATGGGTTCAGATACTTTCATGGATGGTGCTTGCAGGGACCATTCTGTTCAATTATAAGATACCCTACATCCACTTCGAAGTGACCGCATTCTTTTACGCGATCATTGTGGTCAATGTTACTACGAACACCAGGAATATTTTCATGCCAGAGAACAGGTTCTTTGATACGACCGGGAAGATATCTTATGGATTATACATGTATCACTGGCCCCTTATCCCTATAATTGCGGGGGCTTTCCGGCAAATCGGGATCTGGGATTTTTCCGTGAAATATCATCAGCTTCCTCTCCTGATCTGCAGTTATACTTTCGCTTTTGGATTGGCATGGCTGTCTTATAAATATTTCGAGTCGGTCTTTCTCAAAATGAGACCGGGTCACACTAATCAAAAAGGGTAACTCCTTTTTAAAACCGAAGATTATGAAAGGGATCATACTTGCAGGCGGCTCCGGCACCAGGCTTTATCCGATAACGAAAGCCATTTCCAAACAACTGATGCCGATCTATGACAAGCCGATGATCTATTACCCTTTGTCAACGCTCATGATGGCCGGCATCAGGGAGATCCTCATCATCACCACACCTGAGGACCATGCTCAGTTCCTCCGGTTATTGGGGGATGGCAGTCAGGTGGGTTGCCGTTTTGAATACGCTATACAGGAAGTTCCAAATGGCCTGGCACAGGCATTCGTGATCGGAAAGGATTTTATCGGAAAGGATAAAGTGGCCATGGTTTTAGGCGATAACATTTTTTATGGGGTTGGTCTGGGCACTCAGCTGGAGAGCCTGGCAGATATCTCAGGCGGATACGTATTTGCGTATCAGGTAAGTGATCCGGAACGATATGGGGTAGTTGAGTTCGATGGAAAAATGAACGCGATCTCGATCGAGGAGAAGCCGGCAATGCCCAAATCGAACTTCGCAGTGCCCGGACTTTATTTCTACGATAATGAAGTGGTCCGCATTGCGGCTGAATTACAACCTTCCGCAAGAGGCGAATACGAAATAACAGATGTGAACAGGGTATATCTGCAGGAAGGGAAACTGAAAGTAGCTGTGCTCGAGCGTGGAACCGCATGGCTGGATACGGGGACATTCGATTCACTGAGTGACGCCAGTGAATTCGTAAGGGTGATCGAGAAGCGACAAGGCACCAAGATCGGGTGCATTGAGGAAGTTGCATACAGGAAAGGTTTTATAGGTAAAGACCAGCTGGGGCATTTGGCCATGCAATTTGCCAAGAGCGGCTATGGGGAATACCTTAATAAACTCATTTCCGGGAAGCAAGTACTATGAAATAGGGATTTAATTCCTTATTTTTCGCCATATTATCTCCAACCTAATAAAAACCATGAAGAAATTGCTCCGTATAAGCATCATGCTTTTCCTGTTGCTGATCCTTCTGTTTTTTACTTTTAATGCTTCTCCTGTCATGTCGAAACAGGATGAGGTTTATATTGAGGCCTTCATACGGGAGTGGAAGATGACTGCAGCCTGCGACTCCTGTCACCGCGACTTCGATAGTGAGATCCGCTTTATTTCTATGGTGCAGGATTCAGTAATTAAGGACATTCAGCATGAGCAGGTCTCTTTCTCCAACGCCGGCAATATCAGATACTATTATGAGAACCGAAAGAGGTTTTGTTTCGATCGTGCCTTATTGCTTGAAATGCTCTACCGGTACTATGGATTCAATGTGAGGCATGTTTTCGTTTATTTCCGGGATGACAATACTGAAACCAGGGATCTTGATTTTCTGAAGCGGAAGATCTATTCCCATGCAATGATCGAGGTGAAGACCCAGAAAGGGTGGATGGCGGTTGGAACGAATCATAATTGGATCGGTCTGGATAAAACTGGTCAGGTATTGGATATCGGACAGATCCGCAAAGAACTTACAGCACATACACTGACTTTGGTCAAGAACCCGGTTACCGGTACTCCTTTCTTCGCAAGCCTTGCTCAGCCATCGAATTATAAATTTGTGTATGGCTTGTATTCCAGACATGGAGAATTCCTGACTTCCAATCCGATTGAAAAATGGATGCATAAGGCAGGCATACCCAGTTTTATCCCTGACTACAATATCAGGGCTTTGTGCTATAATTTTTAATTCTGCCCGGCTCATTTTGCAGGTTACGAAACTGCAATTCTGGACTCAATGGCCTGTCATTAAGGCGCAATAACACAAAAAAATCTCATGACTGAATTGAAAGAGGGTCTAAGTGAAAGCTGGACAGAGATCATCCAGCCCAGGAAGAATCTGCTTGATCTTCGGCTCAAAGAATTATGGCGATACAGGGACCTCGTCCTGATGTTCGTAAGGAGGGATTTCGTTGCGAACTATAAACAAACAATCCTGGGCCCCGCCTGGTTCTTTATCCAGCCCTTACTTACTTCACTTACATATATTCTGATCTTCGGACGGCTGGCTAAGCTCAGCACCGATGGCCTTCCCATGATCCTGTTTTATCTGGCAGGAGTCACGATATGGAATTATTTTTCTGAAACACTCAATAAAACAGCCACTGTTTTCAAGGATAATGCACAGATCTTCGGGAAAGTCTATTTTCCCAGGTTGAGTATGCCTTTCTCGATCGTGTTGTCCAATCTTGTAAGATTCGTTATTCAGTTCATGCTTTTCCTGCTTGTTTTGATATGGTACCTGTTCGGAAAAAATAATGTACACCCCAATCTGTACATCCTGCTAACACCGGTGCTTGTTTTCCTGATGGGGCTGCTTGCTTTGGGTTTAGGAATGGTCATCAGTGCATTGACGACAAAATACAGAGACCTTATTTTTTTATTGACATTCGGGATACAATTACTGATGTTCGCCACTCCGGTAATATACCCGTTGAGTAGTGTCAAAGGCCCTTTTCAATGGGTCATTCAGGCAAATCCCATGAGTGCAATCGTTGAAGCTTTCCGGTATGCCTATCTGGGCTCCGGTATGTTCAGTTGGTACTCGCTTGGTATCAGCGCCGGGGTAACGGTACTGATCTTGTTGGCAGGTACGCTTGTCTTCAACCGGGTTGAGAAAAGCTTTACTGATGTTGTATGATAAACAGGAATTAATGATCGTATTCTCCAAAAAAATTGCATGAG
Organism: Bacteroidota bacterium; assembly: GCA_029555415.1. Taxonomy (GTDB): domain Bacteria; phylum Bacteroidota; class Bacteroidia; order Chitinophagales; family Chitinophagaceae; genus JAKPSI01. Next base: position 40,233 of record JAKPSI010000024.1, on the reverse strand, counting down.
CCGTACAATAATAAAAGTAGAAGACGTAGGTAAATTATATAAGCTTGGCGAGATCGGTACAGGAACGATCAGTCATGACCTGAACCGCTGGTGGGCGAGGGTCCGGGGTAAAGATGATCCGGTTTCCAAGATCGGTGAGCAGAATGACAGGACCATTAAAGGCAAGCAGGACTGGGTTTGGGCGCTGAAAAATATCAATTTTGAGGTCAATGCAGGCGATGTGCTGGGAATCATTGGGAGAAACGGGGCGGGTAAGTCCACATTGCTGAAAATTCTATCCAAGGTCACTTCTCCCAGCTCCGGTCAGATCAAGATCAATGGAAGGATCGCCAGTTTACTTGAAGTAGGTACTGGCTTCCATCCGGAACTTACAGGAAGAGAGAATATATTCCTGAATGGTGCCATTTTGGGGATGTCGAAAAATGAGATCCGGAGTAAGTTCGATGAGATAGTTGATTTTGCAGGCGTTGAACGTTATATTGACACCCCAGTGAAAAGATACAGCAGCGGTATGTACGTGCGTCTTGCATTTGCTGTTGCTGCCTTTCTTGAACCTGAGATCCTGATCATTGACGAAGTGCTGGCAGTTGGTGATGCTGAATTTCAGAAAAAATGCCTTGGCAGGATGAAGGATGTAAGTTCCAATGATGGCAGGACCGTCCTTTTCGTCAGCCATAATATGAGTGCGATCCAGAGTCTTTGTACCAAAGCGCTTTATCTGAAGAACGGATCCGTCCAATCTATGGGTAGGGTAGATGATGTGATGATGGATTATCTGGCAAGTATGCGTACGGGGGAAAGCGGGTATGTCCGTAAAGCACCCCCCTCGCAACTATATATCAGTAAGATCGAGGTCAGGAATGAACTGGGTTCAGTGGTCAATGAATTTTCCCACAGTGAGTCGGTCATTTTTGAATTCTCGGTTTGTAAAGAGAAAGGGATGACCGGTGATCAAAGACTGATCGTCATCGTGCAGGACCAATTGCTGAGGAAGATATTCGCGAATGAGATCAATATTGAGAATGGGACCTACACTTTAAAGCTGGATGGAAGGATTCTTTCCAAAGGGGCTTATTCACTGAATTGCATTCTTTACACTCCTGCCGTTACTCAGTATGATTTCATTGAAGAGTGTTGTAATTTCAATATCATCGACACGGATGAAAGTTTTGCACACCTGGAAGGTTTTGACTATGGTGTTGTGATCAATAAAGGGAAGTGGGAGAAGATATTATGAAGATCAAACAACTATTAATAAAACTGGGTAGGAAGGCCGGGCTTTTGGAAAAACCACAGCCTGACCGTTTCCATTTTACGCGTGATATATTATCCGGTAACGCTTACTCTATCGGAGAATATACATATGGTGTTCCCAAGGTTTACCATTGGGGTGAAGACGCCAGGCTGGTGATCGGTAAGTTCTGTTCAATTGCCGAGCATGTCACTATCTTCCTTGGCGGTAATCACAGGACTGACTGGAAGACCACTTATCCTTTCAGTGCTTTGACTGAGCAATTTCCCGGAGCCTCACATATCAAAGGCCATCCGGCTACCAAAGGCGATGTTGTAATCGGGAATGACGTTTGGATCGGTTATGGTTCAATCATACTTTCCGGAGTGGAGATCGGTGATGGAGCGGTTGTTGCAGCCGGAGCAGTAGTCACTAAAAAGATCGGCCCCTATGAGATATGGGGCGGTAACCCGGCAAAACTGATCGGCAAAAGATTCAGTGATGCTCAAATAGCCAGTTTACAAAAGGAAGCCTGGTGGAACTGGCCCATTGATAAGATACTCGCTCAGGTAGAAACCCTTTGCGCGCCACCCTCTCAGGCTGGTGAATAATCAATAATAAAAACAGAATCTATTTATATGAATTCTGCCAATCCTGTTGTTGGTGTCATTTTGTTGAATTGGAACGGGAAGGAAGATACGCAGGAGTGCATTCCATCTATCTTAGCATCCGGATATCCGCACATTTCCATTTATGTGGTGGATAATAATTCAAAGGATCCGCAGGAGATCAAAGAAATAAAACGGCGGTTCCCAACTGTGATAGATCTGCCTCAGACCGAAAATCTCGGCTTTTGTGAAGGGAATAATGTTGGTATCAGGAAAGCACTGGAAGATGGGGTGGACTATGTCATGTTATTGAATAATGACACGACCATTCAGCCGGATACGATCGAGGGTCTGGTCAGGAATTTTCCAGTACTGAAAGATGTAGGTGCGGTTAGTCCGGTGATCATCGATGTGCCTGAAATGCGTATCGGATTTACTGGAGCGAAATGGATACCGGAGCAAGCGAAATTCGAGTTGCTGGCTGCCGGTAGTGATTATGAAGCACTCCGCAAAAAGGAACCCTATCTCTCTGAATTCGCTAACGGATGCTGTTTGTTCACATCAGCAGAAATCTTGAATAAAGTGGGCCTGCTCGATCCGCGTTACTTCGCATATTTTGATGAGGCTGATTGGTGTAAACGGCTGGAAAAAGCAGGATACTGTTCATATGTAGTCCCGGAAGTTTTCATCTATCATAAGGGGTCTTCATCCACTCCAAGTCTGGTCGGTATCTATCTGATGACCAGGAACCGTCTTTTATGGATGAAGGAACAGCTCCCATTTCAGATCCGCAAGCGATCCTTCAGCTACCTCTTTAAGGAAATATTCTGGCATATTTTCAATATCATGGGTCTGACCAAAAGGAATTACACCAAACAATTCAGCAGGGCATTGCTTCAGGGGGTTAAAGATAGCTGGCGGGGCCGTTTTGGCAGATGGAATGCTTCTACAGAGAAGATCATTTTCAAAAAACCGAAGTAAGATACTATCCCTGCACAGGTCCCTTACATTTATATGCAGTTGCTCAGAAAGGTCCCAATTCATGAAAACCCCTGATATTTTAATTACACCAACATTTCACGTAGAGCATGAGTGGCCTGTCAATTTCAGAGAAGATGATCTTTCTGATTTCGAAGCAGAGCGTGTATACGATACGAAAGGTTCTCATTTGAAATATCTGAACGGGGTCTGGGTGTCACCGGATTCCGTGATCTATAAGAATGGGGTAATATTCCAGGATTCATTGGCGGCCCCTTTTTACCGGCCTTACTACAGATTCAGGCACCTCATAAAAAAAGCCGTCTTCTCCAAAAAAGTCAGACTTGAAAAAGGCGTTCAGTATTTGCTGGTCTCTGATCTCTGGTCGACAGGTCACTTTCATTGGTTCTGCGATCTCTTGCCACGGATATGGAGTATCAGGGAAAGGATAAAAGAATTTGTTCTTTTGTTACCGGATGATCCTTATATCCGGAAGATCGGTCTGCAGAGTCTTGAAATGCTGGGGCTGGATTTCAGGGATATTGTTTGGATGCAATCCGGGAACTTTTACCACATTCCGGACCTGCTTTTCCTGCAGAAGATATGTCCCAGCGGCCATATGCATCCTGAGGTCATGCGTTCTTTAAGCCAGGCTTTACTGAAAGGTTCAGAACCGGGCACGAACCGCTTATATATTTCAAGGAATAAAGCGGCTTACCGGAAGATTCTGAATGAGCATGAAGTGGTCGCACTGCTGCAGGATCATGGATTTCATGTTTATGTAGGTGAAGATCATTCACTCAGGGATCAGATCACTGTATTTTCATCCGCTGATGTGCTCTTAGGAGTTCATGGTGCCGGACTTACGAACTGCATTTTTATGCATCCCGGCAGTTCGGTTGTCGAGTTAAGAAAGAAAGAGAACGGGCCTTCAAACGTCGGGTATTGGCATCTTGCCGATAGTCTTGAACATAAATTTTACTATTATAATGGCACCCCGGATTCTCCGTTGCCTCTTGTTGGAAGAGGGTGTAATCTGAGTGTCGATCCGGTGGTATTACAGCGTACCGTTCTGGACAAACTTAAATAAGGACATAGCTGGAAGTATGAAAAAGAATCTCATTCTCGGTGTCATTGATAATTACGGGTTTCATCAACTGCAGAAATTCGTTTATTCAATAAAGAAAACCACGTTTGACGGGGATATTGTGTTGTTTGCGGGGCCTTCACTGAGTCCGCATTGTATCCGGTTACTCCGGAAGTACGGGATCCAACTCGTTTTCTTTAATGGCGTGTCGGCATTGCCGGAAGGCAATCTGGCAGGGCAACGTTATCAGTTCAAAACGCCCATTAATTATTTCAACTACAGGCATTATCTCTATTATGATTTCCTGATAAGGAATGCCGGAGTGTACGATAAGATTTTGTTGGCAGACATTCGTGATGTTTACTTTCAGGACGATCCTTTCAGTTTTGAAATGGGCAACGCACTCTACTGTGCAATTGAAGGCCCAAGACATATCAGGGAATGTGCTTATAACGGCCCCTGGATGGAATTCATTTATGGAAAAGAAGTTCTTGACCGTATCGGTGATAACCGCATTTCATGTGCCGGTTCGACCTGGGGAAAAGAGGCTGCCATGAAGGATTATCTTGAGCGCATGCTAGCTGAGATCGAAAAACTCAGCGACGGGAAAAAAGCGATCGATCAGGCGATCCATAATTACCTGATCTATACAAACCAAATACCGGAACTATCATTTTTATATAATGATGGAGGTGTGATCCTGACGCTTTCCTACGAAAAGAACTATAAAATAGACCCTAACGGAAAGGTCAGGGTTGGCCAGGATCTTCTTGTGAAAATGCTCCACCAATTCGACCGTTATCCTGACCTCAAAGAACTAACGGACAAGATATATCTCGGGAATCCACTGGGGATCCTGATCGCTAAATACTTTTTCAAGGCGGATCTTTTTTTACATAAGTTGCTGCGAGGATCCGGGATCAGGAAATGAAGGATATCCCGTAATGTTTAGATGAAATTACTGATCGTTGATACCACTATTCATGAATCTCTGATAGGGGGAGGGCATCTGTATCTGCCCCGATTCATAGAGGGGCTGATGGAACAAGGTGTCGAAGTGCATCTGGCCGTCAAAGCAACGCCCAACCCAAGGGTGGCTGTATTGCTTGAACGTACCCGAGTCATTCTTCATAAAGCCCCTTGGGGCAGGGATGGCCTCGTGATCGATACCGCACCGCGGTTCGCCGCATGGGTGAATGCACTTGCACCGGATGTTTATCTGATCTCAGGCTCAGCGGATATAGGCTGGGTCACTTTGCCATTATTGAATAGCGCCATTGCAACAATGGCGATCGCGCACAATGATGCAGAGACTTTTTATATACCAGTCAGACACTATCAACGCTTCCTGACGGGTGTGGTGGGCGTGAGCCCGGAAATTTGTGAGTTATTCCATTCAAAATGCGGGATCGCCAAAGACCGGATCAAATGGATACCATATGGTGTTGTTGCCGCACAAGAACCGCCAAAACAGATCGATAGCGCGTCCATCAATTTGATTTTTGCAGGCAGAGTGGTTGAGGAGCAAAAGAGGATCTCTGATGTCATAAAGATCACCAGACGCCTTACGGAAGAAAATGCCGGCTTCAGACTGATCATCGTTGGTGATGGTGAAGAAATGCCACTGGTCAGGGAAGAGCTGAAGGTGGAAATTGAGAAAGGCTCCGTTGTATTGAAAGGCTGGTTATCCAATGAAGAAGTCATTGGCCTGTTCCGCGGTTCAGAGATTTTCCTCCTGACTTCAGCTTATGAGGGCTTTTGTATCTCATTGATCGAAGCGATGGCAAATGGTTGCTGCCCCCTTGTTACAGATATCAGAAGCGGTAACCGTTATCTGGTTCAGCAGGGTGAGAATGGCTATTTACTTGAAGTCGGTGATACAGAAGGATTCGTCAACAAAGTAAAGGAACTGGGTAAGAACAAGGAATTATTATCCGCTCTGAGAAACAAAGCCTGGGAAATGGGAAGTGCATTCAGTCATGAGCGGATGATCAGCAGCTATATGGATCTTTTCTCGGGGATTATTAAAGATGCAAAAAAGCTGGGCCGGACGACCGACAGGAATTTCCCCTTGCTTCCTACCTGTGTATCAAAATATCCCGACTGGCTGAGAAGGATCAAATTCCGCTTAACTGGAAAATAGGATCAAATGATCGTCAAAATATTCAATAAGCTCCGTACATACAGGCTAAGACTAAGGTCATTCTTTTCTTCTGCCTTTATGTATCTGTATTGCCGGCTATATGGCATAACAATGGGTAAACATTGTAGGTTCTGGAACAGAACGATCTTTTTCAGACAGCCCGGGGCTCAGATCGTGATCGGCGATCATTGCATCTTCCGGTCTGATTTCAGTTCCAATCTGATCGGCGTTACACATCCTTGTATCATTTCAGCACATACACCTCAAACAAAGATCATTATTGGAGATAATTGCGCATTCAGCGGGGTGAGTATTGGTGCGGCCGAGAAGATCCAGATCGGGAAAAACGTACTGGTAGGTGCGAATTCAGTGATCTCTGATTTTGACTGGCATGCGTTGGACCCTCAGAACAGGGACAATATGGATTTAACGAAAAAAAAAGAGGTCATCATTTGCGATAATGTTTGGATCGGAGCTTCATGCCTTATTTTCAAAGGGGTTACAATAGGAGAAAATACAGTGGTTGGCGGCGGGAGCGTTGTGACCAAAAGCTTGCCTGCCAATACTATTTGTGCTGGAAATCCCTGCACAGTTATAAGAAAATTATCACAGGACTGACTTGAGCATGGAGTTGAATAAAAGATCTTCGGAGATCGATTTTTTAAGGGGTGTGGCGGTGCTATTGGTACTATTCAGTCATCATTATATATGGCAGCCAATAAATGAGATGGGATGGATCGGGGTTGACCTTTTCTTTGTTCTCAGCGGATTTCTGGTTTCAGGATTGCTTTTCACAGAGTATAAGAAGTATGGGAATGTACGACCGAAGCTGTTCCTGATCCGGAGGGGCTTCAAGATCTATCCATTGTTTTACTTTTCGATCATCTTTACGGCTGTGCTTTTGTTGTTTTTTCCTGACAGTTATTTCTTCATCGGCTCAAAGAAGCTTTTCCTTAATCACCACGGCATTGCAACAGGCTTCATCTTTGAAGCACTGTTTCTGCAGAGTTATTTCTTTGGTTACTGGGGCCATCACTGGTCTTTATCAGTTGAGGAGATATTCTATTTTTCTTTAGCAGCACTGATTTATCGTCTTGCCAGCAGGAATGAACTCCAGAATACCGCGAAATTCAGGAAAATAAGCCTTTTTGTTTTTGTTGCGTGTTTGATAATGCGGATCGTTCAGAATATTGTGCTACCCAATAGCCCCATCAATTACTCTGCTGCCCATTTAAGACTGGATTCACTGTTTGCAGGGGTGTTTGTTTCTTACTATTATCATTTTCAATACAAGGAGATACATGAATTCTATCTTCGATACAGGCGATATCTGCTTTTGCTCATTCTCCCACTGATCTCATTCACTCCCTTTATCAATGTTTTGAAATTCTCGTTTGTTAAGACCATCGGATTTACGCTCATTTATATGGCCTTTAGTTTCCTTTTGATGGCGTTTCTGTTTGAAGCGAATATCGGTTCAAAAATCAAAAAGATCGTTTCAAGACCTTTTTATGATGGTGTCGCCCGGATCGGTTTCTATTCTTACAGCATCTATCTTTTTCATACCTACATCGTCAGGTTTCTCGTCGGGGAAAATTATCCATATGAACAATATATGGCCGGGAAATACACATATGCAAATGTTCTGGAGAGTTTCATTATATATTATATTTTAAGTATCCTTCTAGGTATTGGTGTTTCCAGGATATTCGAAATGCCTATGCTGCGTTTAAGGGATAAGTGGTTCCCCAAAAGAGCCGTCTAATAAGAAAATAAATCATTAAAAATGCAAACCGTCATCATCACCGGCTCGGCCGGACTGATCGGCTCAGAAGCCAGCCGTTTTTTTCATGCCCAGGGTTTTCGCGTTATTGGGATCGATAATAATATGCGCGCCTACTTTTTCGGAGAAGGAGCCAGTACCAAATGGAATCAGGAAAAACTGGAAAAAGAAAATGAAGGGTATAAGCACTATGCTGCGGATATCAGGGATTATGCTGCCATCGAAAAGATCTTCGCGGAATACAATACTTCGGTCGCCGCAGTGATCCATACCGCTGCACAGCCTTCACACGACTGGGCCGCCCGTGAACCCTTCACCGATTTCGGCGTCAATGCTACCGGCACCCTGAATATCCTGGAAGCCACACGGCACCATTGTCCGGATGCCGTATTCATCTTTACCAGCACCAATAAAGTGTATGGCGATACGCCCAACTTCCTTCCCCTGATCGAAACGCCGACTCGCTGGGAAGTGGATCCGAAACATCCCTTCGCGGAGCATGGTATCGATGAAACCATGAGCATCGACCAGTCCAAACACAGCATCTTCGGTGCCAGTAAAGCCGCTGCCGATATCATGGTGCAGGAATATGGCCGTTACTTCGGTATGAAGACCGGTATCTTCCGCGGCGGTTGCCTCACGGGCCCTGCACACAGTGGAGCAGAATTGCACGGATTCCTGGCTTATCTCATCCTCTGCACCGTCAACCACAAACATTATAACATCTTCGGCTATAAAGGCAAACAGGTCCGGGATAATATCCATAGCAAGGACCTCATCAACGCGTTCTGGGAATTCTATAAAGCCCCCCGCCCCGGTGAAGTTTATAACATGGGCGGATCCCGCTTCGCTAATATCTCCATGCTGGAAGCGATCAGCATGATCGAAGAGATCAGCGGCGAGAAACTGGACTATACCGTTACCGATCAGAACCGCAGTGGTGACCATATCTGGTACATCAGCGATGTACGCAAATTCCAGCAGCATTACCCCACCTGGAAATATGAATATGACATGCGCAAGACGATCACCGAGATGATCAAAGCCGCACTCACTAAATAAATAAAATAAGTCCTCATACAATGAACACCAACGAACTGCCGGTTGTAACGGTGATCACACCTGCTTACAATCAGGGCCATTTCTTAAGAGAAACCATCGAAAGCGTACTGGCCCAGGATTATCCGCATATCGAGTATATCGTACTTAATGACGGTTCTACCGATAACACGGAAGAGTTGCTGAAAGAGTATACTGGCCGCATCCAATGGGAAACACAAAAGAACATGGGGCAGACCCCGACGATCAACAAAGGCTGGCGCATGACCCAGGGCCGCATCATCACCTGGCTGAACTCTGATGATACTTTCCTGCCTGGTTGCGTATCCAAAGCAGTGAAATATCTGCAGGATCATCCTGAAACAGGCGTTGTCTTCGGTGATACACTGTTAACGGAAGCGGACGGCACACCACTCTATTCTTCCCCGAAACAGCCACCTTTCGATTACATGCGCTTCCTGGTCAATTGTAATAATACCTTATCTCAGCCTTCCACTTTCATCCGCCGTGAGGTGATCGAAAAAGTAGGAGAGCTGGATCCGAAATTCTATTACTTCATGGACTGGGACCTGTGGATGCGTACCGGTTTGTATTTCAGGATCGATCATATTGAAGATGTGATCTCCACTTACCGGCTGCACGCGGAATCCAAGACCGTGGCACAAGCCATCAAAGCCGCCCCGGAACTGGAATACATGTACAATAAATTCTATCAGCGTACCGACCTGCCTGCTGAAGTTCTGGCTGCAAAGAACAAAGCCATGATGAACATGTGGTTCATGACAGGCGGATACTATTATAAAGGCGGAGATTTCAAGACCGCAGGTACAATGGCAAAACGTGCGTTCAGCGTCAATCCTTCCGGTATATTTTCCCTGAAAAGTATCAGGACCTACCTGTATCTCCGTTTCGGCAATTCAGGATTGTATCAGGGACTGCGTAAACTGGCCGGGAAAAAATAAATCAATAGCGCAGCAAGCATGCCGGAACCGGTACATATCAGTTTGGTCATTCCTGTCTTTAATGAGTCAGATACGATCGTGCCTTTGCTGGAAACGATCCGCGCACAGACCCGTCAGCCTGATGAGATCATTTTTGTGGATGCAGGCTCTACCGACGATACCGTTACCTTACTCCATCATAAGACCGCCGGAGATGTTCGCTTCGTGATCCTGGAAGCGGGTCGCGCCATGCCCGGTACCGCACGAAATAAGGGTGCTGCGATCGCAACCGGGAACTGGATCGCCTTCACCGATGCAGGCATCACGCTCGATCCTCACTGGCTGGAAAATTTACTGAACGCCGCACTGAAGGATGCATCCGTAGCCATCGTATATGGTAATTACCGCCCGCGTGTCAATAGTTTTTTCGAAAAATGTGCAACGATCACTTATGTGGCACCGGCTTTTCCCGGTAAGATCCGCGGAAAGTTCATCGCTTCCTGCCTGATGCGAAAAGCCAACTGGGAAAAAGCAGGTGGCTTCCCCAACTGGCGCGCTACAGAAGATCTGGTATTCATGGAAAAAGCGGAGCAGCAAGGCGGATCCGTACAGGATACGCCGGAAGCAATGGTGGAATGGACACTTCGTCAAAGTGTGATCTCCACCTGGAAACGATTCGACCTCTATTCAAAATATAATGTATGGGCAGGCAGACAGCGATACTGGCATTACGGTATCGCCCGCCAATACACAGGGATTTTCATTATTACATTACTCGCTGCTTCTTATAGTCCATGGGGATGGCTGCTCATTCCAGCCTGGTTACTGGCACGTGTTGCCAAACGATGCTGGATACACCGGCATACATTCGGACTTGCGGTCCTGTTCAACCCATTTGTTGTACTGACCGTTCTGTTTCTTACACTCGTCATTGATTCCGCCACTTATTCAGGTTGGATCAAAGCCCTGCTGAATAAGCAGCGCGACTGAAAATACTCAAATTATGTGCGGCATTGCCGGATTTATATCTGCTTCTTTACAACGTGATGACCTGCTGGTCATGACCGACAGGATGCGCCATCGCGGCCCTGACGGGTCAGGTTATTTCTTTGAACCTGCCGGTAAAGGGCATGTCGGACTGGGGCATCGTCGTTTATCCATCATCGATCTCAGTGAGGCGTCCGCTCAGCCCATGGTCAGCCATTGCGGCCGGTACACCATGATCTTCAATGGTGAGATCTATAATTTTCTGCAACTGCGGCAAACGAAATGCACCGGTGTGAACTGGCGTTCGAGCGGTGATGGTGAGGTGATCCTGGAATGCTTCGCGCGTTATGGTAAAGAATGCTTCTCCTGGCTCAACGGGATGTTCGCCATTGCGATCTGGGACAAGCAGGAGAATAAACTGACACTCGCCCGGGATCATGTGGGCATTAAACCCATTTATTATTATCTCTCCGGTAAAGAAATACTTTTCGCTTCTGAACTGAAAGGGATCACCGCTTTGAAGAAGGGCATGCCCCTGCGCAGAGATGCGATCACCGCTTTTCTCCATCTGGGATATATCCCGCATCCGCTCTCTGTTTACGAACCCGTACGGAAATTAGGTGCGGGGTCCTTGGCGGAGATCAGTTATGATGCGGACGGCAGCCTTCACTATACAGAAAGTGCATTCTGGAGAATTCAGGATCATATTCAGAAAGAGGTGCTGAAGGATGAAGCAGAAGCGAAGAAAATACTGAGCGGCCTGCTCTTTGATTCCGTTGCCGGTCAACTGCTCAGTGATGTACCCATCGGTACATTTCTCAGTGGTGGAACGGACAGCAGCATCGTAACCGCCATTGCGACCAAAGTTTCTTCTCAGAAGATCAATACCTATAGTATTGCCGTAACTGATGGCAAGATCAATGAAGCGCCTTTCGCCGCAAAAGTGGCGCAACACCTGCAGACCAATCACCATGAACTGCCGATCACTCAGAAGGAGATCCTGGATATGGTGCCGGGTTTCATCCAGGTGTATGATGAACCATTCAGTGATTCTTCAGCTTTCCCTACGATGCTGGTGAGTAAACTGGCACGACAGCATGTAACTGTTACGCTAAGTGGTGATGGTGGCGATGAACTGTTCTGGGGTTACGGCAGTTATTTGTGGACACAAAGGCTGCAGCACCCGTTCTTTAAAGCAGCTTCCCCACTGATCAGCGCAGCAGCTCAGTTCGGTAATAGCCGTTATAAACGTGCGGGCAAGATGTTCGAAAGTTTTCCTGCCGGACATTTCAAGAGTCATGTCTTTAGTCAGGACCAGCATCTCTTCTCTGAAAAGGATCTTTCCCGTCTTTTGGTGGCACCCGCAAATGGATTTGATGCATTCAACGGGACTTATACCGGACGGGCACTCTCCGCTGTTGAACAAATGAGTTTCTGGGATATTGAGAATTATCTGAAAGATGACCTGCTGGTGAAGGTGGACCGTGCCAGTATGCAGTACAGTCTTGAAACACGGGTGCCGCTGCTTGACTATCGTCTGGTTGAGTTCGCGCTCAATCTTTCACCTGACCTAAAGATCAGCAAAGATGGCACCATGAAATATCTGCTCAAGGAAGTGTTGTATGAGCATGTGCCGAAAGCATTGCTGGAAAGACCCAAGTGGGGCTTCAGTATTCCGCTGGTCAAATGGCTGAAAACGGAATTGAGCTGGCTGATCGATACGTACTGCGCGAAGGATGTGATCGAACAGGCGGGCATCGTACATTATAAGGAAGTAGAGCGTTTGGTGAAATTGTACCGTGGAGGTAAACACGATTATTTATACAACCGCATCTGGGCCCTGGTGGTTGTTCACTGGTTCTTACATGAGCGTCAATAAAAAAGTACTGTACATCACGTATGATGGCATGACGGATCCATTGGGTCAGTCGCAGGTATTGCCCTATCTGATCGGATTGCGCCCTTACGGGTACGACTTTACGATCCTCAGTTTTGAGAAGAAGGACAGGTTTGCAAAATTGTCGCCTGTCATACAGAAGATCTGTGATGAGAACGGGATCAGGTGGGTGCCGATGAGCTTCACTTCAAAGCCTCCGCTGCTTTCTAAATTCTATGATGCGGTTCGCATTAAAAGAAAGGCGATCGCCCTCACCCGGAAATACGGGTTCGATATGAGCCATTGCCGGAGTTATATCGGTGCCGATGTTGGCATGACCCTGAAAAAGAAATTCGGCACAAAGCTCTTCTTTGATATGCGCGGATTCTGGGCCGATGAAAAAAAGGATGGCGGATCCTGGCCCCAAAGCAGTTTTATTTTCCGTCAGGTCTATCAATACTATAAGAAAAAGGAAGCCGCATATCTCAAACATGCGGACCAGATCATTTCACTGACACAGGCGGGTAAGAAGGAGATCAGCTCCTGGACGGTTTATGATGCTTCGGTGCCCATCAATGTGATACCCTGTTGCGCGGATACGAAATTATTCTCCCTGACCGGTCCGGATCAAAAGCAGGCGGGGCGTGCATTACTGGGCCTGCCAGCCGATGCATTCATCCTGAGTTATTTGGGCTCCGTAGGTGCCTGGTATATGCTGGATGAGATGCTGGAACTTTTCAGCTATATCAAACAACGTTATACCGGTGCGCGGTTCCTGTTCATCACCCATTCAGATCCGAACATGGTGTTGGACCGTTTGGCAGCACATGGACTTGAACCTGCAGACATGCACATCGTCAGTGCGGGCCGGCAAGAAGTCGCTCCGTTCGTGAAAGCTTCCGATGTGAATGTGTCTTTCATACAACCTGTATATTCAAAATTATCCAGTTCCCCGACCAAGTTGGGAGAAGTACTGGTGATGGGCATTCCGGTGATCTCTAATTCCGGTGTGGGCGATGTGAAGCAGATCATTGAGGATGCGGATGCGGGTGTGGTACTGGATACTTTCACTGATGCGGATTACCGGAAAGCGGTTGATGCTATCCCCGGCCTGATGAATAAGAAGCCTGCGGATATCCGTTCAGCAGTGGAGGAGATGTACAGTCTTGAAACCGGTGTGCGTTCCTATCTTTCCTGTTACCAGCGCGTGTTGGGAAAGTAATAAGTATGATAAAATGAGTGCAGCGAAGAAAATTCTTGTCCTTTGTCCTTACCCTGAACATGTGGCGCCGAGTCAGCGTCTCAAATTCGAGCAGTATTACCCTTCTTTCCGCGAGGCCGGTTATGAAGTGACAGTAAGCCCCTTTATCAGCGAAACCTTCTGGGGTATCATATATAAGAAAGGAAATTTCATCCGGAAGGCACTTTATTCCATGGGGGGTTATCTGCGTCGTTTAAAGGACCTGTTCAGGATCAGGAATTATGATGTGGTGTATGTACATCTTTGGGTGACACCATTCGGGCCTCCGTTCTTTGAGTGGCTGGTCAGGCGCTTCGCGAAAAAGATCATCTATGATATCGACGATCTGGTATATCTGAAGAATACTTCAAGCAGTACCAATCCGATCGTCAGCCTGATCAAAGGTGCGGGTAAACCGCTGAAGCTGATGAAGGTGGCGGATCATGTGATCACCTGTACACCTTATCTGGATGAATTCGTCAGAAAGTACAATACGCATACGACTGACATTTCTTCAACGATCAATACGGATCTGTACCGGCCCCGCAAGGATTATGCGTTGAAGGACGGTAAAGCGGTCCTGGGTTGGAGTGGCAGTCACAGTACATCCCGCTATCTCAGTTTGCTGGAACCGGTGTTTAAAAAACTCAAAGAGGAAGGATATGCATTCCGTTTACTGGTGATGGGCGATGCGCAATTCAGCATGCCGGGTATTGAAACGGAAGCGATCGCGTGGAAGGAGTCTTATGAAGTGGAAACGATCGGTCGCTTTGATATCGGTTTGTATCCGTTGCCGGACGAAGAATGGGTGCTGGGAAAAAGCGGACTGAAAGCTTTGCAATATATGGCCGCGGGTGTTCCGGCGATCGCTACAGCCATCGGAGCCAATTTCCGCATCATTGAAAATGGAGTGAATGGAATGCTGGCGAACGGACATGAGGAATGGCTGGCGTATTTAAGAAAACTCATTACAGAGGAAACACTCAGACAAAGGATCGGGGCCGCTGGTGCCCTTCAGGTGGAACAGAAATTTTCCATCAATGCCAATAAGGGAACTTATCTTTCGATCCTGAATACTGTAACGGATCGTTCATAAGGTCCGGATGACGGAGATCCGGGTCGGCCGTTCAGAATATACCAATCAACAATTTCAAAAGAAACAAAAGCCATGACGCAGCAGGCGTCCGCCAACTCTAAACCGGTTTCCATTCTGTTCATGGTGCCATCCCCACCGGGTATCTCACCCGGGCAGCGATTCCGTTTTGAACAATACCTGCCATTTCTGGATGAACAGGGTATACGTTATAAAGTAAGGTCCTACCTGAGTTTCCGCGGAAGGAATGTCCTTTATTCCCGTGGCAATATCATAGGCAAAGCCTTGGTGATGTTTGCAGGTATCCTGAGGCGGTTCCGGGACATGTTCACAGTTTTGGGTTATGAATACATCTATATTCATCGATGGGCGACGATCGCCGGCCCTCCTGTTTTTGAGTGGTTCATCGCTAAAGTACTCCGCAAAAAGATCATTTATGATTTTGATGACGCGATATGGGTCGCCGAATCACACTATAATAATAAGTTCCTGGCGGTAAAGTTTCTGGGAAAAGTGGGGAAGATCTGCAAATGGTCATATAAAGTTTCAGTGGGCAATTCCTATCTCAGGGAGATGGCCGTGAAACACAATCAAAGTGTCGTTGTCGTTCCAACTGTCGTGAATACGGATACCGTGCACTACGGACTGCAGAATCAGTCTGCGTTGATGCCTGCGGTCGGCTGGACGGGGTCTTTCAGTACCCTGCCTTATCTTACTTCAGTTGTACCTGCCTTACAGCGTCTGCAGGAGAAATATAATTTCACCTTTTATGTGATCGCAGATAAGGATCCAAGACTGCCATTAAAGAATTATAGCTTTGTCCGCTGGAGTTCAGATACTGAAACCTATGACCTGATGAAGTTTCATATTGGTCTGATGCCGCTTCCGGATGATGAGATCACCCGGGGAAAATGCGGTTTTAAGGCCATACAGTATATGGCTTTGGGGATCCCCGCACTCGTTTCCCCGGTGGGGGTGAATACGGAGATCGTGGATGATGGATTGAATGGGTATGTTTGCAGTACGGAGAATGACTGGGAAGATAAGATCGGCCGGTTACTGGCGGATGCCGGACAAAGAGAAAAAATGGGAATTGCTGCACGCAGAAAAATAGTAGAGCATTATTCTGTTTCATCAACAAAGGAGCTTTTCCTCAGTCTTTTCAGTTGACATACATTGTTTTTTTACGATTTCCGCAGTTCGGGCAATTGCCTGTGCCGGAAAAGTGAGCAGGTATAAAGTGATATCATTATGACCTTATTGGTAAGTTTTTTCTCCTGGACGGATATATTATTCTTCCCCTTGTGTTTCGCAACACTATTCTTCATATTGCGGAACCGGGCGAATAATCAGCCGGATCCCAAGATCAGGAAGATCTACTACCGTGCTTTCTATTTCAAAGTGATCTGTGTGTTGTCTTTCACACTGATCTCACAATTCTATTTCAAGGGTGGGGATACGAACCTGTATTTTCAGGCAACAAAGGACCTGCGTGCTGCCATTAATGATAACCCCGAAAATTTTTGGGTCATCCTGAATACGACCAAACTTTCTGATGAGACGGAAGAGCTCAACAATTATTTTTATTACGACAACTTCGATCAGGATATCACGTTCAATTACATGATCTCCACCAGTAACTTCTTTCCGGGTAAACTGGCATTATTCCCTTCACTTTTATTCGGCAACAGTTACTTATGCATCAACATGTTCTTTGGGTTCTTTGCGCTCGGGGGCGCCATACGACTTTTCAAAACCTTCCTTTATTTTTATCCGAATCTTTACCGTGAGCTGGCGATCGCCTGTCTTTTCCTTCCGGGGGTAGCATTCTGGAGTGCGGGTTTGCTTAAGGACCCCATTACTTTCGGAAGTATCGGTATCATCATGTATGGTCTGATCAGCATTATTTTCATGAAGAAGGGGTATATTATTTCAGCACTTTGGATACTGATAGCCAGTTACCTCATGTTTTCGATCAAGATCTATATCCTACTGGTGCTGGTCCTTTCGCTGCTGATCTGGCTTTTCGCAGAATTCAATAAACTGATCAAGGACCGGACGTTAAGACAATTATTCACGGTCATGACTTTTGTAGTTGGTGCCATCGCCGGGTTTTTCCTGTTGCAATATATCACAAGCTTTGAAGCCGCACAGCAGTATCAGCTGGATCAGTTACTGGCCAGTGCGGAAAAGGAGCGTGCGGGATATGATGCCGTAGCGGCCACATTGCCAGGGGACTCGCATTTTACTATTAACACCAGCAATCCGATCGCAATGATCTTCGGTGGGTTCACTGCCACCTTCTACCGGCCGTTCATCTGGGAGATCAACTCACCCATCGCGTTACTTTCCGCCGCAGAGTCGACCATCTTCCTGTTGCTTACTTTGATCCTGCTTCTTAAACTGAAGCCCAAAAAATTCTTCGGCACCATTTTCGGGGATGGTATGATCCTGATGTGTTTTGTCTTTGCCACTGTATTCTCGGTTGCTGTAGGTACCTCCACGGCTAATTTCGGGGCACTTTCAAGATATAAGATCCCCTGTACGGCCTTTTACCTCATCATGTTACTGCTGTTATACCGGAAAACAAAGATCGAATATCCGGACTGGCTCAAAAGTATCATTCAATTCGCTATCCCAGTTAAACGTAAACCATATGTGCGGCATAGCCGGGTCAATTAATTTCAGGCTGGACATCCCTGCGCTTACCAAAGATCTTTTTCATCGTGGTCCTGACGAACAGGCGATGTTCGAAGAACGGAACCTCCAGTTCTATCACTTCCGGCTTGCGATCGTGGATATCAAAAGCGGTCACCAACCCATGGAGCATAATGACCTCGTCATCATTTTCAACGGCGAGATCTATAATCACATGGAGGTCCGGAAAAAGTTCAATCTCAACTGTAAGACAGGTTCCGATACAGAGACCATCCTGCATGCCTATGAACTACTGGGGCCAAAATGTCTCGATGAATTCGGGGGAATGTTCGTGCTGGCCATCTACGACCGGAAACGCAATGAAATATTCCTGGCCCGCGACCGTGCCGGAAAGAAACCGCTTTATTATTATGAAGATAATGATCAGGTGGTCTTTGCCAGTGAGCTCAATGCGCTGCGCGGGCAATTGCCGCTGCAGGTGGATGAGGCCAATATCAGCCAGTACATCTATTCCGCGTATTTCTCAACGCCTTCCACACCTTATCTGAAGGTGAAGGAACTATCGGCCGGATCCTACGCCATTGTTCCGCTTCAGCAACCCCAGGTAAGACCCATCCGCTGGTGGAATATCCATAAGTTCTACCGTCAGCCTTCCAATGATAGTTTTGAGACCGCGCTTGAAAAGACCGATGAAATGCTCCATCGTGCCGTCAAACGCCGCGTGGAATCATCCGATCTTGAAGTAGGTTCCTTTCTCAGTGGTGGTATCGACAGCGGCCTGGTCACCGCCATAGCAAAAAAATACAACAGCAATCTCAAGACATTCACCGTTTCCTTTGAAGGAGAATATGATGAAGCACCTGTTGCAAAAAAGGTAGCGGAGCATTGCGGCACCATGCACCATGAGATCAAGATCAGCTTCGATCATCTCCTCGGGGATATCGAAAAGATCATCTATAATTACGGGGAACCGATATTCGACAGCTCCGCCATCCCCAGTTATTATGTCAGCCGGGAAGCACGCAAACACCTGACCGTTATTCTGAACGGGGATGGTGGTGATGAACTCTTTGGCGGTTATCGCCGTTATGTGCCATTCTGCAAATACGATTTTTTCAAACCCGGCATTTTCGTCCGTTCCATGGCCAATGTGGTACATCCGTTCATGCCGCTTTCACATGACAAATCCAATAAGTATAATTATATCTACCGCCTTGTCGATTTTGCCAGAAGGGGTGGGGTCAATACTTATTTATCCTCTACACTCGATGTATTCACCGGCGAAGAACAATGGCTCAAGGGCGATAAAAAGAAAGCTTTGCAGACCCTGATCCGTGATTTCGACCGGATCAACAACTCGCCGCTCACGGGGCTCCAGAAAATGCTCAATCTCGATTTCGATCATCTGCTGGCCAACCTGCTGGTGAAGATGGATATCGCCACTATGGCGCATTCGCTGGAAGGGCGCAGCCCCTTCATGGGAATGGAATTACTCGAGTACATCCCGACCCTCAGGGATGAATATAAGGTGAAGGATACGACCACTAAATACATCCTACGCAAACTTGCTGAAAGATACCTGCCTCATGAAATGATCAATCTGCCTAAAAGAGGATTTGAGATCCCGCTCAGAAAATGGGTGGATAATGAACTCAAAGAGATCATTGGCGCCTATTTGCTTTCGCCCAACGCCTATTCCCGGAATTTCGTGGATCCGGTATTCATTGAAAAACTCTGGAACAGAAAGGTCAAGACCGGAGATGAGAAAAGGGCGAAAATGCTTTACACACTGTTCTCACTTGAGGTATGGTACAAAAAATGTTATCTGCGAAATGCCTAAGCTGCTCCGCATCACCACTGTTCCCCTTTCCCTGAAAGTATTATTGCGCGGACAAATGCGCTTCATGCAGGATAACGGCTTTGAAGTGATCATGGTCAGTGCCGACGGACCCGAACTCGCCGATGTACTGGCATTTGAAAAGTGCAGGCATGAGATCGTACCGATGACCCGGAAGATCACGCCTTTCCGTGACCTCATTGCGCTCATCCGCCTAACGATCCTACTGCGCCGCATCAAACCGGATATCGTTCACTCGCACACTCCCAAGGCAGGTCTGCTGGCCATGACCGCCGCAAGACTGGCCGGTATCCCGATCCGTATCCATACCATCGCGGGTCTTCGTTTCATGACCGTTAAGGGGTTCACCCGAAAGGTGCTCATCTGGATGGAGAAACTCACTGCCGCCTCTGCCACCCATGTGTGGCCCAATAGCTTTTCCTTGCTGGAATATATAAAGGAGAACCGCCTGGTATCCGAACGCAAACTCCGGGTGATCGGTAAAGGTTCTTCCAATGGTATCGATCTCACCCGTTACCGTCCGGGTGTACCTGACCCTGCACTGCTCTTGCAGGTAAAAGAGAAAATCGGTTTCCGGGATGATCTGTATTATTTCCTCAGTGTCGGTCGTATCGTTCACGATAAAGGCATCGACGAACTGGTCGCTGCTTTCGTTCGCTGCTATGAGCAGAATGAAAAAGTGCGTCTCATCATGGTCGGTGCCTTTGAAGATGAACTGGATCCGGTAAGCGATAAAGCAAGAGCGTTACTCCTGAATCATCCGGGTATCATCATGGCCGGATGGAGTGACGCGGTGGAACATTATATGCTCATTGCGCATGCACTCCTGCATCCATCACACAGAGAAGGGTTCCCGAATGTCGTACTGCAGGCAGGTGCCATGGGTTGCCCCGTGATCTGTTCACGCATTGAAGGGAATATCGATATCGTGGAAGATGAAGTGACAGGATTATTATTCGATAAAGGCGATGAACAGCAGTTATACGAACGGTTATGCACAGCCGTAAATTTCCCGGGGAAAATGCATGCACTTGCAGGCAACCTTCGGAAAAAGATAGAAACCTGGTTCGATCAGCGGATCGTGTTCCGTTTGCTGAAAGAAGCCTACAGTGAACTGCTTGAAAATCAACAAAATTGAAGGCTTCACGTAGAAGTACGTCGAAAGTACGAGTACTTGTACACAATTTTCCGGGATTGACCCATTGATTCTTTCGGATTTCAGACTGAACTTTTACTTTAGTACTGCAAAATCCAAATCAATGAAAGCCAAGTTCAAGAAACCTGTGGTCATCATAGGTTATTCCGGTCACGCCTACGTCATCATCGACATATTGCTGAATGCAGGTCGTCTGGTCACAGCATACTGCGATCAGGAAGAAAAGGCGAACAATCCCTACCATCTTCAGTATCTCGGAAAAGAATCTGAAGTGGCACCGCTGCTGCAGGACTATGATTTCTTTGCATGCGTGGGCCACAACGGTATCCGTGAAAAGATCCACACGCAAGTGAGCCAGTTCCTCGGCGAGCCCGTGAATGCGATCCATCCGACCGCCGTGATCTCTTCATCCGTGAAACTCGGAACCGGTATCATGGTGGCTGCCAATGCCACCATCAATCCGCTGGTCAATCTGGGCAAAGGGGTGATCTGTAACACCGGCTCCAGCATCGATCACGAATGCATCATCGGTGATTTTACCCATATCGCGCCCAATGCTGTACTCTGCGGCAATGTGGAGATCGGTAAAAACTCATTCATCGGCGCCAATTCCGTCATCCGTCAGGGTGTACATATCGGAAACAATGTGATCGTTGGTGCAGGTTCAGTCGTGCTGACCGATATTCCGGATAACATGACCTATGTCGGTAATCCCGCGAAACTTCTCGTTAAAAAGGACGCGGCTCAGAAACTGGTCGCAGCCTGATCCACTCAACATATTTTAAATTACCTGTTCAGCCCGGCTTTAACCGGCTGAACAGGTTTTTTTATTGACCAGTACATGCCGGTGATCCTGCATTTACAGCAGGAAGGCTCCTCAAATCATCTTAACTTTGCGGCCGGCAGAGGAACCTTTTCAACCTATGGCTTTTAACAACTATCAACGGGATATCAGCATCTTATTCATTTGCAAAAAAGACAATGAATACGCGCAGCGTGCTTCAGCCTGGCTCCGGTCCCATTTCAACAAGGTGGAGATATTTGAAGGGCGCCGTTCCGACAAATTGCCGGATTCCGTCCTCAACTGGAAAGGCGACCTGCTGATCTCTTTCATCTCGCCATGGGTATATCCACCAACCCTGCTCAGTGCAGCTTCCCTGGCCGCCATCAATTTTCATCCGGGCAGTCCGGATTATCCCGGTACCGGATGCACCAACTTTGCGGTCTATGAAGAAGCAATTTCATATGGCATCACCTGTCATCATATGGATGCAAGGGTAGATGCGGGCTCTATCATCGCAGTGAAGGATTTTCCGCTGAAACCGGAAGATTCGGTCCTCGGTGTCACCGAACATTGCTATCACCTGATCGAAACCTGTTTTTATGAAGTGATGGGCGCCTTGCAGCAAGGCGGCACTTTGCCGGTATCGGACAGGAAGTGGACCCGCAAACCTTTCACCCGGAAACAACTGAACGATCTCTGCCGCATCACTCCGGATATGAGCGAAACGGAGATCGCGAAGCGGATCAAAGCAACGACCTATAAACACCCATGGGCTTACACCATGATCGGTAACCATAAATTTGTGCTGCAGGCATAATGTAATGTTATGAATACGGAAACAACAACACGCATTTCAAAAAGTCCACTCACCGGGAAAGAATATATCCTTCCTGATACCAATGACGACCGCGCAGGCATCGATGCCTTTCTGGCCAAACATCCCGGCAAGAAACTGGTGGTGATCCAGGGCATGGGTTTCGTCGGTTCCGTCATGGGACTCGTAGTTGCCAATGCCCTCACCGAAGAATATGCCGTGATCGGTATCGATCTCGCCTCACCCGGTTCCTACTGGAAGATCCGTTCTATCAATGAAGGCCAGTTCCCGGTGCAGGCCAGTGATCCCAAGATCGAATTGTACTATCAGGAGTCCCGCCGCAAACAGAACTATTACGCTACCTATGATCCTTATGCGTATGCACAGGCGGATGTGATCCTGGTCGATATCAATCTTGATGTTCAGAAAAAATCAGCAGCTAACAAGGACCTTGAAGGGTATAATGTAGACCTTACTCCTTTCAAAAAGGCCATTCGCAGCATCGGACAATATTGCCGTCCCGATGTATTAGCGCTTATCGAAACCACTGTTCCGCCCGGCACTTCCCAAAAGATCGTTCGTCCGATCCTGGAAGAATGTTTACAGGAAAGAGGGTTGCCGACCGACCAGCTTTGCGTCGGCCATTCTTACGAACGCGTGATGCCCGGACCCAAATACATTGATTCTATCCAGAATTTCTTCAGGGTCTTCGCCGGAACGGATGAGAAAAGCGCGGACGCGACCGAAAAATTCCTGCGTACTGTCATCCGTACGGATGAATATCCGCTCACCCGCCTGGGCAATACCAATGCCACTGAAATGGCGAAGGTGCTGGAGAACTCTTACCGCGCCATGAACATCGCTTTTATGGTGGAGTGGAGCCGCTTCGCGGAAGAAGCAGGTGTCGATATTTATGAAGTGGTGAACGCGATCCGTATGCGACCGACCCATAAGAACATCATGCTGCCCGGCCTCGGCGTAGGAGGATACTGTCTTACCAAAGATCCGCTGCTGGCCAGCTGGGCACGCCAGCATCTTTTTGGTAGTGATGAGATGCTGCAGCAAAGCGAGAAAGGGGTTCGCATCAACGACAAGATGCCTGTGTATGCATATGACTTTCTTCAGACACAATACCCCGGATCATTACAGGATAAAAAAGTATTACTTCTCGGTGTCAGCTATCTGAATGATGTGGGTGATACCCGATATACGCCCGTTGAAGCTTTCTATGATCAGCTGAATGCAGCCGGCGCTTCCATTACCCTTCATGACCCCCATGTATTGTACTGGGAAGAGCGGGATACAATGGTCAATCAGGATCTGCCCTCATTATTGCAACAAACATATGATATCGTCGTCATCACGACCGGTCACCGGGATTACCGCGGCAGCCGGGAGCTGATCACGAATCTGTTACAACGGGATGCTGTATTCATTTATGATACCATCGGCGTTCTGACCAAAGAAGAGATCGGTGAACTGACGGCCAAACACCCGGTCAAGGTGCTCGGTCGGGGAGATCTATAAACATAAAACCCTTTATGAGTAAAAAAGTATTGTTATTAGGCGGAGCCGGATTCATTGGCTTCAACATCACGAAGTACCTGGCTGAGAACCGCGATTATGAACTGACGATCGCCGACAATTTCGCACGGGGAAAAGAAGACGCGCTCTTTACCGCGCTCGTCAACAAGCACGGTATCAAAGTTGTGGCAGGTGATTTCACCGATCCCGCTACTTATGAAAGACTGGACAGTGCCTATGATCAGGTGTATATGCTCGCATCAGTCGTGGGTGTTGATAATGCCAACTCCATTCCGCATGAGATCATCCGCATCAACACGGCTTTGATCTTTAATACCCTGGAGTGGATACGCCGTTCACAGATCGGCAAAGTGCTGTTCACCTCTACCAGCGAATGTTATGCCGGCACTATTGAGGCATTCGGATATACCGTTCCCACAGCGGAAGAAGTACCGCTTTGTATCCAGGATATCGGTCATCCGCGATTTACTTATGCGGTAACAAAAATGCTCGGCGAATCCGGTTTCCTGAACTATTCCCGCATCCTCGGTTTTGAAGCTTCGATCGTACGGTATCATAATGTATACGGACCGCGCATGGGCTTCAAACATGTGATCCCGCATCTGGTGGTGCGCTTCCGCAGTAATGAAGCGCCTTTCAAAGTGTATGGCCATGACCAGACCCGCGCATTCTGTTACATCAGCGATGCGGTAAAGGGTACGGTGCTTGCCATGGAACAACCCGGTACGAACGGAGAGATCTTCCACATCGGAACACAGGATGAGATCACCATCGGTGACCTGATCCACTACAGCGGTGAACTGATGAACTATAAAGGAACGTATGAAGATGCACCGACCTACCCCGGTTCCGTTTCACGCCGCTGTCCCGATATCACAAAAGCCAGGACCGTACTCGGTTTTGAGCCGGAAGTGTTGTGGAAAGAAGGATTGAAGAAGACCATTGAATGGTATGACCAGTATCTCGAAGAAGGAAATAAAGTATATGAGTAACGATCGTTTCATCCCGCTCAGCGTTCCCAATATCGCCGGTAATGAATGGCAATATGTAAAGGAATGCCTGGATACCGGCTGGATATCTTCCGTCGGTGAGTACGTCAACCGTTTTGAACAAATGGTGGCCGATTTCGCAGGGGCGCGCTTCGGCGTTGCTGCTGTCAATGGTACATCAGCTCTACATATCGCACTGCTGCTGAGTGGTGTGAAATACGGGGATTATGTGATCCTGCCGAATCTGACTTTCGTGGCATCCGCCAACTCGATCCGTTACCTCGGTGCGGAGCCCATCCTCATCGATGCCGATCCGTTGATGTGGCAAATGGACCTTGACCTGCTGGAACAGTTCCTGCAGGAACAGACCGTACTGGAAGGGGAGGTGCTGTTACTGAAAAAGGACCGCAAACCCATCCGCGCCATCATGCCCGTGCACATCCTCGGGAATTTGTGTGACATGGACCGTTTTCAGTCCATCATCAGCAAATACCCGATCGCTGTGGTGGAAGATTCCACGGAAGCACTGGGATCTACTTATAAAGGAAGGTCCGCTGGTCGTTTCTCGCCACTGGGTTGTTTCAGTTTCAATGGCAACAAGATCATCTCTACAGGCGGCGGTGGAGTGATCGTAACGGATGATGAGCAACTGGCCAAACATGCCAAGCATCTGACCACGACCGCCAAAGCCAGTCCCGATGAATATTTCCATGATGAAGTAGGTTATAATTACAGACTCGTGAATGTGCTGGCCGCGATTGGTGTCGGCCAAATGGAATTATTGCCCTCCTTCATCAAAAGGAAGAAGGAATGTGTGGCATACTATAAAGCATCCCTGCAGGGCGTGGCTGATATCAGCTTTCAGCAGGAGTTGCCGGAAGTGGAGACCAACGGATGGCTGTTCACGATCCGCACGGAGAAACAAAAACAATTACTCGACCACCTGAATGCGAACAAGATCATGAGCCGCCGTTTCTGGATGCCCATGAATAAATTACCTATGTACAGTCATTGTCTGTTCGTTCAGCATTCAGATGAATCGGATAAGATCTATAATACCTGCCTGAGCATTCCCTGTTCCACCGGCATCACCGATGAAGAACTCGAGATCGTTCAGCGGGAGATCAAAAACGCATTATCCTGACCATGTACCAGCTCATCAAAAGGTTCTTCGATATCGTATTCGCGACCATCGCGTTCATCATTTTGCTGCCGATCTTCATTCCGGTGGTGATCCTGTTGTTGCTGACCGGTGAACATGAAGTGTTCTATCGTCAGGACCGCGTGGGCTACCGTAATAAGATCTTCCGCATCTGGAAATTCGCGACGATGCTGAAGAACAGTCCGCAAATGGGCAACGGGGATATGACGGTCCGTAATGATCCGCGCATCACTTCGATCGGAAAATTCCTCCGGCAGAGTAAGTTCAACGAACTGCCGCAGGTGATCAATATCCTGACCGGTGATATGTCCTTTGTGGGTCCCCGTCCACTCATGAAGGTCGGGTTCGACCGTTATTCTGAAGAGATGCAGGCGAAAGTCTACAACGTAAGGCCGGGACTGACCGGAATCGGTTCGATCGTATTCCGTGATGAAGAGCTTATCATCACACAAAGCAGTTTGCCTCCGCAGGAATGTTACCGTACTGTCATCCTGCCTTATAAAGGAGCCGTTGAAATGTGGTACCAGCAGCATCAGGGCTTTTATACGGACCTGATGATCATGCTGCTTACCGGTTGGTATGTGGTGTTCCCGAAGGTGGACCTGGTCTATAAAATCTTTCCCGACCTGCCCAAAAGAGCGTCCTGATTTTGTAATTTTAATAGAATTCATCCTGTATGTTCAACTTTTTCAGGAAGTCGCGCCCCGCAGCTTCAGGTACAAAACCAGATCTCAGTGTTATCGGCACCGATATGCACTCGCATCTGCTGCCGGGTATCGATGATGGTTCGCCCGACTGGAAAACTTCACTGGAACTGATCCGGGGCATGCGGGAGTTGGGGTATAAAAAACTGATCACGACTCCTCATATCATGTGGGATATGTACCGCAATGAACGGGATGATATTCTGAGAAAAGCGGATACACTGCAAACCGTTGCGCAAAAAGAGTTCAGTGATATCGAGATCAAAGCGGCCGCTGAATATTTCATGGATGACCATTTCTCTTCCCTGCTGGATGGCAAAGAACCGTTACTTACACTGACAGGCAATATGGTCCTGGTCGAGTTCTCACTGGCACACCGTCCGATGAGCCTGAAAGATATCCTGTTCGATATGCAGCTGAAAGGCTATCAGCCGGTGATCGCGCATCCGGAGCGTTATGTTTATCTCGAGAACGCAAAGGATTTTTATGATGACCTTCGTGATATCGGCTGCCTGTTCCAGCTGAACCTGCTTTCACTTTCCGGTTATTATGGCCGCTCTTCCGCAGAGCTGGCCAACTACCTGATCAAAAAAGAATATTACGATTTCGTAGGGACCGATCTTCACAACTTCCGCCATTTGCAAGCCTTGCAGGATGGTCTCTATAATGCCGGCCTCCGTAAACTCCTCGACGGCGGCAAACTGCGTAACGCTGAACTGGTTGATTGATTCAGTATTTAGTATTAAGTATTAAGACTGCAGCACCAGTACTTCTCCTTCTCTCCATTAAGGCAGATCACCGTCCTTTCAATGCCTCTTCCCCAACCCAAAACCCAAAACCAGTATCTCCTCCCCATTCAAAATTCAACATTCAAAACTCAACATTTCCCCCTCCGAACCTTTTCAGCTCTTCCCTGTTATATCCTTCATGAACTCCTTTACGATCAAGGATATCGAGAACCTTTCGGGCATCAAAGCCCATACCATCCGGATTTGGGAGCAACGTTATAATTTCCTGAAGCCGAAACGGACGGATACCAATATCCGCTATTACAGTAACGACGAACTGAAGACCGTTTTGAATATCGCTTTGCTGAATAAGTACGGATTCAAGATCTCGCATATCGACAGGATGAACGAAAAAGAGATCCGCGAGAGGATCCTGGGTCTCGATGATACGCGAGCGCAACAGGAGCGGATCATCAACAGCCTGCTTCAGGAAATGATCGACCTGGATATGGAGCGCTTCGAGAAGATCCTCAATGAACATATCGCTGCGAAAGGGATCGAAAGGACCGTCGTCCAGATCATATTCCCCTTCCTGGAAAAGATCGGGATCCTCTGGCTTACCGGACGGATCAACCCCGCGCAGGAACACCTGGTTACTAATATCATCCGCCAGAAACTGATCGTTGCCATAGAATCAACGGTTTCACATATCGAGATGGGAAAGACCTTCCTCCTTTTCCTCCCGGAAGGGGAATACCATGAACTGGGTCTTCTTTTTATGTACTATCTGCTGCGCAGCCGGGGTGCGCAAACCATCTACCTCGGTGCCAATGTGCCCCTGAAAGATGTGGAGCAGGTCATCCATCTCAAGAAACCCGATATCATTTTCACCCACCTGACAGCCACGGCCCCCGGCTTCAGTCTGGACCGTTTCCTCCAGCAGGTGCAAGTCCGCTGCCCCAATCACCCGGTGGTGGTTTCAGGACAACTGACCCAGGCCTATCGCAAGCAACTGCCTGTAAATGTGCATTTTAAGCGTTCCCTCTCCGAGGTAATGGAGTATCTTTCTTCATTCTGATTATTCTGTTTAACTATTTGTTATCAATAATTAAACAAATAGATTTGGCTGGCAACTTAGTTTGTTTAATTTTATGTCTTAATAATTAAACAAAATAGAATGTCTTCTCTTGAATTCAATGAACTGTTGCTGGACAATGCGGATTTCCTGAAGCCATTTGCGATCAATCTTACCCGTGATACGGAAGCCGCGAATGACCTCTGTCAGGAAACCTTGTACAAGGCACTGGCCAACCAGGAGAAGTACCATGTGGGTACCAATATCAAAGCCTGGCTCTTCACGATCATGCGGAATATCTTCATCAACAATTACCGCAGAAAGGTCAAACAGAAGACGATACTCGATAACAGCAGCAACGATTTCCTCATCAATCAGAAACAGGCTACGGTTGCAAATGCTGCCGAAACGAACCTTCGGATGAAAGAGATCCAGGCTGCCATCAAGGCACTGCCTGAAATTTTCAAGACACCATTTTTATTGTACTTTGAAGGTTACAGGTATAATGAGATCGCGGATGTATTACAGGAACCCCTGGGTACGATCAAAAGCCGCATCCATTTTGCCCGTAAACTGCTGAAGGAACAGATCACCCGTTATTAATTATCATTTTGCAGCAACCCTCAGTTATTGTGATCGGCAGCGGCTTCGCCGGACTGTCAGCGGCCTCTTTTCTCGCGAAAGCGGGATGGAAAGTGACCGTTATGGAAAAGAATGCAACACCCGGTGGAAGGGCCGCGCAATATAAAGAACAGGGTTTCACTTTCGATATGGGTCCCAGCTTTTACTGGATGCCCGATGTGTTCGATCGTTATTTCGCGCAGTTCGGGAAAAAGGTTTCTGACTATTATACGCTGAAACGACTCGATCCTTCCTACCGTGTTTTCTGGAACGAAGGGGTTACCGATATGCCGGCCGACTTCAACCAGCTGAAAGCAACTTTTGAAGCAATTGAACCCGGTAGTGGCGCACAACTGGAAAAGTATCTTGACGGCGCTGCCTACAAATACAGTGTGGGGATGAACCGACTGGTGTATAAACCAGGTTTGTCCGTCACTGAATTCCTCGATAAAGAGACCATACTCGGTGTATTCCGTTTACAGGTTTTCAGTTCCATCAAGAAACATATCGCCCGTTATTTCAAACATACCAAACTCCGCCAACTGATGGAGTTTCCCGTATTGTTCCTCGGTGCATTACCGGAAGATACGCCGGCGTTGTACAGCCTCATGAACTATGCCGACATCAAAGGAGGTACCTGGTATCCGGACGGAGGAATGTACGCAGTAGTGGAAGGCATGTACAAGCTGGCCCTTGAACTGGGTGTTGAATTCCGTTTCAATGAAGCCGTCACATCATTGGAAGTGAATGGCGGAGCACTGAAAACCGTTCATACCGCCAAAGGCGGGTATACCGCCACAGCTGTCGTGAGCGGAGCGGATTATCACTTTACAGAAACAAAACTGTTACCAGAGGGATCCCGTACTTACAGTGATGCATACTGGAAAAAACGGGTGATGGCCCCTTCCTGTTTATTGTTTTACGTCGGTTTGAATAAAAAAATTAAACAAGCCGTCCATCACTCCCTTTTCTTTGATGTGCCGTTCGACCGTCACGGGAAAGAGATATATTCGGATCCGCAATGGCCGCATGAACCTTTGTTCTATGCAAGTGTTTCTTCTGTAACAGATGCTGCGGCTGCCCCTGAAGGATGTGAGAACCTGGTATTGCTCATTCCGGTGGCTGCGGGGCTGGACGGGGATTCTGAAGAACTGAGGGACCGCTATTTTCAGATGATCATGAAAAGAATGGAAGCGCATACAGGTCAGTCGTTACTGGATGCTGTGATCGTGAAAAAGACCTATTCCGTTTCGGATTTCACGGCCGATTATAATTCTTTCCGCGGAAATGCATACGGTCTGGCCAATACGCTGATGCAAACCGCGATCTTCCGGCCTGCATGCAGAAGCCGGAAAGTGAAGAACTTGTTTTATACCGGTCAGCTCACCGTTCCGGGCCCCGGCGTTCCTCCCAGCCTGATCAGTGGTGAAGTGGTGGCGAAAGAGGTCATACATTCATTTCAATAATTGATTAACTTCAGAATATGGTAAAATTGTTTCATGATGCCAGCGAAAATTGCAGCCGTGTCGTAACTGAGAAGTACAGCACTTCCTTCTCTTCGGCGATCCGTATGCTGCACCGCGATCTGCGCACCCCGATATTCAACATATACGGGTTCGTGCGTTTCGCCGATGAGATCGTTGACAGTTTCCATGGATACGATAAGCATACACTGCTTGCGGAATTCAAAAACGAAACATGGGAAGCTATTGCCAGGGGGATCAGCCTCAACCCGATCCTCAACAGTTTCCAGCGTACCGTCAATGAATACAATATCGATCACGCACTCATCGAAGCGTTCTTTCACAGTATGGAAATGGACCTTAGCAAGACACGTTACGACAGTGAAGGATACAAGGAATATATCTATGGCTCAGCGGAAGTGGTCGGCCTCATGTGCCTGTACGTTTTCTGTGATGGGAAAAAAGAAATGTACGATAAGCTCGAAGCACCCGCCCGTTCATTAGGCGCGGCATTCCAGAAAGTGAATTTCCTGCGTGATTTCAATGCGGATTTCAACGGCCTTTCCCGCGTTTACTTTCCGGGTTGCGACTTCAGCAATTTCACCCGTTGCGACAAGGAAAAGATCGAAGCCGATATCCAGCTCGATTTCGACCAGGCTTATGAAGGCATCCTGCGACTGCCCATGAAATCAAGGTTCGGGGTATATGTCGCCTATAAATATTATCTGTCCCTGTTCCGGAAGATCAAACAACTGCAGCCTGCCACCGTACTGCAGCAGCGGGTCCGGATACCGAATTACCGTAAAGCGCTGATCATTCTCCGCGCCAGTGTAAAGAACCAGTTAAGGCTGATCTGAAATCAATATGATCCAGGAAGTGATCTTAGTGGATGAGCATGACCACGAATTGGGGGTCATGGAAAAAATGGAAGCCCATGAAAAAGGCCTCCTGCACCGTGCATTCAGTGTATTCATCTTCAATGATGCCGGCGAAATGCTCCTGCAGCGAAGGGCCCTCTCAAAATATCATAGCGGCGGACTCTGGACCAATGCCTGCTGCAGTCACCCCCAACCAGGTGAAACCGCTGCACAAGCCGCCACACGCCGTCTCCGCGAAGAACTGGGGTTCACACTGCCAGTTGAAAAAGTATTTGATTTCGTTTACCGTGCTGATTTTGAGAACGGCCTTACTGAACATGAATTCGATCATGTATTCGTAGGCCATTACAACGGCAGCCTGCAGCCCAATGAAGAGGAAGTAATGGATCACCGTTATCAGGACATGGATTCCTTGCGCGCATCCATGCAGTCGGAGCCAGCTTTGTATACGGCCTGGTTCCATCTCGCATTCCCCCGCATCGATCAGTGGTACCGGGATCATGCCGGACATCTCTTCCAAACTGTTTAACTTTGTTATGATGCAATTGCTCTCTTATATAGGTGTGCTGCTCGGGACCTTCCTCTTCATGGAAGGTGTGACCTGGTGTACCCACCGCTATGTAATGCACGGATTCCTCTGGTACCTGCATAAGGATCACCATCAGGTGGAACCCGGTTTCTTCGAGAAGAATGATGCCTTCTTCGTCATCTTCGCGATCCCAAGCATGTGGCTCATTTACCGCGGCACTTATGGTGATGTATGGTGGATGCAGGCCATCGGCTTCGGCATCATGGCTTATGGCTTCGCTTATTTCCTGGTGCATGATGTCATCATCCACCAGCGGTTCAAATGGTTCACCCGGAGCGATAATACCTATGTGCGTTCCATCCGCTGGGCGCATAAGATGCACCATAAACATCTCAATAAAGAGCACGGAGAAAGTTTCGGTATGCTGTATGCCGCAAGGAAATACCGGGAGAAGATCCGTCACGACAAAAAACTGATGGCCGGAAACCGCAAAGTGCAATACGCGCCTGAATCCGACTGATCAATGCTTTCCAGATAACCTACTATTGTCCGCTAACAGGCCATACGACTATATCATCACCGGTGCAGGTTGTGCCGGACTCAGTCTGCTCGTGCATCTGGCACGTAACGGTAACTTCCGGGATAAGAAGATCCTGCTGATCGATCAGGATGATAAGGTCCGCAACGACCGCACCTGGTGCTTCTGGCAAACAGGGGAAGGGCCCTTCGAACCGATCGTTCACAAACAATGGTCACAAGCCTGGTTCCATAGTGATACCATTTCCCGTCTGCTTGACCTGCAGCCCTATCATTATAAACTGATCCGGGGCATCGACTTTTACCGCTATTGCTTTGATGTGATCGGGAAGGAGCTTGATGTAACCTTGCGTAAGGGTACCGTGAAAGCGGTCCGTAATACTGAAAATACTGCAGAAGTGCAGCTGGAAGATGAATGGATCGCGGCTGACTATGTATTCAACAGTATTCTCTTCCGCCCGCCGGTCGTTCGTACGAAAGACCATTATCTTTTACAGCATTTCAAAGGCAGGATCATTGAAACGCCGCAACCTGTATTCGATCCCGCGCAGGCCACACTCATGGATTTCCGCACAGGTCAGCAGCACGGTGCCACTTTCGTATATGTGATGCCCTTCACGCCCCAACGTGCATTGGTAGAATATACCTTGTTCAATGAATCTGAATTGACAGGGGAGGAGTATGATGCCGGACTCGATGATTATATCAGCCGGATACTCGGTATACAGGATTATACGATCACCGATACTGAACAGGGTGTGATCCCGATGACCGATCACCGTTTTCCGAAACGGGATGGAAGGATCATCTATACCGGCACCGCCGGCGGACAAACAAAAGCCTCCAGCGGTTACACTTTCGATTTCATACAGCAACATTCAGCACATATCACCACACAACTCGCGGCAGGCAGAGATCCATTGCATGGTTACCACGGAACACCCGCGCGTTTCCGTTTTTATGACCGGGTGCTGCTGCATATCCTTCGCCAGCGTCATCCTTCGGGTAGTGCCGTGTTCTCCGACCTCTTCAAAAAAAATGAACCCCGGCAGGTGCTGAGGTTCATTGGTAATGAAAGTACGTTGTTGGAAGAATTGAGTGTGATCTCCAAACTGCCCGTGCTGCCTTTCTTCAAAGCAGCCTTACAGCAGTTATAGATCTGCTATTGGTCAGGATCGAATTGCATGAACTCACGCTTGACCGCTTTGAGCATGCTGAAGATCTGCACGACCTCGATCAGCAAGATCACCGTTAAGGCCAATAATACATACCAGGGTATCTCCACGCGGGCAATTCCTTTCATGTCCTTGAACCGCTCCAGATACCAACCGCTCATGGAAGCGCCGAATGCGAGTCCCACGAACATGAAGGATAACAGGGAATACACGACTTTCAGGAACATGATCCGCATCGTGGAATAACCCACTTTCAGGTTCTCCAGGATAGCGGCAGGGATGATCAGTACCAGCGCGATCCAGCTCCAGTTCTTTCCAAAGAACTCACTGAAAGCCGTATTCAGCAAAAGGATGAGAACGATCGACAGCAGGCTCCAGGGGAATAACAGGAACGATGAGGGTTTCTTACCCGAGATAGTTGCCATGTTGATGGTTTTTGGTGCAGGAGGAAGTTAAATAAAATTCCCGAATATCCTTTAAACATTGCCTTTCAGGCGGATACTAACTGAAATCATCGGTTTTGCTTCCCGTAAACAGTATAAGGATGATGATAGTCATGTTGCGGCAATGTCTACCGTTATAGCTTCGTTACATAATCGCAGTATCAGAACGCACGCCCTCACTACGACGCACGTTTACTCGACGATTTATCATTAACGAAGAGGAGGGAACATATGAACGCCGGATTCACAACGCTCAGTACAGAGCTCCCCAAAACCGATCCACGGGTCAAACTACTCAATGCCCGCATCAAGAAAGAACATTACCGACCTGACGCACTGATCGAGATCCTGCATACCGCACAGAACGCGTATGGCTATCTGCCTTTACCCGTACTGGCGCATATCGCAAGATCACTCAATCTGCCGCCATCCCGGGTGTATTCCACCGTTACATTCTATCATTTTTTCTCCCTTAAATCAAAAGGAGAACATACATGTCTGGTCTGTACCGGTACCGCCTGTTATGTGAAAGGCGCGCAAAAGATCCTGGATGAGATCGAAAGACAATTCAATCTGCAACCCGGTCAGGTATCTGCCGATAACCAGCTCGGTGTTGCCGTTGCCCGTTGCATCGGTGCCTGCGGACTCGCACCTGCCGTTGTGATCGATGATGAAGTGCAGGGGAAAACCGAACCCGCAGCGGTCATTGAAAAGATCCACTCTAAAACCGGGAAACCATGAACAGGCAAGATCTGCAGCTCCTGACCGATCAGGCAAAAGAAAAAAAGAACAGTTGCAAACATACCATCTGTGTTTGCTGCGGTGCCAGTTGCATCTCTTCCGGCTCAGAAGAAGTGCTGAAGAAACTGGAAGAAGAGATCAAAAGCCGCGGACTGGAAAACGAAGTGGCCGTCATCCCCACCGGATGCATGGGTCCCTGTAACCAGGGCCCGCTGGTGAAATACATGCCGGAGAATACCATCTATCAGAAAGTCGACTGCGACAATATCGCGCGCGTGGTGCAAAGTCAGCTCATCGATAAAAAACCGATCGAAGACCTGCTGCTGTTCGCTGATTCACGCGAAAAACCCTTCCTGAATGCGGAAGAAGATCCATTCTTCAAGAAACAACTCAAAGTAGCCCTGCTAGATTGTGGCGATATCAACCCCGAAACGATCGAAGATTATTTTACTCGTGACGGATACAAAGCACTGAGTGATGTCCTCTTTCGTATGTCACCCGAAGATGTGATCGCCGAGATCAAACACAGCCGTATTCGCGGACGCGGTGGTGCCGGTTATCCCACCGGTATGAAATGGGAAACCGTTTATAAATATGTGAGCGATCAGAAATATGTGATCTGCAACGGTGATGAAGGCGACCCGGGTGCATTCATGGACCGCAGTGTGCTGGAAGGAAATCCGCATCGCGTACTGGAAGGCATGGCCATAGCCGGTTATGCCGTCGGTGCATCCAAAGGGTATGCTTATATCCGTGGTGAATATCCGCTCGCCATCAAGCGTTTTGAGCTTGCCATCAAACAGGCCCGGAAGAACGGACTGATCGGCAATAATATACTCGGCACCAACTTCTCATTCGATGTGGATGTACGCATCGGTGCCGGCGCTTTCGTATGTGGCGAAGAAACCGCGCTCATCGCTTCCATTGAAGGGAAACGCGGTACGCCCAAGCCCCGTCCGCCATTCCCGGCTGAATCCGGATTATGGGGCCATCCCACACTCATCAATAATGTAGAAACTTTCGCTGGCATCGTCCCGATCCTCAATAAAGGCGGTGAATGGTACAGTGAGATCGGCACACCCAAGAGCGCGGGTACCAAAGTATTCGCACTGGCGGGTAAGATCAATTATTCCGGACTCATTGAAGTGCCCATGGGTACAACGCTACGTGAGATCGTTTTCGATATCGGTGGTGGTATCCAGGGTGGAGGTACTTTCAAAGCCGCGCAAACCGGTGGCCCTTCCGGCGGTTGTATACCGGCCGAACACCTGGATGTGAAGATGGATTATGAAGCACTCGTGAACCTTGGTTCCATCATGGGTTCCGGAGGACTGATCGTGATGGATCAGCAATCGGACATGGTGGATGTTGCACGTTATTTCATGGAATTCTGCATGGATGAAAGCTGCGGTAAATGTGTACCCTGCCGGGTCGGTACCAAAATGATGCACGACCTGCTGCATAAGATCTGTGCAGGAAACGGAACGCGCATCGATCTCGACCGGCTGGAAGAACTGGCCGTGTATGTGAAAGAAACGAGTCTCTGCGGTCTCGGCGGTTCCGCGCCCAATCCATTACTCAGCACGCTCCGCCATTTCAGGCAGGAATATGAAAGCCGGATCACGACACCCGGCGTTAAAAAAGAATTACAACCACAATCGTAAGGTATGACAACGATCACGATACAGGTCAATGGCAAACAACTGGCAACCGAGCCGGATAAAACGATCCTGGAAGTCTGCCGCGCCAATGATATTGAGATCCTCACCATGTGTCACCTCAAAGGAGTGATGGATGTGGGTGCCTGCCGGCTTTGTCTGGTAGAGATCGAAGGGATCAATAAACTGCTCTCTGCCTGCACAACAAAAGTAGCAGCCAATATGGTGATCCGCACTGATACGGAACGGATCAAAAAATATCAGCGGATCACAACGGAATTATTCTTCGCAGAAAGGAACCACGTGTGTTCCGTGTGCGTGGCCAATGGTAAATGTGAATTGCAGCAACTGGGATATAAAGTAGGCATGGACCATATCCGGTATCCTTTCCTGTATCCCAAATGCGAACTGGACAGTTCACATGCCTGGTATGTGATCGATCATAACCGCTGCATCATGTGCACCCGTTGTGTACGGGTTTGCAATGAAGTGGAAGGTGCGCATAACTGGGATGTGATGAACAGGGGTACACAGGTACGGGTCATTTCCGATTTCAATTCACCCTGGGGTGAATCGGTCACATGTACTTCCTGTGGTAAATGTGTACATGCCTGCCCGACCGGCGCCATCTGGCCCAAAGCGATCGTGCAGGGGCAACTGGAGAAGAAACCCGGTATCATCAATGAACTGGTAGAGAAAAGAAAAATGAAATTATAAGCCGTTAAATGAATCATTATGAGCAGGAAAAAACTGGCAACGGTATGGCTCGGCGGATGTTCAGGATGTCACATGTCGCTGCTCGATATTGACGAGCGGATCCTCGAAGTGGCGAAACTGGCCGACATCGTGAAATGTCCGGTGGTGGACGGGAAAGAATTACCCGAAGTGGATATCACCCTGGTGGAAGGCGCTGTAACAAGTGATGAACACCTGGAAGAGATACTGCATATCCGCAAGCAATCGAAAATACTGGTCGCACTGGGCGATTGCGCAGTTATGACGAATGTAACAGGCATGCGTAACTATTTTGAACTGGATGATTGCCTGAACACCGCATACAAGACCGCCATCAGTAACGACGGACAGGGTGAAATGCCCGCATCGCCGTTCGTCATGCATCTCAATCAGAAAGTAGTTCCGCTGCAGGAAGTGGTGCACGTAGATCACGTGATCCCCGGCTGCCCGCCTGATGCCAACACTATATTTTATGTACTCAGCGAATTGCTGAATAACCGGATACCCGATCTCAGCGATGTGAAAAAACTTCATTATGGATAACAATGAAAAAAGAACGATCCGCATATCTCCGGTAACACGTATTGAAGGACATGCACGGATCACGATACAGCTGGATGAAAAAGGTGAAGTAGAGAACGCGCAATTCCATGTCAACGAATTCCGCGGATTCGAAAAATTCTGCGAAGGCCGGATGTACACGGAGATGCCCGTGATCACCCCACGCATCTGTGGCATTTGCCCGATCAGTCACTCCATCGCCAGTGTGAAAGCCTGTGAAATGATACAGGGACTGGAACCTTCTTATACCGGTGATCTGTTGCGCAGACTGATCCACCTGGGACAGAATATCTCTTCGCACGCGTTATCATTCTTCCATTTATCATCACCGGATTTTCTGCTGGGCTACGACAGTGATCCCGCTTTACGGAATATCATTGGGGTGGCGCAGAAATTCCCTGATATCGCGAAACGTGGTATCCGGCTCCGTCAGTTCGGACAGGAGATCAGTGAACGCATCACAGGAAAGAAGATCCATATCATGGGCATCGCCCCGGGTGGTATGGCTTTCCCTTTGTCTGAAGAGAACCGCCAGGCGCTCCAGGTATGGATCCCGGAAGCGAAGATGACCGTACAGACCGGGATTTCGATCATCAAAAAATACATGGAAGAGAATAAAGAGATGGTGGAAAGTTTCGCCAATAGTCCATCCCTGTACATGGGTATGGTGGGTCCGGATGGTGAAGGTGAATTGTATGATGGTAAACTCCGCTTCATTGATGAAGAAGGCAACATATTGCAGGATCAGCTGGATCCCGCACGGTATCTCGAGTTCATTGCGGAACGTTCTGTGGAATGGTCTTTCCTGAAATATCCTTACTACCGCCCGCTGGGTTTTGAAAAAGGATTTTACCGGGTAGGTCCGCTGGCGCGACTGAATGTTGCGAGCCGTATGAAAACAACACTGGCGCAGCAGGAATTCCTTGAATTCAAAAAGATCGGGAATGGCAAACCGGTGCATGGAACATTCTATTTCCACTATGCCAGGCTGATCGAAGCGCTGTGCAATGTGGAAGAAGCCGAACAATTACTCGCCAATCCCGCGATCACATCGAATGATATTCAGACGCACGGTCGCTGGAACCATCCGGAAGGGATCGGATGCTGTGAAGCGCCACGCGGAACTTTATTCCATCATTATAAAACGGATCCCAGCGGGAAACTAATTTCCGTCAACCTCCTGATCGCTACCGGTCAGAACAATCCTTCCATGAACCGCTCCATTACGGAAGTAGCCAGACAATATGTGAAGGGAAGTGATGTGAAAGAAGGCATGCTCAACCGTGTTGAATCCGCCATCCGTTGCTA
Source organism: Bacteroidota bacterium (assembly GCA_029555415.1). GTDB lineage: Bacteria > Bacteroidota > Bacteroidia > Chitinophagales > Chitinophagaceae > JAKPSI01. The sequence goes on along the minus strand of JAKPSI010000024.1, from coordinate 1,085 downwards.
TGATCCCTGCCTCTCATGCTCTACCCATGCCATGGGCCAGATGCCGATGCAGGTGGAAGTGGTGGATGCGGAAGGAAAAATTCTGTATCAGGTGGAAAGAGGTTGAGGGGTTGGATGGTTGAATGGTTTGATGGCTGGTCGTGTTCCCAGAAGATCCTATGCCAACCCGTAACCCGCAACTCGCAACCCGCAACCCGCAACTTTGCAGTTGAAAACTAATTCTGAAGGAAAAATAAATCCTTTTTAGAAGGGGCTACCGACTACCGACTAAAGTCTGCCGACTGCTTAGTGCAACGCTTCGCTCACCTTCACCGCCTTATTCCTGTTCCCTTTCACCATTAACACGAATGGGATGCAGATAACGAACAGGATACCGATCAGGTGAAATACATCCATATAGGCCAATACAGAGGCTTGTTTCATCACAGAGAAATCGAGTGCAGTGTATGCGGCTTTCGGTGCATTATAGGCGTTGACACCGCGTGCGATGAATCCGGTCTTCAGCATACTTATCTTTTGCTGCACAAGTGGATTGTACACATCCAGTTTGCTCACGAGGTCACTGCGGTGTTCCATGAGTTTTCTGGAAAGGAAAGTCGTGATCATCGCGATACCAAATGAGCCACCCAGCTGCCGCATCATACCGGTGAAAGCAGCGCCATCTCCGATCTCCCTTCCCTTCAGCGTACTCAGTGAGAGTGTGGTAATGGGGATGAATAACAATCCCATCGCGAAGCCACGCAGGATCAGCATCCAGAAGAAAGAATCCTTACTTGTGTCCGGGGTCATGATCTTGCTGCCCCAGAAACAGAAACCGACGAAGATGAGCATACCCAGTGCAACCAGATATTGCTGCGGAATACCTTTCTGAAGGATCCTGCCGATGATAGGCATCATGAATGCGGTTGTCAGCGCAGCAGGAACCAGCAGTAAACCCGATTGCGTAGCCGTCCAACCTAAGGTGGTCTGTGTATATAAAGGAATGATGAAGGTGGTACTGTACAGGCCGAAGCCCAGGATGCCGGTTTGGGCCAACAAGTCAATGTACTGGCTGTGGGAATTAAAGCGCACAGCGTAGCCGGCGA
>JAKPSI010000021.1 GCA_029555415.1 Bacteroidota bacterium | reverse complement strand
CCATATTTGTCCACCACATTCGGGTCGATCTTACAATAGTTACTTTCCAGCGGTATCGCTTCACCGCGGCCTGCCATGCCCACACCTGCACCATAGAAGAAACGTATGTCTTCTTTCAGTGAAGCACCATACCCGCCCGCTTCTTTCTTTTTACCATGCACCAGGTATTTGCCATTCTGACTTTCGATTCCGAATCCGAAACCATAGGCAGGCTGGCCCATGCCGCCCCAGTATTCAATATGATAGCCCCGCGGGAAATCAAGTTTCTTATTATCCAGCCACCAGGGAGAGTATACGTGCATACCACCCACGCCATCTTCATTATATCTTTTACGGTCGAACAGTTGGGGGATGAATCCACCCAAAGCTGCACCCGTTGAATCATGCAGGTACTTCCCGACCACGTTACTGCTGTTGGCGAGACCATTCGGATGCCTGTCTGATTTTGAATTGAGCAACAACCTTGCACTTTCGCAGGCACTGGCCGCCAGGATCACGATATTGCCTTCTACCTGGTATTCCTGCAGGTCATCTTTACTGATATAGGAAACACCTGTCGCAAGTCCTTCCTTATTCGTCAATACTTCACGGGCCATGGCATTGGGGATCACATCCACATTGCCGGTCTTGAGGGCGGGGTAGACCAGTACATTGGTCGATGAAAAATCGGCCTTGGCCATACTGCAATTCCGGCCGCATTGTCCGCAGAAGAAGCAGGCACCCCTGTCCGTCGTACTTTGTATTTTCTTAGTCAGGATGGATAAACGGGAAGGGATGATCTTTACGCCTGCAGAGGTGGCTGCGTTCTTGATCATCAGTTCATGCAGTCTGGGTTTCGGAGGAGGCAGAAAGAAACCATCCGGATCATTTTCCAATCCTTCATTGGTTCCGAATATCCCGATCAGCTGGTCGATACGGTCATAATAAGGTTTCACGTCTTCATATCCGATCGGCCAGTCATCACCCAGACCGTCTACACTCTTTCTTTTGAAATCACGCGGACCGAAACGAAGGGAGATACGGCCCCAGTGGTTGGTACGGCCACCCAGCATGCGGGCCCGCCACCATTTCCATTCGGTGCCTTCCGCCTGTGTGTAAGGTTCGCCATCTACATCCCAGCCCCAGTAACAGGCATCGAAATCGCCAAAAGGCCTGAATTTGGTGGAAGCGCCGCGCCGCGGAGAATCCCAGGGATTCTTCAGCTGATTGATGTTCTTCTGCGGGTCATACATTTCACCCGCTTCGATCAGGCACACTTTGAAACCGGCATTGGCCAGCATGTAAGTTGCCATGCCTCCACCGGCGCCGGACCCAACGATCACGACATCATATTTCTTCGCGTTTTTCTTGATCTGAAAATCTCCCATATGGCTACAAATGAATTAGTGCAACAATTTACAGGATAGAAGCTTTCCCTGCGTATTTTTTTAGTGTAATTTGTACACAGAACCTGTGGGTTATTCCACTCACGGCCCTAATCATCCACTCATGAAGAAGTTCATTATGCTCACAGCGATCCTTTCACAATTGTTCAGAGGGAATGCTCAAAAAAAGGCAACTGATCCTTTTCCGGTTTATACCGGGAAGGACCTGGGATGCCTGTATACGCCTGCAAAGACCACGTTCAGGATCTGGGCCCCATCCGCCAATGAAGCAAGATTACTGTTATATGAAAATGGTGAAAGCATTGATACAGTCCTGGAATTGCCAATGAAAAGATCTGTGAACGGGACCTGGATATTCGGATCCGATATGGCTGGCGGAAAGCCTGCCGGGAAGCCCGGTGTATTCTATGCCTTTCAGGTACTGAATGGAAACAAATGGAGCGATCCTGTACCGGATCCCTATGTGAAAGTAACCGGCGTGAATGGGAAACGCGGGATGATCGCGGATCTTCACGCGACCGATCCTGCTGGCTGGGCACATGACGCCCTTCCGGCATTGAATCATCCGACCGATGCCGTCATCTACGAATTACAGGTTCGGGACGCGACGATGTCACCCACATCACAGGTCACGCAGGCGGGGAAATTCATCGGTTTGGCGGAAAGCGGCAGGACCAATGCTGCCGGACTTTCCACCGGTCTGGATCACCTGAAGGAAATGGGTGTTACACATATTCATCTGCTGCCTTTCTTTGACTTCAACTCAATTGATGAATCCAGTGAACATCCGGCCTACAACTGGGGCTATGATCCGCTCAACTATAATGTTCCGGAAGGATCTTTTGCTACTTACGCGAATGATGGCCGCGTCAGGATCCGTGAATTCAAAATGCTCGTGAGATCATTTCATGAACGGGGACTGAGGGTGGTTATGGATGTGGTGTACAATCATACCGCTTCCATTGAGAAATCATCCTTTGAACAACTTGTGCCCGGCTATTATTACAGACATACGGCAGATGGTAAATTGTCCAATGCCACCGCATGCGGCAATGAAACGGCCAGTGAAAAAACGATGATGCGGAAATTCATGCTGGAATCATTGATCTATTGGGTAAAAGAATATCATGTGGACGGTTTCCGTTTTGACCTCATGGGTGTTCATGATATTGAAACCATGAACATCATTTCAAAGGAACTGAATAAGATCAAACCCGGTATCCTGCTGTACGGAGAGGGGTGGACCGCGGGTTCATCACCATTGCCGGATTCCATGCGTGCGCTGAAAGCAAATGTCTCCAAACTCAATGGTATCGCGGTGTTCAGTGATGATGTACGCGATGGTATAAAAGGTTCTGTATTCGACGGGGCTGATCGCGGTTTTGCCAGCGGTAAACCCGGTATGGATCAAAGCATCCGCTTCGGCATCGTTGCGGCAGGTCAGCATCCGCAGGTGGATTACAGTAAAGTGAATTATTCAAAAGCACCTTATACAACAAATCCCGGACAAGTGATCACGTATTGTGAATGTCATGACAACAATACACTTTGGGATAAACTGGCGATCTCCGTCAAGGATGCGGATGAAGCCACACGTAAACAAATGCATCTGCTCTCGCTTTCCATCGTGCTCACTTCACAGGGTATACCGTTCCTTCATGCGGGTACGGAAATATTGCGTACGAAGAAAGGGGTGGAGAATTCATATAATTCGCCCGACAGTATCAATGCGATAGACTGGGACCTCAAGACAAAGCATATTGATGTCGTGAAATATGTACAGGCATTGATCAGGATGCGGAAGGATCATCCTGCATTCAGGATGCGGACCGCAAAAGATATTGCCGCGCACCTTCATTTCAATGATGAGGAACCCGGACTGATCACTTATGTACTGGATGGTGCTGCGGTCGGGGACCGATGGAAGCGGATCCTTGTTGTATTGAACGGTGACGGAAAAGAAAGAAATGTCAGCCTGCCTGCCGGTGCGTGGAAATGTTTCATACGTGATAATGCAGTACAGGAAACACCGGAGATCAAACGTGTTCCATCCGCTGCACCTTATACCTGCAGCATCTATTATCTGGACTGAGCTTATTGAACGCGATAAATGAACCAGGCTTCATTCTGGTTGTGTTTGGGATTGAGCCGGTATGCGATATTGTCAATGAATCCCGGTTCAATGGTCGCAGCTTTTTCCATACGCGGGAAAACGGCATGCAGTCTTTCCAGTCTTTTATCAAGGTCTTTGGAACCCGCCATGATCACATAATCCGGCGCGGGCCGGTCGCCCTTCCTGATCATTGAATCCAGTGCGGAAGGATGTTGAGCTGCTGTGAATGTATAGTAATTCAAATGCTGTTGCAGATAGAATAGCGGCGGTGGGGGCGGATTTCCGGTTCCTTCCAGTACAAAATTACTCACTTGCTTTTGTTCCCGTAACCAGATCATAGATTCCACCCGCGCTTTTTTGCTGTATGTGACGGTCAGTAATATCAGGCCCAGGGTATTCAGAACAAGGAACCAAATCAAAGAGAATGCGGCGAAATTCCTGAGCCATTTTGGTTGCTTCAACGCGATCATTGCTTCACGAATTCCATGTAATCCCAACATGACGAATAGGGGTAATGCGGGCAGGATGAACCGTTCCTGCTTGTTGCTGTATAAAGAATGAAACAGGAAAAAAAAGATCAGGGACAGCAGCAACATGCGGGTGTGCGCGGAGATCTTATAACTGTAAATGACCCCGGGATATAACAAGAAGACCGGGATCCCGAGAACGAACAAGGCAAGCGTTCCAGCATACATATACCAGGGTCCCTGCGGATATGAGCCGATATGAGTTGCGTCCGAATTATACCGGAGATATTCCAGTGTGGAGGCCAGCGGATTCCCGTAATACAACAGGTCGAATAAACCCTGTGTAAGGGCGATGGATACCAAAAAAGCAAGTCCGAAAATGATCGCATGCCGGATACTTGCCTTTTGGAACAGCCACCAGACACCGATCCCCAGCGGAATGAAAATGATCTGCATTCTGATATCAAATGCGATCGCGAAACAGATCGCGGAAAGAAAGGCAGAGCGGGAACGGAAATTATCAGCCACTGCATGGTAACATCCGGCCAGCAGGAAAGGGATACAAAAAACTTCACGGAGACTGCGGACGGACAGAAACGGGAAGAACCAACCCAGCGCCAGAAGAAGCGCCATACTGTTGGCCAGCATTTTGTTCCCGCCCAGTCTGTAACTGAGATGCCAGGCGTAATAGATGCCACTCATGGAGACCACTGCATGAAATGCCCGCACGACGATCATCATGTGTTCAGGTTGATCGATACCCAGCCAACGACAAAGTGAAAATATCAGGTAATGTAAACCCGGATACAGCAGGCTGAACATGTGGATCGCACTGCCATCCCAGGTGAAGGAGAGTCCGTCCTTCCATTTCCAGGCAAGCTCCACCACTTCAAAATGATCATCATGGAAACCGTAGCCTGCTGAGAAGATCACAGCGATGATCCTTGCCAGGAATCCGGCAATGAGGATCTGTGTCAATGAAAGATTCCCGATGTACCTCTTCAGTGTCTGGATCATGGGCTTGCTGTGTAAGCCCCGAAGTTAGGACACCCGGAACAAAATCCCGGGGCTGCTTTAATTGGAAGTATGCTGGTCAACATACGCTGAGATCCAGCCCACCTGTCCATTCTTGATCAGGAAGAACTGTTTGGTCTCGTATGCAGAAGAGAACTGACGCATGATCTTCAGTAATAAACCGGTGCCGGCCATCAGTGATTTCTGATCGAAAACAACATTCACGCGTTTCACTTCTTTAGCGATGATATCCTTGTCAGCCTTACTCAGATTGAGTTTCGCGGTGATCGCGTTCTCATTGAGCGAGCCATAATCAGTATAGATCCTGTCCGCGAATTCAGCCACTTCCTGATAGGTAACGGGTACAACGGTCTGACCTGCCGCTTCGGGACGGATCAGTGTTGCAACGGACCAGGCGATACCGCCGCTTATAGCGATATTGTCACTTAACGGGTAAGAGCCACTGGCGTTGACGGAATAAATGATATCGTTGTTCTCAGCGGAGGTCAGTACACGGAAAAGTTGTTTGCTGAAATTGGCAAGACTTTTATCGTCCTCCAGTCTTTTTTCCGCCGCATTCGCTGTGCTCTTGGTTCCCCAGTTAAGCTGGAATAAACGGAAATTCTTCGTATTGCCTTCCGGGAAGAAACCACCTTTGGTATTCCCGCTTCCGATATCGATCAGGAAAGTATTAAAGCGCCTGTTCTCGGGAACAATGCCCAGATGCGAGAGATAGGCTTCCGTTGTAACATCCACGATCTCCACATCCCTTGCAGGCTCATCGATACGTACCTTGAATGAATCCACCAGATTACGGATCCATGCTGCCTTATCATCTTTTTCCGCCTGCATTTTAACGCCACTGCTAACCACAGTGTAAATGCGGTTTGATGAAATGCCGTAATCATGTTCAGCCGTATAGTAAAGTCCGCTCAGGCCATTCAGCGTAGCCGCAAAAGTGGCAGGGGTGAAGCTGATGAAATCGGTATTAACGGATGTGTCTTTCAGAATGTTGAAAGCACCGCTGCTTTGCGCGTTTTTCCCGATCTCCACTACACTCATTTTTACCCCTTTGGCACCTACTTCAATACCTGTGTAGATCGTAGAGTTCACATAACGGGGACGGAAGGTGTCCTGTGCGGATACAGTGATGCCGGTTACAAGCAGGAACATCACCGGGAGCAGATGTTGAGAAAAACGCTTCATGTCCATGATTTACATTTTAGTAAGACAGTAAAAATACTGTAACTGGCCTCAGGAAACAGGAACCTTTTTCCTGCCCGGTAATTCTGTGTACAAAATGTGATTAACTGCCCCAAAGGGCGCTGAAACGGGCTTTTTTACTCGTAAAAATACTAATGAGGCACTTACGGAATACCCTGTAAAATTGAGTAGTAGCCGGCTTTCTATTGTATAGGAATGGTGCTATTTTGCAAGATATTATCCAACGGTTGAAAAACCGACATCCATGAAAAAAACCAATCTCCTACAACTAACAGGTTTACAACACGGTGATCGTGCCCGTGGACGGACCCTGTACATTCATTTCCTGTTCATTCTGATCTCTGTTTTCAGCAAATTGGCTGTACTGGCTCAGGGCCCTTATACGAACACTTCACTGGAAGACCGTGTAAGGCAGACTTTGCGTCAGAGCAGTAAGCGGTTCCAGTTGATCGAAAACAAAGGGCAGGAAGGTTTGCCTCAGGAAGTTGTTGCCTATTTCACGACCGGTACACAGGTCGTTTTCATTGAGAAGACCCGTCTGCGGGTGATGGTGATCAAACGTGAAAAAGAAAATCAAACGAGTGTCCGGCATAACATCCGCAGTCTGGAAGAAGAAATGAAGTCCAACCCGTCACTCACTGATGCTTATCGCTACAATAGTTTTGTCATCACATTTGAGAATGCGCCTGGTTTCAGCTCCTTTGAAAAGGGGGAGCAATGGGGCCCCGTACATAATTTCATTGGCAAACATACCGGCAGTGATCAGGCTAAGATCGCTGAAGGATTTGCGGAGATCACGCTTAAGAATATTTACAAAGGCATTGACCTTCGCTTGTACAGTCAGGATAACGGGCAGCTTGAATTCGACTGGATCAGCTGGCCGGGTGCAGACCCTTCCGCGATCCGTATGCAATTCTCAGGACAACAACAATTACAGATCACACGCGAAGGGAACCTTGATATCAGACTTGGAATGGGCAGTTTCGGTATGCATCTGCCGGAAAGCTATTTCGTAACACCCGCAGGTAAGAAAAAAACGGATATCCGTTTCACACGTAAAGGAAATACGGTCGGCTTCAGGACCGGTAATAACAAAAGCGGTTATCCGCTTGTGATAGATCCCGATCTGTTATGGGGAACTTTTTTCGATGGCGCATTGTCGACCTTTGATGAATATCTTTTCGGTATCACCCTGAATGAAGCGAACCAGTTACTGTATTGTGCCGGTGCGGCCAATTTGCAAGTGTCAACAGCATATGCTGCAGCACTCTCAGGCGCCTGGGACAGTACTTTCAACGGATCAAAGGATGTGCTGGTCTATGCACTCACAAAGAACGGGGAGATCGTAAAATTCATCACTTATCTGGGTGGTACAGGTTCTGAACTGGCCACCGGTGTTGCGGTCAGCGGTTCCGGCATCTATGTAAGCGGCCAAACCACTTCTCTGAATTTTCCAATTACTGACGGTACAAATGGCACAACGCTGGCATTTGACAGTACTTATGGTGGCAACACTGATGGTTTCATTGCCGTCTTTAATGATTCCCTGAATCAGTTGCATTATGCATCTTACCTCGGTGGACCGGGACTGGATCAGGCATTGACAGTACGGACAAGAGGAGACAGTTCCTACTATATCTCATTATATCTGGAAGACAGTATATCCATCAATGATTCCGTTCATTATTTAGTTAACAGTGCGGATTCATTATTCGCAGGTACAAGTGAAGCCTGGATCGGGAGATTCAGCAAAATGCGGAATCTGGATTTCGGAACGTATATAGGCGATACACTGGATGATGTCGTCAATGATTTTCAGGTTT
>JAKPSI010000017.1 GCA_029555415.1 Bacteroidota bacterium | reverse complement strand
GATCCTGAAAGCGACCGGATTTTCAGGAAAGGATGTAAAGAACATCTTCCTGCTGATCGCGACCGGTATCGGCGTTGCGGGAGGTTTGCTCGGACTGATCCTTGGTTTTGGATTATCTGCGGCGATCGATCAGATCCCCTTTACCACTGCATCCCTGCCTACCATCCGTACTTATCCGGTGAATTACAACCCGGTGTTCTACCTGATCGGAGCTGTGTTTTCAGTAGGCACGACCTTCTTTGCCGGCTGGTTCCCGTCACGCAAAGCGAGTAAAATAGATCCCGTTATCATTATCAGAGGAAAGTAATATGAGTGAGATCATCCTTGAAGCGCGTAAGATCTGCAAATCGTTCAACGACCCCGTTAAGGTCGATGTACTGACCGATATCAGTTTCAGTATCGCTAAAGGCGAACTGGTGGCATTGACCGGTAAGTCCGGCTGCGGAAAATCAACCCTGTTGTATATCCTGTCCACTTTAGATACGGACTATGAAGGCATGCTACTGATCGATGATGTACCCATGAAACCATTGAAGCAACCGGAACTGGCGCATGTGCGGAATGAGAAGATCGGTTTCGTTTTTCAGTTCCATTACTTGCTGGAAGAATTCAGTGTCATCAAAAATGTGATCCTGCCAGGATTGAAACTCGCGAAATACTCTGAAAAAGAATTGATGATCCGGGCGAACGAAAAACTTTCCATACTTGGCATTGAGCAACTGGCTTCCAAAAAAGCGAATCAATTATCCGGCGGAGAAAAACAAAGGGTAGCGATCGCCCGTGCGCTGATCAATGAGCCGGATATCATCATGGGGGATGAGCCTACCGGAAATCTGGACAAGAAGAACAGTGATATCGTTTTCGATCTGTTCAAGCGATTGGCGAAAGACTTTCACCAGACTTTGCTCATTGTAACCCACGATCAGTCCTTTGCTGACAGAACCCAACGGATCATTCAGATGGAAGACGGAAAGATCATCAGCGGGGGGAATTAAAGAAATAACATATTTACTGCCCCATTCGTATCAGCCTGCAGTTGATGCTGCGGATATTTTTCGAAAAAAACCTTACCGGAGGCCCGGGTCAAGGGTTCTCAGTCAATAAAAATCCAGCCCTTAATAATCCACCCCTGTTCATAACTCCTCACCCGGGGGCCAAAGCATTCTTTATCTTTGAGGATTAATTCTTTATTATGCTCCGAATAGGCGTTTTTGGCGTGGGCCATTTAGGAAAGTTTCACCTCAATAACTGGCTTGAGATCCCCGATGTGGAGATCGTTGGCTTTTATGACCCTCATGACGATACCGCCAATGCCGTTTCTGAAAAATATCAGTTGCCCCGTTTTCTGGACCCCGATGCGCTGATCGACGCTGTGGATGCGATCGATGTGGTGGCCCCCACCAATTACCATTTTGGCTGGTGCGAAAAAGCCATCAAAAAAGGAAAACACGTTTTCGTGGAAAAGCCTCTGGCCAATACGATGGAAGAGGCGCGTTTACTGGTAAAACTCGCTGACGAATCCGCCATCAAATTCCAGGTCGGTCATGTGGAGCGCTTCAACCCCGCATTCCTGGCCGTAAAAGATATGCAGTTGCAACCGATGTTCATTGAAGTGCACCGTCTCGCGCAATTCAATCCGCGTGGTACGGAAGTGAGTGTGATCCTTGACCTGATGATCCATGATATCGATATCATCCTGAGTATCGTGAAGAGTGATGTGCGTTCGATCTCCGCCAGCGGCGTCGGTGTGATGACCGAAACACCGGATATCGCCAACGTCCGGATCGAATTCCATAACGGATGTGTCGCCAACCTGACCTCCAGCCGCATCTCCATGAAAAAGATGAGGAAGATGCGCCTGTTCCAGAAGGATGCTTATATCGGGATCGACTTCCTCAATAAGAAAGCCGAGATCATCAAAATGAAGGAGCCCGGTGACAGCAATGTTTTCGCATTCGACATTGAAACACCCGGAGGCACCAAAACCATCGCCATGGCCAATCCTGTGGTGCCGGAAGTGAATGCGATCAAAAAAGAACTGGAAGAATTCAAGAACGCGATCCTTAATAACACCCGAACCATCGTAACGGAGATGGACGGACTGATGGCCATGGATGTGGCGCATCAGATCCTTGAAAAGATCGGGAATAATATCATCTCCCGCTGATGCGTGAAGGCAGGAAAATATCCATAGCATGGTATGTGGTCACCGACTTCCTCACCGCATTGCTTGTGTGGGGGACGTTCTTTTTCGTCCGCAAAGCCATCCTGAAAGAAGATATCAGCTCTGCCGGCACCCTTGTGGATGATAAATTCTGGTCGGGCATCATCTTCATCCCGCTGGGATGGATCATCCTCTATTCACTTGTTGGCACCTACCATTCCCTATACCGAAAATCCAGGTTGTTCGAATTCACAAGCACATTCGTCTGCAGTCTGCTCGGTTGCGCCGTCCTGTTCTTCGCGTTCATCCTTGATGATGTAAAAGATGATTACTCCTATTACTATCTGGCCGGTTCCGTTCTGTTCGCGCTTCAACTGATCTACACATTCATTGGACGCGCACTGATCCTGAATCATGTAAAAAAGCAACTGCTGCAGGGCAAAGTCATTTTCAATACACTGATGATCGGCAGCCAGGAAAATGCCGTTCGTATATTCAGGGAAACAGAAAGGAATCTGCAGGATGGCGGTTACCGTTATACCGGCTACATCACACCGGATCAGTACGGCAAGCAGGGTATCGTAAAAATGCTGCCCAAACTCGGCGGGCTTGATGAGCTTGAAAGTATCATTCGTGACCATGCGATACGAATGGTGGTACTGGCCATGGAAAAATCTGAACAACCCAAACTCGAAAGTATCATTAACCGGCTGAGTGAACTGGATGTGGAAGTGAAGATCCAGCCGGATATCCTCGATATCCTCTCCGGTTCCGTAAAGACGAGCAATGTCATGGGTGCGGCACTGATCGATCTGCAAACCGGTCTCATGCCCGAATGGCAGCAGAATATCAAACGTCTCCTCGACATCCTCATTGCGCTTACAGGAAGCATCCTGCTTGCTCCGGTGATGATCTATGTCGCCATCCGCGTACGTTTTTCTTCAGCCGGACCAGTGATCTATTCACAGGAAAGGATCGGATACAAAGGCAAACCATTCCGGATGTATAAATTCCGTTCCATGTTCGAATCCGCTGAAAAGGACGGCCCTGCGTTATCTTCCGACAACGACCCGCGTATCACCAAATGGGGCAAGACCATGCGCAAATGGCGTTTGGATGAAGTCCCGCAACTGTGGAACATCCTTATCGGGGAAATGAGTCTGGTGGGTCCGCGTCCGGAAAGAAGATTCTATATCGATCAGGTCATTCACCGCTTCCCTTATTATAAATATCTGCTGAAAGTGAAACCAGGTCTCACCAGTTGGGGCATGGTGCAATTCGGTTATGCGGAGAATGTGGACGAAATGATCGAACGCAGCAAATTCGACCTGCTGTATATCGAGAACGTTTCCCTGGCTGTTGATTTCAGGATCATGCTGCACACCCTGCGCATCATCCTGAAAGGAAAAGGAAAGTGAGGCGGGATTTCATTTTGCTGATTTTTGATTTTACTTTTGATAAAACCCATCCGGCGTGAGAAAAACTATAGTCCTCCTCCTTGCTTCGCTTGGCGCTACCCTCACGTCATTCTCCCAATACTGGCAACAGGAAGTGAATTATGATATCAACGTGACGTTGCACGATAACGATCACAGTCTGGAAGGTTTTGAAAAGATCCAATACATCAACCATTCACCGGATACACTTCATTTCATCTGGTTCCACCTCTGGCCCAACGCTTATAAGAACGATAAGACGGCTTTCAGTGACCAGTTACTGGAGAATGGCAATACAAAATTCTATTTTTCAAAACCTGAAGACAGGGGTTATATCAACCGGCTGAACTTCAAGGTCAATAATATCACCGCCCAAACCGAAGATCATCCGGAACATATCGATATCATTCGTGTCATCCTCCCTTCCCCGCTTCCACCGGGTGCTACAGCCGAGATCAGCACGCCTTTTCATGTACAGTTACCCTATAATGTTTCGCGTGGCGGTCATGCCGGTCAGTCCTATCAGATCACACAATGGTTCCCCAAACCCGCTGTGTACGATCATAAGGGCTGGCACCCGATGACCTATCTGGATCAGGGAGAATTTTACAGTGAGTTCGGAACTTTCGACGTGCATATTACCGTGCCGAAGAACTATGTGGTAGCGGCAACAGGTGTGCTGCAGGATGCACAGGAAACAGAATGGCTCAAAAACAGGTCGACCGCTTTCGAAAAGGAAGTGAAACAGAGCCAGCAAAGAATGGGCAGTCCGTATCCGCAGAAAAAAAACGTTGGCCCTCCGGTGCCCCCCTCCTCTACAGAGATCAAGATCCTGCATTATAAGCAGGACAGGATCCATGATTTTGCCTGGTTCGCTGATAAAAGATTCATCGTGAATTATGACACCTGCATGATCAGTAAGGACCATATCATTGATGTCTATACTTATTTCACTCCTGAAGAGAATGCTCAATGGAAACACAGTGTGAAATACTGCAAGGATGCGATCCGCCACTATTCCTCATTGGTGGGCGAATACCCTTATCCACTTGTGCAAGCGGTACAGGGACCAGCCAGTTTCGGGGGTGGTATGGAATATCCAACGATCACCGCCATCTCTCCCATGTCATCCGCAGCGGAACTCGACGCCACGATCGCGCATGAGATCGGGCACAACTGGTTCTATGGCATATTAGCGAGCAATGAACGGGACCATCCGTGGATGGACGAGGGTATCAATACTTATTACGAACAATTGTATACAAGATCAAAATACGGCTTGCAGGGTCAGGGCGACCGTACACTGCTGCGCACCAAAGCTTTTGAGCATCTGGATCAGCCCATCAATGATTCTTCTGAACATTACAGCGAAGCGAATTACAGTGCGGTCGTATATCAGAAGACCGCGGACTGGATGAGTTATATGGCAAGTCTCATGGGCACAGACAGCTTCAATACCGCCATGCATGCGTATTTCAGCCAATGGCAGTTCAGGCACCCGCAACCCGATGATTTTCAAAAAGTGCTGGAAAAAGCCGCAGGCCGATCCCTTCAAACAGCATTCACGCTGCAAAATGACAAAGGTTTATTGCCGAATGAAATGCTGACCGGCTCCAAAACCGTATTCATTTTACAAGGAAATGTTTTCAAGTCTCTGGATAAACATCCAGTGAAGCATGTGCTGCTGTGGGGCCCTGCTATCGGATACAATAATTATGATCAATTGAGAGCAGGTGTATTCATCAGCAATTTCAATTTACCGCCCTCCCCTTTCCAGTTCCTGCTGGCACCGTTATACGGAACCGGCTCAAAACAATTCGGCGGGAACGCGATCTTCAATTACAGCGTATTCCCGGGCGGGCCTATCCGTAAGATCGATATCGGATTAACTGCAGCTGCATTCAGCATGGACCAGTTCAAAGATGATAACGGAATGAAGATCATCCCTACCGTCATCAAATGGTCGCCGGGCATCCGTTTCACCTGGAAAGAAAAAGATCCGCGCAGTACGATGAACCGCTTCATTGAATTCCGCCATTTCGGTTTCAGGGAAGAAGGATTACGGTTCTATCGTGATACGGTGATCAGCGGTCCTGACACGACCATACTCAATAAGATCAGCAAGACCCATGAAACAAGATCACTGAATCAGTTGAACATCGTGATCGAGAACAACCGTGCCTTATATCCTTACCGGGGACAGCTGAAACTTGAACAGGGAAAGGATTTCCTGCGTGCCGCATTCACCGGCAAGTATTTCTTCAACTATGCGGATGGCGGTGGCCTTGACCTCCGTGTATTCGCCGGAAAGTTCATGTACACCACATCCAAAACAGCGAGTGCTGCATACAATACCAGTCGCTATCAACTGAACATGACCGGCGCCAATGGATATGAGGATTATACCTACAGCGATTATTTCGCGGGCCGCAATAAATTCGAAGGTTTCTCCAGTCAGCAGATCATGCTGCGCGATGGCGCTTTCAAAGTCCGCACCGACCTGCTTGCCGAAAAGGTCGGACGAAGCGATAACTGGCTGATGGCCGCTAATTTCACGACCACGATACCCAAACAGATCAATCCGCTCAGCGTGTTGCCGGTCAAGATCCCTTTGAAGCTTTTCCTGGATATCGGTACCTACTCAGGCGCATGGGAACAAAAAGCGACCACTGACCGCTTCCTGTATGATGCCGGATTCTACATCCCGCTGATCAAAGAAACGATCAATATATATGTCCCGTTATTGTACAGTAAAGTATTCAGTGATTATATCAAATCCACATTGCCGGAGAAGAACAGGATGCTGAAAAAGATCTCGTTCTGTATCGATATCTCCAACTTCAGTTTCAGGAAATTCAATCCCCGTGCGGATTTCTGATGACGGGATCCACCTCCATACGATACATTCCCCGGACCAATCTGGATACAGTTCTTTGGGACGCCTGCATTGATCATGCCGCAAATGGATTGGTATACGCTTATACCGCTTATCTGGATAGCATGGCGCCGAATTGGGACGCACTGGTGCTGGAAAATAATGACACAAACAGCTATCAGGCCGTGATGCCCCTGACCTGGAATAAAAAATACGGGATCAGTTATATGCATCAACCATTTCTGGCGGCGCAACTGGGTATTTTCGGAGATGGATTGACACAGGAGATGATCGAAGCATTCCTGAAAGCGATCCCGGCACAATTCCAGTACATCGATATCAGTCTGAACCATGCCAATCTTTTTCCGGTGGAAGGTTTCCCTTTATATGAACGGATGAATTATGTACTGGACCTCCGGCACCCTTATGATGATCTGTTCGCGAACTACCGGGAGAATATCCGACGGAATATCCGTAAATCAGAACAAGCGGGATGCAAGTTCCGTCAAAATGTTCCCGTTGAAGAAGTGGTGGAACTGGCCTGGATGCAGATGCGGAAGATCTCCGGTGAGGAAGCCGGCAACAAGGATAAATTCCTCCGTCTTTTTAAAACACTGGCTGCAGAAAAAAAAGCTGTGACCTATGGTATCAGCGGTCCCGGCGATCAGCTGCTGGCGTCCTGTGTTTTTTTCTTCTCACACAAAAGAGCCTATTACATCCTCGTAGGCAATCATCCGAACGGGAAAACACTAGGTGCTTCACATGCACTGATCGATGCTTTCATACGCGATCATGCCGGAAAAGATATGCTGCTTGATTTTGAGGGCTCCGATATCCGTAACCTTGCTTTCTTCTACAGCAGCTTTGGTGCGAAGGAAGAGAAATATGCAGCGCTGAAGCTGAACAGGCTTCCGTTTTATTTGAAATGGATGAAGAAGTAGATGATAACGGAGAATTGATAATTGATAATT
>JAKPSI010000014.1 GCA_029555415.1 Bacteroidota bacterium | reverse complement strand
GAACTCCAGCAAGCCCGGATTGCAACTTGGGATCGACCGCAAAGTATTCAATGTAGAAAAGAACCTCGTTTCCGCCGGTGGTACAGGTGTGGATGTGATGCGGAACGTGCCTTCCCTGAATGTGGATATTGACGGCAATGTGACCATGCGTAACAATGCGCCTCAGTTATTCGTGGATGGACGTCCTACAACTTTAAGCCTCGACCAGATCCCTGCGGATGCGATCGAAAGCGTGGAGATCATCACCAACCCTTCCGCCAAATTCGATGCCTCTGGCGGTACAGCGGGTATCCTGAATGTGGTATTGAAGAAGAATAAAAAAGTAGGTTATAACGGAAGTATTCGCGCGAATATCGACTCCCGCGCGAAAGTCGGACTGGGTGGCGATATCAACGTACGTCAGCAGAAAGTCAATTTCTTCCTGGGCGCGAATTTCAATCAACGCAAATCCATCAGCACCGGCAATACTTCCCGTACAACTTTTGGCACACCCGGCAGCGATCTTTTCCAGGCCGATAAGAGCATCATGAACGGCAATTTCAAATTCCTGCGTGGTGGTTTCGACTTCCTGCTTGATAACCGCAACACACTTACCATTACCGGTAACTATGTGAATGGTTCCTTCAAACCCACGACCACCAGTGATATGCGAACCGAGGTTTTAAGTGCCGCTTCCCTCTCCTCCCGCAATTCGAATTCTGCCAGTGATTTCCGCAACAGCGGTTCATCACTGAGCTACAAACACCTGTTCCCGAAAGCGGGTAAGGAATGGACAGCGGATGTGAATTACAACGCGAGCAAGAATAATAACGATAACCTGATCCGCACTGATTCACTGGATCTGAACAACAAGACCGTGCTGAAATCCGCTTCCCAGCGTCAGGTCGGCACCGGCACCAACAGCAACCTGGTTTTTCAAACGGATTTCGTGAATCCGCTGACCGATAAATCAAAACTGGAAATGGGTTTTCGTGCTTCGATCAGGAATGTCGATAACACCAATAAATTCTACTTCATCGACGGTACCGGCAATGAGCTCTACAACCCGCTCCTGTCGGTCAATTACAAGAGCAAGGATCAGGTCTTTGCCGCATATACCACGTATACCAACCAGATCAAACAGTTCGGCTATCAGCTGGGTCTGCGTGTGGAAAGTTCCAATTACAAGGGGAACCTGCCCGACAAGAATCAGGAATTCAACATCAAATTCCCGGTCAGCTTTTTCCCCAGTGTCTTCCTGACAAATAAAATGAAGAACGACCAGGAACTGCAACTGAATTATACCCGCAAGATCAACCGTCCGAATTTTTTCCAGCTGTACCCTTATACGGACTATTCAGATTCGCTCAATATCAGTCGCGGTAACCCCGACCTGAAACCCGAATTCACCAATTCAGTGGAGTTATCTTATCAGAAGACATTCAAGAACAAGGATAATTTCATCGCGTCACTGTACTATAAGAATACGACCGATCTCATCACCCGCTATCAGGTGAAGGAAACGAATCCTTATACTGGCAAGGACATGCTGGTGAATACTTATATCAATGCGAGTTCGAGTTATGTAACGGGTCTGGAACTCGTT
This sequence comes from Bacteroidota bacterium, assembly GCA_029555415.1. GTDB lineage: Bacteria > Bacteroidota > Bacteroidia > Chitinophagales > Chitinophagaceae > JAKPSI01. The sequence goes on along the minus strand of JAKPSI010000014.1, from coordinate 7,995 downwards.
TCAAAGAATAAAGTGACCGCCTGGTGGGATCTTACGACGAACCTGAACCTCTTTACTTCGAAGATCAATTTATCAGATCCAACGCAGGTGACACCGGATGCCTTCGCCAGCTGGTTCACCAAGATCAATAACAGCTTCAAACTGCCGAAGAATTTCACGCTGCAGCTTTCCGGTGATTACCAGAGCAAGACCATTTTGCCTCCGGGCGGAAGTGGCGGTAGTGGTGGCGGCCGAGGCGGTGGTGGCATGTTCGGTGGCGGTGGTGGTGGCGGAATGTTCGGCCAGGCTACCTCCTCACAGGGATATGTACGCGCGAATTATGGTGTGGATGCGGCGATCCGTTTCGATTTCATGAAGAATAAGGTGGCATCGCTTTCCCTGAATGTGAATGATATCTTTCGTACCCGTCGTTCGGATGTGCATTCTGAGTCCGCTTACTTCTCACAGGATGTTTTCCGCAGGCGCGATCCGCAGATCCTGCGTCTCAACTTCAACTGGCGTTTCGGAAAATTCGATGCCAGTCTCTTCAAAAGAAAGAACCTGAAAAACCAGGGCGAAGGCATGGATATGCCGATGGGCCAGTAATAACGACCCAATGATTTTTTGATACGCCCCGGCCCTTGCGCCGGGGTTGTTTTTCTACCCATCAAGCCCCTTCATTGCGTATATTTGAAGCCATGCAAAAGCTCAGGTTCGCCATTGTTGGTTGCGGCAAGATAGCACCTCGTCATGCTGCGGAAGCGGCAAGCCGAGGACAGCTCATTGCCGTATGCGATATCGTGCCGGCACGGGCGGATGCCCTGGCCGCGCAATATGGCGCGAAAGCTTATTACCGGCTGGAGGATATGCTGGCTGAAGGCCAAAGTTTCGACCTGCTGGCCATTTGCACCCCGAACGGACTCCATGCTGCGCAGAGCATTGCTGCGCTTGAGAAAGGTATTCATGTACTGTGTGAAAAGCCATTGAGTCTTTCCAGTGCAGATGCCAAAGCGATGATGCATGCATCCGAAGTGAATGACCGCCGTTTATTCGTTGTCAAATCCACCCGTTATAATCCCGCATTAGCTACGCTGAAAAAGAAACTGGACGAAGGCAGTCTGGGAAAACTTTATTCTTTCCAGCTGAATTGTTTCTGGAACCGGCCCGCAGCTTATTATTCCGGATCATGGAAAGGACAGCTGGCACTGGATGGCGGTACCTTGTTCACGCAGTTCAGTCATTATATCGATGCCCTGTTGTGGTTACTCGGTGATATCCGTGAAGTGCGCGGATACAGAAAAAATATGGCGCATGAAGGGATCATTGAATTCGAGGACAGCGGTGTGGCGGCTATTGAGATGGAGAATGGCATGCTGGGCGGGCTGAACTGGAGTGTGAACACTTTTCAGCAGAACATGGAAGTTTCGCTGAGCATCATTGCGGAGAAAGGCAGTATCCGCATCGGTGGCGGATATATGAATCAGCTGGATTATCAGTTGGTGGAAGCAGATCCGCTGACGGTGCCGGCTCCCGGACAGGCCAATGATTATGGCTACTACAAAGGCTCAATGAGCAATCATGATAAGATCTACGAGAACCTGCTGATCGCGATGCAGGACGCTTCACATCCGTTCGCCAACGCACTGGACGGACTGAAGACCGTTGCGGCGATCGAAAAAATTTACAAGGCGGTTTCCGCTTAAAACCAGCCAGCGTGAAAAAGATCTACTTCACAGTAACGAATGACCTGAGCTATGACCAGCGGATGCAGCGCATTTGCGGGTCGCTGGCACGCAACGGTTATGATGTTACACTGGTCGGTTTCCTGCTGAAACATTCATTGCCCCTGCAGGAGCAGCCTTTCAAACAGAAAAGGATCCGTTGTTTTTTCCGCAAGGGCAAATGGTTCTATGCGGAATACAATCTGCGATTATTGCTGTACCTCCTGTTCAAAAAAATGGACGCCATCTGCGCGATCGACCTGGACACGATCCTCCCCTGTCTGCAGGTATCCCGTTTCAAAAGCATTCCCCGTATCTATGACGCGCATGAACTGTTCACAGAGTTAAAGGAAGTGGTGAGCCGCCCGGACATTCATAAAAAATGGACGAAGATCGAACAGATGACCGTTCCAAAATTTCGTTCAGGCTATACCGTGAGTGACAATATTGCGGCTGAATTCAAAAGAAGATACGGGGTTGAGTATGGAACGATACGGAATATGCCCATCCCCAGAGCCTTCAGAGAAAAGAATGAACCGGCAAAGCCCTTCATCCTTTATCAGGGCGCGGTGAATGAGGCCCGTGCGTTCGAGTTCCTGGTACCGGCCATGCAGCAAGTGGATCATCCACTGGTCATTTGTGGTGACGGTAATTTCATGCCGCAACTGAAAGCGCTGATCGCTCAGTACAAGCTGGAAGAAAAGATCATCTTAAAAGGCATGCTCACGCCCGCACAATTATGGGAAGTGTCGCAGGATGCACATATCGGTGTATCTGTAGCCGAAAATACCGGGCTGAACCAGTACTGGGCGCTGCCGAATAAATTCTTCGACTATGTGCAGGCAGGCTTACCGCAGGTGACCATGGACTTCCCGGAATACCGGGCACTGAATGGTATGTATGAAGTAGCCCTGCTGATCCCGGAACCGGATCCGGACAGTATCGCTGCAGCGCTGAACAAACTGATGGGTGAGACTGTTACATACGAAAGACTGCGTGACAATTGTCTGATCGCGCGGGAAGAGTGGAACTGGCAGCAGGAAGAAAAGAAACTGATCGCTTTTTATCAAAACATACTCCCCCTTTGAAAAAATTCATTCATATCGTTTGTCTGGACGTACCCTGGCCGGCCGACTACGGTGGCGCGATCGATATGATGAACCGGATCATGCAGTTCAAGAAAGCGGGCATCGGAATACACCTCCACTATTTCAGTTATAATGAACGGGGCATGCCCAATGAACTGAATCAGTTCTGTGAAAGCATTCATGTGTATGAACGCAAGACCGGACACCATGGCTTCTCTCTGAAACTCCCTTATATCGTGGCTTCCCGTATGGATCCCCGTTTGCTGGAGAACCTGGAAAAAGACGATCACCCGGTATTGCTGGAAGGGATCCATTGCACAGGCTATCTGGAACAACTGGTGACGAATGGCCGTAAGGTGGTAGTTCGTATGCATAATGAAGAACATTTGTACTATCGTGAACTGGCCAGATCTACCGGTAACCTCTACAAAAAATGTTATTACAGACTGGAAAGTCATTTACTGAAAAAATACAGTCAGCATCTGAGCGATAAAGCCGTGTATGCCTGTGTTTCACTGAATGACATCCGCATACTGGAAGATGATTACCAGCTGACCCATGCACATTTCCTGCCCACCTTCCCGGCCTGGCAACAGGTGTCGGGTGAAGAAGGCCTGGGAACGCTTTGTCTGTTCCATGGGAATTTATCAGTACCAGAGAATGAAAAAGCCGCGATGTGGCTGCTGAAAGAAGTATTTACGAAGATCAAAATACCTTTCGTTGTAGCTGGCAAGAAACCATCCGCCCGTTTGCAAAAGCAGGCGCATGTATTGCAGCACACCTGCATTGTGGCGGATCCAACAGGATCGGAGATCGATGATCTGGTCAGGAAAGCGCATATCAACGTCCTGCCCTGTTTCAATAAAAACATCACGGGCATCAGGCTTAAACTGCTGCATGCATTATTTGAAGGCAGGCATTGTGTGGTGAATGCACCGATGGTGGATGGAACGGGCCTGGAGGGTGCCTGTCATATCGCTACGAATGCGGAATCCTTCGCATCTGTTATCATGCAATTGCACAGGATGCCCTATTCAGAGGAAGAAACAAGACTCCGGAAAAGATTACTGGGAGACACCTATAATAACGAAAAGAATACGCAGCAGCTTATTCAATGGTTATACTAGCGTTGTCGGAAACATGGCCGCGTTCTGTGCGGATCATGCGCGCCGGGAATTTCTGCACCACGATATAGTCATGCGTCGCCATCACCACCGCGGTATTATAATCACGCGCGATACTGATCAGCAGGTTCATGATCTCATCTGAGGTCTCGGGATCCAGATTTCCGGTAGGTTCATCGGCCAGGATGAGCTTGGGAGAATTCAGAAGGGCGCGTGCGATATCGATACGTTGTTGTTCGCCACCACTCAGCTCAAAAGGCATTTTGAAACCTTTGGCTTTGAGTCCTACTTTATCCAGTACATCCATGATCTTTTCATCCATCAGTTTCGTGTCGGTCCAGCCGGTGGCGCGCAAAACGAACTTGAGATTATCATTGATGTTACGATCGGTCAGTAATTGAAAGTCCTGAAAAACCACACCCAGTGTGCGTCTCAGGTAAGGGACTTTTTTCCAGTCGAGCCCTTTCAGGTTGAAACCGGCCACGGTTCCTTCGCCATCATTGAGAGGCAGTTCTCCGTACAAAGTTTTCAGTAAACTGGACTTACCGGTACCGGTCTTGCCCACGAGATACACGAACTCACCTTTATTAATGGTAAGATTCACATCCTGAAGGATCAGGTTATCGCCCTGATAAATATTGGCGTGCCTCAGTTCAATGATAGGTTCACTCATCCGTTGTTGGCTTTGGTGCAAAATAACAGAAAGATTCCCATGATGTTAGCAAAATTTTTCACAAAAACTAAGAATTTAGTTGTCAAACTAATTTTTTAGTTATAGTTTTATTTTACAAATGCAAAACATGAAATCATTGACACGTGCGGAAGAGCAGGTCATGCAGGTGCTCTGGAAGCTGGACAAGGCTTTTCTCCGTCAGATCGTTGATGCGATGCCCCCGCCGGCACCGCATTCGAATACCGTTGCAACACTGCTGAAGATCCTGGTGGAAAAGGAATTCGTGAACGTGCATGTCATCGGGAGGAACCATGAATACAGTCCGCTGGTGAGCAAGGAAGACTATTCCAAACGCACCATGAAGCAAATGGTAAAAGGCTATTTCGAAGGCTCTTTCAGCAATGTGGTTTCCTTCATGGTAAAAGAGAATAACATTTCCGTTGAGGAACTGGAACAACTGCTGCATCAGATCAAAAAACAAAACCCGCGCAAATGAACAACCTCGTTCTGAACCTTTTCCAGGTGATCCTTGCTTCCGGCATTTTGTTCGGTTACTACTGGATCGCCCTCCGCAATAAACGCTTTCATCACTACAACCGGTTTTATCTGCTGGCCGCGACAGGACTGAGTCTGATCGTGCCTTTCCTGAACATCCCTTTATATTTCAGTAATGCAGAAGCCGATTCATCCTTCATTCTCCGGAACCTGGCGAATAGTCCTGATCCCGGTGAGGTCTTCAGTAATGATCTTCCGGCAACGCCCCTGCCTCTTCCCGCAGAAAGCTGGTTCACCCTGCCGCATATTCTTTTAATTGTTTATATCCTTGTTGGCCTATTGATCCTGGGACGGGTCCTGTTTTCCCTGCTTTCGATCAAAAAGATCATACGAAAATATCCAGCGGAACAGATAGGCAACATTCGTTTCGTGAATACGGAAGAGCCGGGTACGCCATTCTCTTTTTTCCGCTGGCTGTTCTGGGACAGGAAGATCGAACTGCGTTCTTCAAAAGGTGAACAGATCTTCCGCCATGAAATGTATCATATCAATGAAAAGCACAGCAGTGATACGGTGTTCATGGAGATCGTGAATGTGATCTTCTGGATCAATCCGTTCTTTTACCTGATCAGGAAAGAGCTGCGGGTGATCCATGAATTCCTGGCCGATCAGTTCGCCGTGAAGGAACACAATGAATATGATTACGCCGAGCTGCTGCTGATGCAGGTGCTCGGTACAGAGAACCGATTGACACAACCCTTTTTCAATAACCAGATCAAAAGAAGGATCCTTATGCTGACCAATTCTTCAAAATCCCGCCATCAGTATCTCCGCAAGATCATGTTGCTGCCCATGGCAGCCGTACTGACCGTACTATTCGCCTTCAGCTATCACCGGAAAGATGAGCCTGCTACAGCAACACCTGTGGTGGTTGTGATCGATGCCGGTCATGGCGGATCGGAAACCGGCGTGATGTCCGGCAACGTGAAGGAAAGCGACCTCAACCTGCAGCTCGCCAAAATGGTTCAATCCCTCAACGATGATCCTTCTATCCAGGTGATCCTGACCCGCAAGGGTGATGAAACGCTTACAGCACAGGAAAGGACGAACCTGAGCATACAAATGCGGGCTGACCTGTTCATTTCCCTGCATATCAATTCCGCCGGTATCCTGAAGAATGCGCAAGGCACTAAGCAGGAAAACAAACAGGGCATTGAAGTGTATGGTGCGTCACGCAATTTGACTTCGAATAGTCGCCTGCTCGCCTCTGCACTCATCAACAGTCTGAATCAGGTCTATACAACAGCACCGGACATCAAACAAAGAAAAGAAGGCATTTATGTACTGGACTGGAATCCCGCGCCGGCGGTCATTGTGGAATGCGGTTATATCAACAATCCCGCTGATCTGGCCTTCATCAGTAAAACGGAGAATCAGCAGCTGATCGCGAAAAGCATCCTGTCCGCCATCCGGGAATTCTCACTCCGCCGGGTCACTGAATTGCGTGTTTACAACGATACGGATAAACCTTATGTGCGGATCATCGGAAAATATCCGGAGCCGAAAAAACCGACCGATGAACAATTGAAGGCCTGGCTGGATCCCAAGACCTACGGTGTATGGATCGATAATAAGAAGATCGCGAACAGTCAGCTGACGAAATACAAGGCGGCTGATTTCGCAAATCACTATGTCAGCAAACTGTACAAAAATGCCCTCCATCATAATGAATACGCTTACCAGGTTGATCTGTACACCAATACCTGGTTCAGCAAGAACGGAAAAAAAGGACAATACCCGGATACCCTGATGTGGATGAGATCCAAAGTAGTGGAAGAACCCAAATCAAAAGCACTGGTTGTGGTGGATGGTAAGGTGATCGGTTACCTGAATGACATGAAGAAACTGGATGACATGGTCAATACGAATGACCTGGAATCCGTTACTATTCTGAAAGGAGATGACGCGATCAAAAAATACGGAGACAAAGGAAAGGATGGCGTGATCGAGATCATCACCAAAGAAAAGAAGACAGGGGTGAAAGATCCCGGAATGATCAATAAAGTAGTAGAGGAACCTGAAAATAAATTATTCACTAAAGTGGAGGAAGAAGCTTCATTTCCGGGCGGACAGGATAAGTGGAATCTTTACCTGGATAAAGTGCTGGACAAACAAGTCCCGGTTAAACAAGGGGCACCTGAGGGACACTATACGGTCGTGATCCAGTTCGTGGTGGATATTGAGGGTAATATTTCAGATGTCAGGCCATTGACGAATATGGGCTATGGCATGGAGGAAGAAGCTATGCGCGTTATCAAAAAAGGGCCTAAATGGATATCCGCCATTCAGAATGGACATGCAGTTAAAGCATACAAAAAACAGAAAGTTGACTTTCATGTCACCAGTGAAGTGGCCCAACACCAGTCTGATTCAGATACGAAAACTAAAATTCAGACAATCCCGGTCCTGACGCTGGAAGAACTTAAAAAATCAACCCCGTTTTCGCTTTGTGGAGTTAAACCCGGAACGGAGATCGTGAGCTATGTATTCACCATCGATAAGCCGGATCATAGCATAGTTGAAGTCTTCAATACCGGTTCGACATTTTCCGATGCGACCAAAATGCAGATCGAGGCTGCAACATCCGGGAAATTGCTGACAATCGATCAGATCAGGGTTAAAATCGATGGTGAAGTGAAAAAATTAGTTTCTAAAATCTATACGCTCCAGAATTAATAATTGAGAATACCATTGGGGGTACTCAATTGCAGTCCTTTTCCCTGACTCGCTTCTACCCTGCCGATCACCTGCGCATCCACCCCAAAGCTTTTCGCAACTGAGATGATATCATCCGCGCTGCCTGCATCGGTATAGATCTCCAGTCTTGTACCCATATTGAATACCTGGTACATTTC
>JAKPSI010000126.1 GCA_029555415.1 Bacteroidota bacterium | reverse complement strand
CAGGGTGCCGGCGTTTTTCGGAACGGGAATGATCTTCCATTCCACCGGGTAATACCGGGAGATGCGTTTGGTGAATTCTTCCACACCTTCTTTGACATGCGGCTCATGATTTTTGCCGACCGACCAGAATGCGATCTTCATGGGGTAAAAATAACTGAAGGAAATTGAATTCAGACACCCCTTGTAAATGCATGGGGCAAAAAAAAGAGGATCCTGGATCCTCTTTGATGATTTTAACTTTTTGATCTATTTGATCTCATAATCCTTCTTGAACGACATCAATGTCGCGCGGTAGAGCGGATTAGTAGGATCGGCAGTTGCAGCTTTAGTATAATACTGATAAGCTTCAGCCAGGTAATGCGCATCTTCCAGCAGGAAGGCGAGGCGGTAGGATTGTTCCGCTTCTGCTTCAAAGGCTTTGTTGTCGCCCTTCAGTGTGGCCAGCAATTGTCCGTAAGTTTCTTTGCTCACCACATTCAGCACTTTCAGCTCTTCATTCTGTTCCCCGCGAACAGCAGAAGTCCACAAATATGAATTGCCTGCTTTCAGTTTATCCGCGAAAGTGGCAATGGAGATCTTGAGTTTGCCTACAACGGTCTTGTACACCGGCGTAGCGGGATCTGTGCTGCTGAAGATCGAGAATTCGAAATCCTTCGCTTCCGCGTATGATTTCCAGGACAGCGGGAATTCACCGGCCACGTAATTGACGGTATCCAGTTTCGGATCGATCCAGATATTGTTGATACCACGGCTCACCGCACCGATCGTATTCATGAAAGCCTTGCGGTTGCTGCCGGGGGATCCTTCACCATGACTGGTCATCTGGTTCCATACATATTTGATATAATTAGCGGAGACAGAACTGTTAGTCACTGCGCAGGAATCCTTGAACTGACTGAGCGTATAGGTTCCCGGTTTGCGTACGGTAAACATAGCGCTCTCATTGCAGATCAGGGTAACAGTGGCACCGGCACCTACTTTCAGGCTGGCGTTTCCTGTCAGTACACGACCTGCTTTGGCGGGTGTTTCCGTTTTGTTGTCAACAACGGTTGCAGAACCTTTGATGCTGTACAGCAGGAAATTGTTCTGGGCACCTGCCACAAATGTGAAAATGCTGACGAAAAGGGAAAGAGCGATCTTCTTCATTGTAAAGAATGGTTTAATGGTGTTTTTGATGAAAGACTGTGGTATATCCGAATCTTTTATGCATCCATACGGCGAATGCTTCATAAAAATAAATGATGTCGACCGACAACACGATCACAACTAAGGTCAGCTTCATGTCCAGCTTGATATTGAACTTGTCGTAGAGATAGATCCCCGCGAACACGAAAAATACCGCTGAAGCCAGCTGCGCCAGTTTTGCTACTAAGTGGAACCAGATGTGATTTTCAAGATAGTACCGGATGAAGAAGGACATATGCAGCCATCCGATGATGATGGCGAACAGTATGTTGACCCATAAAGGTAACTGATTTATGTAATCCCTGTCGAGGATCATGGTGATGAAATTGGCGTGCACGATGATCCCGTTCATGTCGGGGTGGGATTTGCCGGCGAATTTCTCATTCATGGGTGTAAATACCTTATCCTCAATGTCGTTCGGGTCAGGGTTCACATAACCCAGCAACACGATCTTGTCTTTCAGTACAGAATCCGTCAGTTCGCGGCTCATCACATCATCGGGCTCCAGCACCAGATAACGGTCGCTCCGGCGGGTATAATTGATGATCTCATTATGTTCTTTCCGCTTAGTGA
>JAKPSI010000117.1 GCA_029555415.1 Bacteroidota bacterium | reverse complement strand
GAGGGTTTCGCCGGACAATGAGATCCATAACGTGGCTGTGATCGCTCAGGATCCGCGTGCGGGCAATCAGGACACCTGGTATGCCGGGGGTGGTGAGCCCTGGGGTAATTCTGCAGGAGATCTGGGCGCGACATACATGGGTTACGGCCTATATAAATCCGTGAATAATGGAGTAACGTGGACGCGTTTACCCATGAATACGATCACGGATATCGGTGGTGGTATCCTAGGAGCAGGTACGCTTGAAACATTCGATCATCCTTTTGATTTCGTCCATAAGATATTCGTTGATCCGGCCAATGGTAATGTATATGTGGCGGGTCACCGCAGGCTGATGCGCACAACAGATGGTGGCGCTACTTTCAATGTTGTATTCGGCGGAACAGTAGGTGCGATCGCGGCTTCAGGCCAGATGGATATCGTGAAAGCCGGCAGTACGCTTGTGCTGGCAGTAAATGGGGGTAATCCGGATGCGGCACTGCGCGGTGTTTGGACATCCACAACAGGCAACCTGAATTCATGGACAAGAATTGCGGGCGGCTCAACGATCAACGTTGATTCTGTCGGAGCCTGGAAAGGAAATTCATACAGATACTATACAGCCACCTCAACTTATTTACCCAAACGCATTGTGTTGGCGGCTGCCCCTTCCAACAGTAATATCGTATATGTATGTTATGAGAACGGACTGAGCAACAGCGCTCCTGATAATGCGCCGGAAGTGGATATGTACAAACTTGATTTTACATCAGGTACCAACTGGACCAATTTGTCAGGTAACATGCCTGACTTCTCCGGAGGCAATCACGCAGCGACCGATCCGATCACGACGCAGGGCGGTTATGATCTTTGTCTGGCAGTAAAACCCGATAACGCGAATTTTGTGTTGCTGGGTGGTACGAGTTTGTACCGTTCAACGGATGGTTTTGCCACAACAGGTAACACTTCCTGGATCGGCGGATACGGAAATACCTTACCGGTACTGACGTATTACGCGGGCAGTCACCCCGATATCCATACCATTGCATTCAACCCCACAACGCCCAATGAAGCGATCTGTGGTAATGATGGCGGTATTCAGCAAACACTCAATATCACGACCGGTGGCTCCAATGTGGTTTGGAACAATATCAATAATTATCAGACACTCCAATATTATTATGTAGCGATCGACCCGACATCGGGCGCTAATAATTTCATTGGCGGCGCGCAGGATAACGGAACTTATCTCCGCGACAAGACCGGCATCACCGGAACGGCCGCGGTAGATTCCAATAACCACAGGAAGTTATTCAGTGGCGATGGTGTATCCGTAGGATTTGGCAAGATCACCGGTGTGGACCAGTATGTGTACTGCGGATTCCAGCTGGGTAATATCCGCCGCGCGAAAGTGGTGAGTGGACTGGGTTCCGGCAACTTCAGTACGATCACACCAACAGGACTCACCACCGATGGCACTTCCGGTGAGTGGGGCGAATTCGTGACCAATTTCAAACTGGATCCGGATAATACGGAAGACCTGTATTATGTGAACTATAACCGTTTGTTCCGCACCACTGCTGCTTCCACGGTATCAACGGGCACATGGACCGAGCTGACCGGAGTGAGTGCGGCCGTGAATCCTTCAAATCCCACAGCCGGAACCAATATCGGCATCCGTGCACTGGGATTCAGTCGCGGACCTTACACCACCAGCCATGCCATTTATATAGGTACCACGAACGGAAAGGTATTCCGCCTGAATGATCCGCGGAATGCGGCAGCGGCTACAGCACCGGTTGATATCACGCCTTCCGGTTTACCGGCCGGGGCGAATGTCCAGGACATCGCCACCAACCCCAACAATGATGATGAGATCATGCTGGTGGTAACGAACTATACGGTGAGCAATGCGGCTGTGACTTCCATCTGGTGGACGAACAATGCCAAATCCGGCGCCCCCACCTGGAAGAATGCGGAGGGTAATCTTGGATTGCCTTCGATCCGCAGTTGCGCGATCGTAACGAAGAAAGATGGCAGCAATAATCCGGTACTGGAATATTATGTAGGTACCAGTGTGGGACTGTACAGTGCAACGGATATCGGCACGACGCTGACAGCGGGTGGAACCGTGACCTGGGCGTGTGAAGGCGGATCGGTGCTGAATTACGCGGTGATCCAGTCGCTCAGTTACCGCCCCACAGATAATGTACTGCTGGTGGGCACGCATGGTAACGGCATGTATTATACTTTCCTGGGAACGGCGAATTTCAATCCCAATCAGAATACAGCGACCATCGATCCGACGATCAACAGCAAGACCTTCATCAAAATGGTGTATCCGACGGTGAGCAGTAACCTGGTGAAATACAACATCGGCAATCAGACGGGCATTCAGAAGATACGGATCGATCTGATCACGATGAACGGACAGCAGGTGTACAGCAGAACGTCATCTTATCAGGACGGATCTATTGATCTCTCGCGCATGAGCCCGGGTATTTACATCCTGAGCATTTACAGCGACAACGGAAGGTACCGTCATCTGCAAAAGGTGGTGAAACCATAGAGCTTTAACAGATCCTTGATTGTAATCCGGACAGCGGGTGCATCCTGTTGATATGAAAAAAGCATTACTTACACTGGCCATTATTACTTGCGGCATGCAAACTGTGATCGCTCAAAAAGGAGCGATCAGGCAAGTGTATGCCTGGCAGCAACAGGTTTTATCCGGAGTGCGGCCGCAGGAGATCGTTCAGGAGCATAATAATAGTACGAAGACCGCCGCTGTCTCTGCCGGCAAATCGAATCTGCTTATTTATACGGAATGCATCCCACACGCAAAGATCAAATGGAGTGGCGTTTGGATCAACGGTGTACTATATAAGGTAAAGGCCGAAACCATTTCCGCTATCCCTGTTTTGTCATTGGGGGATGAAAAGGACGGGAACAGGATGACGAAAGAACTGGTTCCTGAAAATGCCGGTCCGTTCATACAGTTATTGCCTTCCGGAAATGCAGGTAAAACGGGGCTTCAGACGGGCTGGTTCAGGCAAATGAAGAAGTCCAACGAATTGATAATCGTATACATATATATGGGAAAAACATGGTATTATCCAGTGCCGAAAATAAAAGTACTGGAACCTGTACCGGCTTCCTGAAATTTTCTATATTTAAATGTTCGATTGCTTGCCAAAGGCGAAAGGCGGTACCCCTGGTACCGTCTTTTTATTACCATATTCGGTAGCCGCATTTTCTGATGTTCCTTATTTTGTGCATTCCAAACAAACCAACATGGCGCTTCAACCCTGGCGGAAAGGTATTATCACCCGCATCGAACAACATACACACAATACAAGAAGGTTCTGGATACAGGTTCCGGAGCTGGAGCGTTTTGATTTTACGCCCGGCCAGTTCGTAACGCTGGATCTCCCGATCCACGAGAAGCCCAATAAGCGCTGGCGCAGTTATTCCATTTCCTCCTGGCCCGACGGGACCAATACGTTTGAGCTGATCATTGTACGCGCGCAGGAAGGTGCCGGCACGCATTATCTTTTTGAAGAAACAAAAGTGGGAACGGAGCTGACCTTGCGCGGTCCGCAAGGTGTGTTCACTTTACCGGAGCCACTGGAAAAAGACCTTTACCTGATCTGCACCGGTACCGGCATCGCACCGTTCCGGAGTATGGCGCAGCAGATCCGTTTGCTGGGAACGGTCCATAAAAACATCTACCTCATCTTTGGTTGCCGGCACAAGTCCGATCTCCTTTATTATGAAGAACTGAAACAGCTGGAGACGGAATTGTCCGGATTTCATTATTTACCGGTCTTATCGAGAGAACATTGGGAAGGTCATCATGGCTATGTACATAAAGTATATGAGGCCTTATGCAAGGACCGGCCCGAAGCTCATTTTTTCCTGTGCGGATGGAAGCATATGATCGATGAGGCGAAGAAACATATCCTGGGTATGGGGTACGATAAATCCGCCATCCACCTTGAATTATACGGATAAACCCTGCACAAAATTCCCGTGCCGGGATGATATTCAGCAAGCCCTCCGTTGATACTTATCATGCCCGATTTCAGGCATTTGTTCCTATTTTCGTGCAAACCAACTGAAGTATGGGTGCCTCTTCACTCATTGTACTGATCATAGCTGCTGTTGCCTTTTCCAGCATCGCCATCCTGATAGCGAAGTTCGTGCTGAAGGCCACTACCAACAAGCAAAAGGGCGAGCCTTATGAGTGTGGTATTCCCACTCATGGCAAGACCTGGATCCAGCTGAACGTAGGCTATTATCTTTTTGCACTGATCTTCCTTGTATTTGATGTGGAACTGGTATTCCTGTATCCCTGGGCTGTAGTCGCCAAAAGTGTTGGCTGGCTGGCGCTCGTGGAGATCGTCATATTCTTTTTCATCTTATTCATCGGGTTCCTGTACGCGCACAAAAAAGGTGCGCTGAAATGGATATGACCCGGTCCTGAAAATGATAACGAAGCATGTCAACTGAAAATAATAATACACAACCGCAGCAGAACCTGGCCTTTCCCGGGCATATTGAAGAATTACCGGGCGGAGGCATCGTGCTGAGCAAGCTGGATGATGTGATCAACTGGGCGCGTTCCAATTCCCTGTGGCCCCTCACGTTCGCCACCAGCTGCTGTGGTATTGAATATATGTCTGTCGCCGGCGCCAAATACGATTTCTCCCGTTTCGGGTTTGAAGTGGCGCGCGCCTCCCCCCGTCAGGCCGATGTGATCATCATCGCAGGCACGATCGTCAACAAAATGGCACCTGTACTGAAAAGACTCTACGATCAGATGGGTGATCCCAAATATGTCATTGCCATGGGTGCCTGCGCGATCAGCGGCGGCCCCTTCTTTTATAATACATACTCTGTTGTGAAAGGCGCAGACCACGTGATACCCGTCGATGTTTATGTTGCCGGATGTCCGCCGCGGCCTGAAGCACTGATGCATGCCCTGATCACCTTACAGCAAAAGATCAAAAGCGGGTTGACAAGAGAACAGATCCGCGCATCAAACGATTAATATGCAGCAAGCAGAACTGAAAGATATCATCACGGAATGGTTGCCTGGCGCGACTTTCGACGAAAACGGCCAATGGCTCAATGTGAACGTGGAACCGAAGGACCTGCACCTGCTGGCCGTGAAACTGCGGAATCATGAACACACGCAGTTCGATTATTGTTTCTGCCTGACCTGTGTGGACTGGAAGACACATCTCACCATGGTCTACCACCTGGATTCCACCAAATTCCGTCACCAGGTCGTCGTGAAAGTAAAACTGGATGCCGCGAAACCGGAAGTGGAAACCGTTTCTGATCTCTGGAAGACCGCTGATTTCCATGAAAGGGAAGTCTATGAGATGTTCGGCGTGCATTTCATCAACCATCCCGACCTGCGGTTGCTGATCCTGCCTGATGGCTGGGAAGGCAAAAATCCGCTGAGAAAGAATTTTGAAGACCCGATTAATATGATCAAGCTCTGATATGATCGAAGAATCTTTTACAACCGCGGAAGGTGACTTAGTCATAAACGTAGGCCCCCAGCACCCGGCGACACACGGTGTATTGCACCTGGTGATCACCCTCAATGGTGAAACCATCAAGAAAGTGGAGCCGCACCTGGGTTATATTCACCGCTCCATTGAAAAGATGAGTGAAAGCCTCACGTACCGGCAGTTCATTTATGTGACCAGCCGGATGGACTATCTCTCCGCCCATATCAATAACCACGCCTGCGCCCTTTGCGTGGAGAAAGGCCTGCAGATCGAGGTTCCGGGCCGCGCGCAATCGATCCGGATCATCATGGATGAACTCACACGCATTGCTTCCCATGAACTGTGGTGGGGCGCGATGTCGATGGACCTGGGTGCTTTCACCCCCTTCTTCCACGCGTTCCGCGAAAGGGAAGTGATCAATGAGATCATGGAAGAAACCTGCGGTGCCCGCCTGACCATGAACTATATGGTACCCGGTGGTGTGATGGCAGATATCCATCCCAATTTCCAGCGCCGCGTGAAGGATTTCATCACCCTCTACAAAAAGAAGATCCACGAATACGACGAACTGATCACCGGTAATATCATTTTCCAGAACCGGATGAAGAATGTCGGTTACCTGTCGTCCGAAGATGCCATCGCGTATGGCGTGACCGGTCCCGCAGGCCGTGGCAGCGGTGTCAGCTGCGATGTACGCAAGCATTCACCGTACGAGATCTACGATAAACTGGAATTCGATGAAGTACTGGAAACCGCCGGCGATTCTTTCGCACGCTACCTGGTACGCATCCGTGAAATGAATCAATCGGTCCGCATCATTGAACAGCTGATCGACAATATACCGGATGGTGATTTCCAGGCCAAGACCAAGGCCGTGCTGAAACTGCCGAAGGGAGAATTCTATCAGCGTGTGGAAACGGCCCGCGGCGAGCTCGGTGTATACATCGTGAGCGAAGGCGGCACCACACCGTACCGGATCAAATACCGTTCACCGGGCTTCTCCAATCTTTCCGCGCTGGATCATATGGCGAGAGGAAGCAAACTGGGGGATCTGGTGGCGATGATGGGCACGCTCGATCTCGTAATACCGGACATTGATAGATGATAATGGAAAGTTGAAAATGGATAATGGATAATAAGAAGAACAGTTAACTATAAAAACGAAACGAATTGTGGAGTTTTAGTCATATCGCCGACCTGTTGCATGAATGGTTAAGCAAAACGTTTAACCCGACCTTCACGCTGATCATTGAAATGGTTTTAGCGGGCGTGGCCGTGATCGGCCTGTTCGCCGCGCTGGGACTGGTGCTGGTGATCATGGAAAGAAAAGTATCCGCCTGGATCCAGATCCGCCTCGGGCCCAACCGGGTTGGACCGAAAGGTATGTTCCAATCGCTCGCCGACACCCTCAAACTGCTGGTGAAAGAAGGCATGACACCAGATGGCGCGGATAAATTCCTGTTCAACCTCGCTCCTTTCATTGCGATGATCGTGGCGATGCTGCTGATGGCGCCGATCGCTTTCGCGAACAATTTCCAGTTCTGGGACATGAACATCGGCGTTCTGTATATCTCCGCCATTTCTTCCATCTCCGTGATCAGTATCCTGATGGCGGGCTGGGCCAGTAACAATAAATATTCCCTGATGGGAGCGATGCGCAGTGGCGCGCAGATCGTGAGTTATGAATTATCGGCTGGACTTTCCGTACTCTCTGTGGTGGTGCTGACCGGAAGCCTGAGCCTGAACGATATCATTCATTCACAGGAGAACGGCTGGTGGATCTTCAAGGGTCACCTGCCGATCTGGATATCCTTCATCACCTTCATCATTGCTGTTACTGCTGAAACGAACCGTGCGCCTTTCGATCTGGCGGAAGCGGAATCGGAGCTGACGGCTGGTTTCCATACAGAATATTCCGGGATGAAATTCGCCTTGTTCTTCCTGGCAGAATATGTGAACGTGTTTATCGTATGTGCGATCGGCGCTACTTTATTCCTGGGCGGCTGGATGCCTTTCCATATCGGGCATTTGCAGGCGTTCAATCACGTCATGGATTATATTCCGTCCAGCGTGTGGTTCTTTGGTAAAACATTCTTCCTCATATTCGTCATCATGTGGTTCCGCTGGACCTTCCCGCGTTTGCGTATCGACCAGCTGCTGAACCTGGAGTGGAAATACCTGTTACCGATCAGCATGATCAACCTGCTGCTGGTAACCCTGATGGCAATTATGGGTTGGCATTTTTAAGAGATTATGTCTATAGGAAAATATATTAAAGACGTTTTCAGCGGCCTGTGGTCACTCGTTGTGGGATTGAAGCGCACGCTTTATTATTTCACGCACCATAAGGAGATCATCACGGAGCAATACCCTGAAACCAAGCCTGTACTGCCTGAGCGGTTCAAGGGAGAAGTGGTGATGCCGCATGATGAAAAGAACGAGCACCGCTGCACGGGCTGTACCGCCTGTGAACTGGCCTGCCCCAACGGCACGATCAAGGTGATCACCAAGTTCGATATCACCCCGGAAGGCAAGAAGAAAAAAGCGATCGACAAACTGGTCTACCGCCTTGAACTCTGCACCATGTGCAACCTTTGTATTGAAGCCTGCCCTTCAGACGCGATCAAAATGGCGCAGACCTTCGAACACAGTGTGTACGACCGCAGTCAGCTGAACAAAGTATTGAATAACCCCGGCTCAAAAATCATGGACGGAGTGGAATAACATGAACGGATCAACCATCATATTCTATTTACTGGCCGCCCTCACCATCGTGTGCGGCGTGTTGTCAGTATCCACGCGGCAGATCTTCCGTGCCGCCATTTATCTTATTTTCAGTCTGATTGGTATCGCCGGTATCTATTTCTGGCTCGACTATCAGTTCATCGCTGCCGTACAGGTAGTGGTCTATGTGGGTGGTATCGTGGTACTGATCATCTTCTCCATCTTCCTGACGCAACAGGCGGGTGAACTGCTTCCCAAACAAAAGATCGGACGAAAGATATTCTCAGTGCTGGCCGTGTTCTGCGGATTCGCGCTGACGATGGTACAGGTGTATCAGCATGCGTTCTATGAAAATGACGGAGAGGCTGTGAAACCTGTAGTGGCCAATATCGGCAAACAAATGCTGAGCACCAAACAGGGTGGCTACGCGCTTCCTTTTGAAGTGGTGAGTATCCTGCTGCTGGCGGCACTGGTCGGCTGTATCGTAATTGCAATCAGTAAAAAAGAAGAAACAGCATGATGGAACCCGGACTATACCAAATTCTGTTCATCAGCGCGGCCCTGTTCTTTACAGGCGTGTACGGATTCCTCACCCGCAGGAACCTGATCACGATGCTCATGAGTGTGGAGCTGATCCTGAACAGCGTGAACCTGAATTTCATCGCATTCAACAAATACCTGTGGCCGCAGAAAATGGACGGCCTGTTCTTCACGCTGTTCGTGATCGCGATCGCGGCGGCGGAAGCGGCAGTGGCCATCGCCATCATCATTAATTTATACCGCAGCCATAATTCGATCGATGTTGAGAATGCGGAAGACTTAAAGTATTAAGACATGCCATCCATCGCTACCATAGCCCTGATCCCCCTGTTGCCTTTTGCCGGATTCGTCCTGCTGGGGATCTTCGGCCGCACTGCACTGAAAAAACCTGCCGGCTACCTGGGCACCGCGCTCATGCTGGCTTCCTGCATCCTGGCCCTGTATACGGCTTATGGCTATTTCTTCGATTTTGGTAAAATACATGGTGCCTACCAGAAATTGGTTCCTTTCCAGATGACCTGGCTTGAATTCAGCAAGGATGTATCCATCAATATCGGTTTCATCCTCGATCCGCTTTCCGCGATGATGCTGGTGGTGGTGACCTTCATCTCCCTGATGGTGCATATCTACAGTCTTTCCTACATGAAAGGCGAAGAGAGGTTCGGCACTTATTACGCGTTCCTCGGTCTCTTTACTTTTTCCATGCTGGGCCTCGTGCTCTCTTCCAATATTTTCCAGATCTATATCTTCTGGGAACTGGTGGGCGTTTCCTCCTTCCTGCTGATCGGCTTCTATTACGACAAGCCCAGCGCGGTGGCCGCCTGCAAAAAAGCATTCATCGTTACCCGTTTCGCGGATCTGGGTTTCCTGATCGGCATCCTCGTCTTATCCTATTACGGCGGTACACTTGATTTCGGTACGCTGATCGCGCGACTGACCGATCCTTCCTCCACACAGATGCAGGCAGCCGTGAACGCGTCCTTCCTCGGTGCATCCGCACTGACCTGGGGCGCTGTGCTTGTTTTCATCGGCGGTGCCGGTAAAAGTGCGATGTTCCCGCTGCATATCTGGCTGCCGGATGCGATGGAAGGCCCGACTCCCGTATCCGCGTTGATCCACGCCGCGACGATGGTCGTGGCCGGTGTGTACCTTGTTGCCCGTTTATTCCCCGTGTTCGCGATCTCAGTTCCCGGCGCGCTGCATGTGGTCGCCTATATCGGTGTGGTTTCAGCGATGATCGCCGCGGTGATCGCCTGTACCCAAACGGATATCAAACGCGTGCTGGCTTATTCCACCATGTCGCAGATCGGCTTCATGATGTTTGCGCTCGGTGTATCCGGTTATGGCGGTGAAGCCGGACTGGGTTACAGCGCTTCCCTGTTCCATCTGTTCACGCACGCGATGTTCAAAGCACTGTTGTTCCTCGGTGCAGGCTCTGTGATCCACTTTGTGCACAGTAATGAAATGAAGGATATGGGCGGACTGCGGAAGCTGATGCCTGTTACACATATCACTTTCCTGATCGCCTGTCTCGCCATCGCGGGTGTGCCTCCGTTCGCGGGTTTCTTCAGCAAAGAAGAGATCCTGCTGGCCGCATCCCGTGGCAATACCGGTATCTATTATATGGCGCTGATCACTTCCGGACTGACAGCGTTCTACATGTTCCGTTTGTACTTCCGGATCTTCTGGAATAAGGAAGCGGGTCATGACGCACACCATGGTAAAGAAGGTGGATTCGCCTTGTTATTCCCGCTGGTCCTGCTGGCGCTTTGTGCTGCCGGCGCGGGTTTCATTCCCTTTGGTGAATATGTGAGTTCCGACGGAACGCCCTTACATTCTGAATTCGATCCGGTATTCTCCATTGCTCCCGTTGCGTTGGGTGTGGCTGGCATCCTGCTGGCATCATGGTTCTATTTGCGTGCGAATGACCGTGCCGACCGCGTGGCCGCCTCGCTGAAAGGACTGTATACAGCTGCTTACAATAAATTTTATATCGACGAATTATACTTGTTCATCACGAAGAAAGTGTTGTTCAATCTGGTGGGCCGTCCGGCCGCATGGATCGACCGCAACATCGTGGATGGCGCAGTGAATCTGGTGGGCAATGAGACCGTAGCGTTCTCGAAGCTGATCAAAAAACTGCAATCAGGTAAAGTGCAGCAATACGCGATCGTGTTCCTGGGTGGTGTGCTGGTGCTGGCGGTGCTGTTCATTTATATCTGGCATTAAAAACAGGAAGCGGGGTATGAACACCTGCAGCTTCCGAAACTATACTGATGAATCTTTTATACCTCATAGGTTTACCTGTGCTGACGGCTGCGGCTTTGCTGCTTGCCCGCAGTAAGGAACAGGTACGCTGGATCTCCTTCGCCGGATCCGTTGCACAGCTTGCACTGGCATTGGCCCTGTATTTCGCTTTCAGGCAGGAACGCGCTGCCGGCAATACGGCTGCCATGCTGTTCGACCAGACCTGGCCGCTGTTCAAAAGCCTGCACATCAATTTCCACGTTGGTGTGGATGGTATTTCTGTAGCGATGATCCTGCTGACCTCTTTCGTTGTGGTATCGGGCGTACTGGTGTCCCTGAATATCGAGAAGATGACGAAGGAATTCTATTTCCTGCTCATCCTGCTCAGTCTGGGTGCATATGGCTTCTTCATTTCACTTGATCTTTTTGTACTCTTCTTCTTCCTCGAGATCGCGGTGATACCGAAATACCTGCTGATCGGTATCTGGGGAAGCGGCAAAAAAGAATACAGCGCGAACAAACTGGCATTGATGCTCATGGGTGGTTCCGCACTCGTACTGGTGGGCTTACTGGGTCTGTATTATGCTTCACATGGCGGAACATTCGACCTGATGGAATTATCGCACTTAGGCATTCCGGCCGATACACAACGCATCTTATTCCCGCTGCTTTTCGTGGGCTTTGGTGTGTTCACGGCTTTATTCCCGCTGCATACCTGGGTACCTGATGGTCACTCTTCCGCTCCCACAGCGGGTTCCATGTTCCTGGCCGGTATCTCCATGAAACTGGGGGGATATGGTTGTTTGCGTGTGGCGGTATTCCTGCTGCCCGTTGGCGCTAAAGAATATGCCAACATCATCATCGTACTTTCTTCCATCGCGATCCTGTATGGCGCCTTCGCTACCATGATGCAGAAGGACCTGAAATATATCAACGCGTATTCATCCGTAAGCCACGTAGGTTTCAGCTTGCTGGGTATCGGCATGCTGACGCATACCGCGCTGACCGGTGCGGTACTGCAAATGGTTTCACATGGACTGATGACGGCCCTTTTCTTCGCCGTGATCGGCATGGTGTACGACCGTACGCATACAAGAATGGTGAATGACCTGGGCGGATTGATGAAAATGATGCCGTTCATCGGTACCATCTTCTTCATTGTGGGTCTTTGTTCACTGGGTTTACCCGGACTGAGCGGCTTTGTGGCGGAGATGACGGTATTCATGGGTTCCTGGGAAAATGCGGACCTGTTCCACCGGATCGCTACGATCACAGCCTGTATGTCGATCGTTGTAACGGCCGTATATATTTTACGTGCGGTGGGTAAAGTGATGATGGGACCGGTAACGAATCCGGTTTACCTGACATTGAAAGATGCCAACTGGAATGAGAAGCTGGCTGCTGTGATCCTGCTCGCAGGTATCCTGGCGATCGGACTCGCACCGTTCTGGCTGAATGACCTGGTAAGACCCGCTACCGAAACGATCGCACATCAAATCCTTCAAGTGACTAAATAACAGCGTGGCATGAATGACCTCTGGATAATAATGAAAAATGAGCTGGTGGTAACGACCATCATCTTCTTACTGCTGTTCATCAAGATCGGCAAAGGCCTGAAGAATGAAACATTACTGCCCCTGATCCAGTTCCTGCTGCTGGCCAACCTCCTGCAGGGATTCTTCTTCAATAAAGAAGGACTGCTGTTCGAAGGCATCTTCTATTCCAACACGCTGATCATTGTTCAAAAGAATATCCTGAGCCTGGGTGTATACCTCATTTCGCTGGTTTGTTCCGACTGGCTGAAGAAGAGTCCGCAGTTACCTGAATTCTTCATCCTCATGCTGTCGGCCCTGCTGGGTATGTTCTTCATGATCTCCAGCGGCAACCTGCTGATGTTCTACCTGTCGCTCGAACTGGCTACCATCCCGGTTGCGGCCATGGCCAATTTCGACCTGCACAAAAAAGTATCGTCAGAAGCAGCGATGAAGATGATCCTTTCTTCCGCTTTCTCTTCCGGTATCTTATTATTCGGCATTTCGCTGCTGTATGGTGCTACAGGCACTTTGCAGTTCGCAGAAATGTCGGCCCTGCTCGATGGCAGTCCGCTGCAAATGCTGGCGTTCATCTTCCTGTTCACCGCTTTCGCTTTCAAATTATCCGTTGTGCCCTTCCATTTGTGGACGGCCGACGTGTATGAAGGTTCACCGGTGGCGGTGACCGCTTTTTTATCCGTGATCTCCAAAGGCGCGGTCGCGTTCATTCTGCTGACCGTACTGCATAAGGTTTTCCTGCCGATGATGGGCATCTGGTATAACTTGCTGATGATCCTGTCGGTCATTACCATGATCACCGGTAACATCTTCGCGCTGCGCCAGCAGAATATCAAAAGATTCCTGGCCTTCTCCTCCATTGCGCAGGTGGGTTTCATCCTGGTGGGTATGACGAATGAAGGACAACTGGGGATCAGTTCGGTCGTTTATTTCATACTGGTCTATATCTTCTCCAACCTCGCCGCGTTCGGTGTCGCTTCCGCGATCAGTTCACAGACGGGTAAGGAGAACATTGATGATTACAAGGGCATGTACCGTACGAATCCTTTTCTGAGCTGGATCCTGGCCCTGGCTTTATTCTCGCTGGCCGGCATTCCGCCCACGGCAGGTTTCTTCGGTAAATTATTCCTGCTGACCGCCGGGGGTGCCAAAGGAAGTTTCTGGTACATCGGTATCGCCGCACTCAACATGATCATCTCCTTGTATTATTACCTGCGGGTGATCCGCTCGGTATTCATGGATAAGAATGATGCTCCCATTGAAAAGATCAGTGTGGGGCGTTCCGCAACACTGGGACTGCTGCTGTGCGGAGCAGGTATCCTGGCAGCCGGACTGTTCAGCTGGATCTTTGAATACATCCGTGGTATCCTGAATTAAACATTACAAACGTATTCAACATGGCGATCAATAAAAATCATGAATTCGAGGAACTGAATGGCGTGAAATGCGCGATCGTGGAAAAGAATGTCAGACCCGAACGCGTGGAGTTCCTGAAAACCCTGCTTACTTTCAATAAGCTGGAAGTGGTCGTTGTGCCTACCCCTGCTCCGAAAGCCGCTCCTGCCGCGGCTCCCAAGGCTGAAGAAGGTGCGCCTGTACCTCCTCCGGCCCCGCCGCCCCCTGCTCCCGAAACTTTTACAGTAGGCGTAACGGATTATACCTTCAACAGCACGAATGCCATTTTCGGCAGGCAACTGCATACGCCGGATGGCCATGTGGTGACGCAGGCTTACTGGAAGCAACAGGAGTCTGTCAGTCATGACGATGTTCCTTATTATGAATTTAAGGGATGATTGCTGAATTGTTTGATGGTTTGATTGCTGGGGCGTGCTATTCGAAAAGTCTTTAAAGGATACTGGATCTACTCGTAGCTCGCAGCT
Organism: Bacteroidota bacterium; assembly: GCA_029555415.1. Taxonomy (GTDB): domain Bacteria; phylum Bacteroidota; class Bacteroidia; order Chitinophagales; family Chitinophagaceae; genus JAKPSI01. The sequence continues at coordinate 3,600 of JAKPSI010000117.1, read as the reverse complement.
AATTGCTCTATTGTTTGATGGTTTGATTGCTGGGGCGTGCTATTCGAAAAGTCTTTAAGGCATACTGGATCTACTCGTAGCTCAAAGCTCGCAGCTCGCAGCTCGCAGCTAATTGCTCTATTGTTTGATGGTTTGATTGCTGGGGCGTGCTATTCGAAAAGTCTTTAAAACTAACTGGATCTGCTCGTAGCTCGCAGCTCGCAGCTCGCAGCTGATTGCTCTATTGTTTGATGGTTTGATTGCTGGGGCGTGCTATTCGAAAAGTCTTTAAATTATACTGGATCTACTCGAAGCTCGCAGCTCGCAGCTAATTGCTCTATTGTTTGATGGTTTGATTGTTGAGGCGTGCTATGCGAAAATGACCTCACAGCTTGCGGGTTCAGCTCGTAGCTCGCAGCTCGCAGCTCGCAGCTAATTGCTTTCATATTCTGCTATATGTATGATCTTGCCGGCAAGCAGGATCAACCAGTAGCCAGCAGCTTCTCTCAAACAAAGCGGCCGGAGTTCTTTCGAATTCCGGCCGTTCCGTTTTGGTTGCTACTAATCTATAAACTTAAGCTGGTAGAGGTTCTGAAGTGAGTTCCATTGCCAGATCGGTGATCTTGCCCATGAGTTCAGGCATGATGGCCTCAATGCCGGGTGTCAGTTCAACACCCTGCTGCTGGATCGATTCGATGCTGACCACGAACAGATGGATATCGGGCTGATGGTCGAGCAGCTGAATGGCGCTTGTGAGGTCTTTCAGGCCGATATCATGTGTGCTCATCGCAACCGGGAAATCGGATGCGAAGCGCGGGCGGATCAGCCGGATCGTACCTACCGGTTGTTTATCGAGCGTGGCATCGACCAGGATGATCCGGTCGTACAGCTCGAAATACTCCAGCAGGTGAAAGCCGCCGGTGCCGCCGTCAACAACATCTGCCCCTGGAATGACTTCCTCAGCGAGGCGTTGTGCGGCATGTACGCCTACGCCTTCGTCGGCCATGAGGTAGTTACCTACTCCCATGATGAGGATGCGTTCTTTATGTTCAGCTTTTTTGTGCATTTGGGAGGTCCTCCTTTTTTTCGAACACTTCTTCTTCAATGAATTTCCAGCCTCCGCCCATGCTTGACATTTCTCCGCGTCCTTCCACATAATCATGGTAGAAAACCAGGTATACGTGAATGATGGTGAAGAGAATGAAGAACCAGGTTGTCAGGTGGTGTACCTGGCGCAGCCAGATATCGCCGCCGAACATGGCAGGTACCCATTTGAATAATTTGGGGAACCACCATGAAGTACTCATGGATGCGTACAGACCGAAGCCGGTAATGCATTGGATCAGGAAAGCGATAAAGGTGAAAAAATAGATGAAACCCGCCATGGCATTGTGTCCTACACTCATATGCTCCTTGCCTTTCAGCATGAGGATATCCATCTTGAACACATGCCACATTTCCTTGAAATAGCGGCGGGTTGTAGGAATGAAATTTTTCCAGTTGGCATATTTATTACCAACGAAGCCCCAGTAAATACGGAACAGGAAGTTGAAGAAGAACACATAGGCGGCGATGAAGTGGATCATCCGTACCCAACCCATGATGAACATTTGAGAAGCTTCCTTACCGCTCTGGATCGCCAGCGGATTGGCGATGAAGAATCCTGTACCGATCAGTGCCAGGATCACCAGGGCGTTCAGCCAGTGATAGATCCGTACGGGTTGTTCCCATACATAGACCCTGCGTAACTGGTGTATAGATGAAGTTTTTGTTGCCATAAAATGGTTTTAATGGTTAATCGCCCACTACTGAAATCCGGCTGATATGATTTCCGTTTTCGTCGTACAGGTGAACTGCGCAGGCCAGACACGGGTCGAAAGAGTGAATGGTACGCAGGATCTCTACCGGTTTATTGATGTCAGCAACCGGTGTATCACGCAGTGCTGCTTCATAAGCCGATACCTGTCCTTTGGCATCACGCGGTGATGCATTCCAGGTAGTAGGAACCACTAATTGATAATTGGCGATCTTTTCATCTTTGATATTGATCCAGTGTGCGAGTGCACCACGCGGCGCTTCAGAATGTCCGACACCTTTCGCGGTAGCGGGCCATTTTGAAGGATCACGTTTGGTGGAATCCGCCATACGGGTATCTCCGTTCTTGATATTTTCGATCAGCTGATGGTAGAAGTCCATACCCCAGCGTGCGGTCAGCACACTTTCCAGTCCGCGTGCCGCCGTACGGCCGAGCGTGGAGAACAGTGCGGTGATCGGCACATTCAGGTCGGTCAGTGCTTTATCTACCACTTCCTTGAATTCTTCCTTGCCTCTCGCGTACCCTACGAGTACACGGGCCAGCGGGCCTACTTCCATTGCGTGGCCTTTCCAGCGCGGTGTTTTCAGGTAGCTGTATTTTTCATCCGTATTGAGGTTCTTGAACGGAGGTTTGGGACCGGTGTATTTGATCTTGCTTTCACCTTTCCAGGGATGCAGTCCGCCTTTCTCATCTTTATATTCATACCAGGAGTGGTCGATAAATTCCTGCACTTCATCATCCTTGCGCAGGTCGACATCATAGATCTTGCTGATATCCTTATCCAGGATCGCGCCTGCGGGGAATTTGTAAGAACTGGTATCACGGTAGCCGTTCCAGGGAAGGTCACCATACACCAGGTAGTTACCGAGCCCGCCGCCGATAGCACCCCAGTCTTTGTAGAAAGAAGCGATCGCCATGAGATCCGGAATGTAAACTTGTTCGATGAAATCCTTACCCTGCTGCATCAGCTGGCCTACATAAGCCAGGCGTTCCGCGTTCAGGCCGCTGATATCATCCGTAGTGATCGAACAGGCCATACCCCCTACGAGGTAGTTGGGGTGCGGGTTTTTACCACCGAAGATCGCGTGTACTTTCACCATTTCTTTCTGCCATTCGAGGGCTTCGAGATAGTGTGCAAGGCCGATCAGGTTCACTTCAGCAGGCAGTTTGTAGGCGGAGTGGCCCCAGTAACCGTTGCTGAAAATGCCGAGCTGTCCGCTTTCCACGAATTTGGTGATGCGTTTTTGCAGATCGCTGAAATATCCGGGAGAGGATTTGGGCCAGTTGGAAATACTCTGAGCCAGTTCAGATGTTTTCTTCGGATCGGCTTTCAGCGCGTTCACAACATCCACCCAGTCCATTGCGTGCAGGTGATAGAAGTGTACAACGTGGTCGTGCATGTATTGCGCGCAGAACATGATATTACGTACCAGTTCAGCGTTCGGGGGAATAACGATATCAAGCGCGTCTTCAACGGCGCGGACGGATGTCAGGGAGTGAACGGATGTGCATACGCCGCATACACGGCCTACGTAAGCCCAGGCGTCGCGGGGATCGCGGCCTTTGAGGATCTCTTCCAGCAAACGTACCATGGTACCGCTGCTGAAGGCATCCTTGATCTTACCGTTTTCAATATCGGCTTCGATGCGTAAGTGTCCTTCAATTCTCGTGATAGGATCTACGACTATTCTTGTGCTCATAAAAATGTAGTTAGAGTTGAGATAATGCTGTTAAGATTTCAGTTCCTGTTCGCTTTCTTTTCCTTCTTTCTCCAGATTCTTGATCAGTTTTTTCTTGCGAACATT
>JAKPSI010000102.1 GCA_029555415.1 Bacteroidota bacterium | reverse complement strand
GGGGAGGTCAGGGATGAAGCCGGTAATCTATTGCAAAATGCAACGATCCTGCATCTTCGTACAGGATATGTGTATCATTCAGGCTCTGAAGGAACCTTCGGGATATTGAATGAACGCAAGGAAGATTCCCTTCGTATCACGATGCCGGGATTTGAAACGCAATTCATCTTTGCGAATGCTGAGAAATATGTTTCAGCGAAGCTGCGCAAACTTTCTTTGGCAGCCACTTCACTGCGGCGCGATAAGCTGGCCTCACTCACGCGGGGGTTGGGGAAGGAAGACCAGCAATCCTGGTTCACTGGTGATGAGACTTACGCGAGTATCGTGGAGAATCATTTCGTGGAGGCGAAACGTTTCCCGGTCACGGGGATGTCGCTGAATGTGGACCGGGCCTCTTACAGCAACATCCGCCGCTTCATTAATCTTCATTCGCAGGTGCCGCCTGATGCGGTACGGATCGAAGAGATGATCAATTATTTCAATCTGCATTATCAGGAGCCGCCAGTAGGCGAGACTTTCCGTGCCCGGACAACGCTCACACAATGTCCTTGGAATGCGGCTAGTCAGTTATTGTTCGTGAATCTTTGTTCACGTAAGCTGGACAGGGATGCGCTGCCCCCCAGTAATCTTGTTTTCCTGATCGATGTTTCGGGATCCATGGATATGCCCAACCGGCTGCCTTTGCTGAAATCCGCTTTCCGGTTGCTGGTCAATAATCTTCGCGCAAAAGATTCCGTTGCGATCGTTGTATATGGTGGCGTAACGGGTGTACTGATGAATACGACTTCAGGTGCGGAAAAAGACAGTATCCTCCGTACGATCGATCAGCTGGAGCCCGGAGGTTCCACACCTGGTGAATCCGGTATCAAACTGGCGTACAGTGTGGCCAATAATCATTTTATAACAGGGGGGAATAACCGGGTGATACTGGCTACGGACGGGGATTTCAACGTAGGCCTTAAAACTGAATCCGAGCTGGATGAAATGATCACGCTACAACGCAAAGCAGGGATATACCTGACCTGTCTTGGGGTTGGCATGGGGAACTACAAGGATTCCAAGATCCAGTTGCTGTCCGAAAAAGGGAATGGCAACTACGCCTATCTCGATAACTACCAGGAAGCGGAGAAAGTGCTGATGAAGGAATTCACGCAGACCCTTTATGCAGTGGCGGATAATGTGTACATGAATGTAAGTTTCAATCCGGATCAGGTAAAGCAATACCGTTTGATCGGTTTCGACAATAAAGTTGGGGCGCTTCGCGATTCACTATCGGCGATCGAAGGGGGAGAGATCGGTTCCGGGTATTCACTGGTGGCGTTGTTCGAGATCGCGTTGACAGAAAATGGAACGGCCGCCATTCGTGATCATTTTACGACCGGAAGTTTAGGGACACTGAACCTTCAGTATCAGTTGCCCGGATTGATGCAGCCGCTGCAACTGCATTACGATTGTCCATTCCTCTTCACCGAATTTCAGGAGCTCGATGCTTCATACCGCTTCTCTGCGGCAGTAGCGATGTACGGATCCTTATTGAAGAATTCCGGTTTCACACGTAATTCAGTATGGGATGATATCATAACACTGGCATCACAGTCAACACCCAAAGATGATCCGGTGCAGCAGGAATTCATCCGCATCGTGCAGGAGACGAAGAATCTTTATACGAAGATCAAAAAGAAGAAAGGCGGATCGCGCGACTGATCTTACGAGAACATTTCCCTGATCTTATCAAAGAAATTCCGGTCGTTCTTATCGGGATGTGGTTTGAAATTGGGTGAATGACTCAGTTTCTCCAGCATCGCTTTCTCTTCCGCACTCACTTGCTGCGGGGTCCAGATATTGACATGGATCAGCTGATCACCTTTTTCGTATGAGTTCACCGCAGGGAAACCTTTTCCTTTCAAACGGAAGATCTTACCGCTTTGCGTACCTGCGGGGATCTTGATCTTGGCACGTCCATCGATCGTGGGCACTTCCACCTGTGTACCGAATACCGCGTCAGAAAAGGAGAGATGCAGTTCATAAGCCACATTCAAGCCTTCACGGTGCAATTCTTTGTGCGGCTCTTCTTCTACCAGGATGATCAGGTCACCGGGCATGCCGCCCCTTTCACCTGCATTACCTTTTCCTTGTATGGTCAGCTGCATGCCTTCCTGCACACCTGCCGGTATTTCAATGCTGACGGTCTCTTCCGCATACACACGTCCTTCGCCTTTACAGGCGGTACATTTTGCTGTTACAGTTGAACCTTCGCCGTTACAGGTCGGACAAGTTGTTACGGTCTGCATTTGACCGAGGAATGTATTCTGCACTCTTCTTACCTGTCCGCTTCCGCCGCAGGTGCCGCAAGCCTGAATGCTTCCTTTATCTTTCGCACCGCTGCCACTGCAGGTGGTACAGGGTGTATATTTTTTGACCTTGATGTTCTTGGTACAACCTTTCGCGATCTCTTCGAAATTCAGTTTGAGTTTAATACGGAGATTGCTGCCTCTCACGCCACGTGCGCGTTGCTGGCCACGTCCACCGCGTTGTCCGCCACCGCCAAAGAAACTTCCGAAAATATCTTCACCGAAAATATCACCGAACTGGCTGAAGATATCGTCCATGTTCATGCCGCCGGGGTGTCCGCCCCGTGCATTGCCGCTGACGCCGGCATGTCCGTAACGGTCATACTGTGCTTTCTTATCCGCATCACTGAGGATCTCATAAGCTTCTGCTGCTTCCTTGAATTTTTCTTCAGCTGCTTTATCGCCGGGGTTACGGTCAGGGTGGAACTGCATCGCCACTTTGCGGTATGCTTTTTTGATCTCATCCGCGGAAGCGGATTTGGTGACCCCTAATATTTCGTAGTAATCTCTTTTTGACATGTGTTGATTTATTTCCCGACGATCACTTTAGCGTGCCGGATGATCTTATCATTAAGATAATAGCCCTTCATTACCTGATCCAGCACTTTTCCTTTCAGGTCTTCGGTAGGGGCCGGAATTTCCGTGATGGCTTCATGCAGGTCAGGATCGAAATCCAGATGCTGTGTTTCCATGGCTTTGACACCCCTTGATTGCAACGTATTCCTGAATTTATTGAAAACAAGCAGGATGCCTTCTTTGGCTCCGGCTGCTCCTTCTTCGGTTTCCAGTTGTTTCTGTGCACGGTCGCAGTCGTCCAGTACATCCAGCAGACTGGTGATCACTTCCCGGCCGGCGGTTTGGATCAGTTCGAGCCTTTCCTTGGCTGTTCTCCGGCGGAAATTATCGAATTCCGCTGCCTGGCGGATATATTTATCCCGGGCCTGTTCCAGTTCGGCCTTTAATTTATCCAGTTCAGATCCTTCATCAACGGGTTCGTTCAGGTGGGTGGTACCTGCCTGATTTTCATCCGTATTGATATCTGCCGTGCTGTCCGCTGCTGTGCCAGTCGTGGACTGGTCATTCATCTCTTTTTCTGACATTTTTTTGAAATTGATTGCAAAGGTAAGGTTGTCAAGAATACTGCCAACCCGATTCAGGCTGCAGGGGCGGCAGTAACAGGCCCTGAAATGGACAAAATGGCGCAGAAAACTGGCCCTGGGGTCAGTCGCTGGTCCGGTAATTATCAGTAGTTTGCGCCCCTTATGACCCAAGTATTTCTAAGAAGGAAAATATCTCCCCGTGTTGCCAACGGGCACCCCTGGATCTTTGCGAATGAGGTGGACCGGATCGAGGGGGAGGTGAATGGCGGGGATACCGTTCAGGTGTTCGGCCATGATAAAAAATTCATTGGTCAGGGGTATATCAACCCTAAGTCCCAGATCCTGGTCCGGTTACTTTCCAGGAACCGGGAAGAAGTGATCGACGAGGCCTTTTTCGGTCGCCGTATCCGGGCCTGCTGGGAATACCGCAAAAAACTGGGCTATACAGAGAACTGCCGGCTGATTTTTGGTGAGGCGGATGCGATGCCACAGCTGATCATCGATAAGTTCAATGATTATTTCGTGCTCCAGACCCTGGCGCTGGGGATGGACAAATGGAAGCCCGCGATCGTGAATGCGCTGAATGAAGTATTCAGTCCGAAAGGAATTTATGAAAGAAATGATGTGCCGGTTCGGGAACTGGAGGGCTTGCCTCAGCAGAAGGGGTTCATATCTGCACCATTCGATACCAATGTTATCATCAATGAGAATGGCCTGAAGTTCAGGGTGGATATTGAGAACGGTCAAAAGACCGGATACTTTCTGGATCAGCAGGATAACCGCCGCGCGATACAGCATATTGTGAAGGATGCGGATGTGCTGGGTGCATTTACCTACACAGGTACATTCGAGATCCATGCCGGGCATTACGGTGCGAAGTCCGTTACCGGATTGGATATCTCCGAAAATGCCGTGCAACAGGCCCGTCGCAATGCGGAGCTGAATGGTTTGTCGGATGTGGTGAAATTTGAAACTGCGAACGCTTTTGATGTTCTGAAGCAATGGACAAAGGATGGCCGCAAGTATGATGTGGTCATGCTGGATCCTCCGGCATTCACCAAGAGCCGCGAAACAATACAGAAAGCGATCACCGGCTATAAAGAGATCAATCTGCGCGGGATGAAACTCGTCAAACCGGGCGGGTTCCTTGTTACTTCTTCCTGTACCAATCTGGTACAACCGGATCTGTTCCTGGAGATCATTGATATGGCTGCGAAAGATGTACGTCGCACGATCCGTCAGGTCTGCTTCCAGACCCAGTCAGCGGATCACCCGGTGATCAGAGGGATGGAGAATACGCATTATCTCAAATTCCTGATCGTACAAGTGTTGTAAATAGGTAACAGGTGACAGGTGATAGGTAATAGATAACAGGTTCTTAGAAGGGACTAAAGGCTAACGACTAAAGACTAAAGACTACTTAGAGACCTGGAACTTGCCCAGTTCGATGATCTTGCCGGTCTTGTCGATGAGATGGTAGATGTATACACCGCGGGTGAAATCAGTGAGGTTCACGGTGGTCTTTTCGGTCACATTCTGCGTTTCGTACATTTTGCGGCCCAGGAAATTATAAACCTGAATGGAAAGGCCTTTTTCGAATGAAGCCTGCAAATCGAATGTGATATAGGAAGTTGCCGGGTTGGGGTATAGGCGAACGATATGATCTGCCTGTTCAGTAGCCGGGGTGGTTCTTGAGGTTTGACCCTGGGACTGGATGGCGATCAAAAGAATAAAGGACAGTATGGGCAGAATTCGTCTCAACGAAACAAATTTACTTTTATTATCCGAAAAGTAGGCCTAAAAATTAAATTCAGCAACGTAAAACTACGATTTGCTGAATTTAATTTAATATCAGGGAGTTATACAGTAAAAACGCTAATACTTTAACCTTAATTTAAGCGAGTCCTTCCAGTACGGAACGGATGGCCCCAAAGTCAGGAACTTCACCTGCATTCTCCAGTACTTCTGCATAACGAATGATCCCTTCTTTGTCGATCACGAACGCGGATCTTTTAGATACGCCTTTCATGCCAAATCCGAATGTCTCATAAAGGGAGCCGTAGGCTGTTGAAACTTCTTTATTAAAATCACTCAGGAGCGGGAAGTTCAGTTGCTGTTCTTCCCTGAATTTGCCGAGTGAAAAGAGAGAGTCGACGGAAATTCCAAGTACCGATGCATTGACATTATTGTACCAGCTGATGCTGTCGCGCATCTCACAGAGTTCTTTGGTACAAACGCTGGTGAAGGCCAGGGGAAAGAAGAGGATCACAACGTTCCTGCCTTTGAGTTCAGAAAGGGTTAGGGTTTGTTTTTGGGTGTCAAAGAGGGTGAAATCCGGAGCGGCTTGTCCTGCGCTAAGACTCATAAAATGTGTTTGAATATTGATTTGAAAATGGGTTTAATTGATAACAATGCCGGAAGAGAAAAGTTCATGTAAAATTTTTCAGAAGCGGGGGCAGTGGCTGAAGCCTGAGGAAGAGTTGCCGCTTTTGCGGAAGCCGACATAGGAGACCGATAGTTCCGTACCGCCTCTGCCGTAACTCGTGGGCTTAAGCGTGGAAATATTGGCGTCATAACTCAGTGCGACGGAGAAAGGAGCGTAATCGATCTTGATCACAGGGATGAGCGCATCATTCCACCGGAGATAGGTGCCGGCCTGTAAAACATAATCGGGATGGTCCATGTCGTCCCCCAGTTTCAGTCCGAGCATTGCGCCGGCAACAGTTTCACTGAATCCGCCCTGGCGGGAATGATCTGCCTGTAAGGTGAGGAAAGATGTTTCGGAAATGCCCATACGTAAACCGGCGGAGAATACCCATTTGGGATGGAGTTCAATATTGATATTGCGGTAGAACGAATTGTTCGGTCTGTTGAAATGGTGATACGCAGCGCCGATGTAATAGTTATTGGCAGGATCCTCACCCAGATCGGAGTTGAAGCTGAGACCCACACTGCCATCGAGATAAGTGAAACTGGGCTGGCTGAGATTTTCGCCCGTTCCTGTTCCGTTATACGTACTGTTGGTGGTCATTTTTGAAGGATCGAATCGTCTTTGTACCATGCCGCCCATGAAACCGAGTGAAAGATAACGGTTGTGGTTACCGCTGAGTGATTTGTGATAATTCAGCGCCGGAAGTACATGGGTGGAGGTCCAGCCGATGGTACCAGCCCGGTCGAACAGCAACTGCAGGCCGGTGGTAATAAAGTCGTCACTTTTTCCCACGGGCATTTTGATCTCTGCATTGAGTGAACCGGTCCGGTATGCATTGGTGACGGAATTCCATTGGTCCCGGTAAACGCCCTGCACCCTTACATCACCTGTGAAGATCCCTGCCAGTGAAGGGTTACGCCAGAGTGGTGATTCAAAGAATTGAGAAAAATGCACATCCTGCGCGCAGGCATCATTGAGCATGAAAATGCAGGTCAGGAAAGGGATGATGATATAATGTTTCAGTATGCTGCGCATGTTCTTAAAGGATCAGTGAAATGTTTCCGTTCAAAATGATGATCTCGCCGTTCTCACAATACACTTCGGCCTGATAGACGTAAACATCTGCCAGTGGTTTCTTTCCTTTGAACGTGCCATTCCAGCCGGCGGTTGGGTCGTTTACCGGGAAATCTTTTCTTTCAAAGACCACTTCACCCCAGCGGTTGAAAATGCGGAGCACCTTTACCCGGTCGAGGCCCACACCACGGGGATAGAAAACATCATTGCTTCCATCTCCGTTCGGTGAAAAAGTATTGGGGATGAAAAGATTCGAATTCTTACAGATCACCATGATCTCCACGAATCCGGCGTTCCGGCAACCATTCACATCTGTAAAGACAACCTGATAACGTGTCCTGATCTTAGGATTGGCTTCTGGGGTCGGGCAATCTGTACAACTGAGTCCTGTTGCAGGGTTCCACACCCAGCTGATCACATTGGATGAATAAGTAGCGGGGATGGTGACCGGGAATCCGTTCTGGATCGTGATCAGACCTGGTAAAGTAGCCGTAGGAAGGGCATATACAGTTATATTCTTTGTTGCCGTGTCCTTACAGCCGCTGCTGTTGGTAGCATAAGCGTTAACGGTCACATTACCTGCGGTTGTATAACTCTGTACAGGTGGATTTTGAACTGCAGCACTGTTCCCGTTCGGGAAGTTCCATTGCCAGGTCACCACTGATGTATCAGGTTGCAGGAAAATACCGGTATGGGTGATCGTTTCATTCATGCACATCGTTGAAGGTCCACCGATCGTGATAAGAGGTCTTTGCACCACTTTTACAAGTGCAGATTTTGTGACCGTATCGCGGCATCCGGATTGTGTCAGGATATCCAGACTTACATTATAGATGCCAGGGGCACTGAAAGTGTGCGAAGGATTTTTTACAGCTGCATTGCCTCCGTCACCAAAGTTCCAGTGCCACGCCGATAATATATCGTTCGAAAGCGTGGAATCGGAGAACTGAACAGTGCCCTGGTCGCAGAATTGTAATTTGTCGGGACCGAAATTGACGGTAGCTCCTTTAATATGGATCGTATCGATGCCCGTTACAGGTACCAGACAACCGCCAGGGTCAGTGATGACCATTTTGGGAAGGTAATCGCCGTACGTGGTATAGACATGGGTTGTGGAAGCCGATGTGGTTGATTGTGTGGTGCCATCACCGAAATCCCAGAGGTAGCTGGTGGCGGGGCCCGGACTGGTAGCATTGAATGCAGCATTGAGGGGCCTGCAACCTGACAAGGGCAGGTAATTGATCGCCGAGGCACTGGTGTTATAAACAGTGATCGAATGAGTCGTGGAATCCTTGCATCCACCAGGGCTGGTAATGATAAGCTTTACTGTATACGTTCCCGGCGCAGAGAAGAAGTGACTGGGGTTGGTGAGCGTAGATGTTCCGCCTGTACCGAAGTCCCAGAAAACAGATGAATAAAAAGTTGAGTTATTCGTGAATAAGACCTGCAGGGGTATGCAGGAGCTGACAGAGTCATTGGCGCTGAATGCAGCAATGGGTTTATCTACATGGACATACAGATTCCTGATCAGTGAATCGGCACAGCCTGCGTTGTCAAGGATCCGAAGTTTGACCGTGTAGTTGCCGGTGTTAGCATAAGCATGTGACGGTGCAATAGCGACAGATGTTCCTCCATCCCCAAAATCCCATAAATGTGTGAGTCCGTTGCCGGTTGAACTGTTCGTAAAGGCAACCAGAGATCCCGGGCAGGTGATCGTATCCACAGAAGCGAATAAAGGAACGGGATCTGTTACTGTTACAAGGTTATTGATCGTGAGACTGTCTGAGCAACCCGAAGCATCCGTCACTTTCAGTTTAACGTTGAAGATGCCTGGTGTCGCGTAAGTATGTGTGAAAGGTGGAGCGGAGAAATTCTGAACGTTTCCGTCGCCGAATGTGAACTGCCAGTTGGTGATGGCATTGACGCCATCTGGAATGGAAAGGTCATTGAAGGTTGTTATCAGTCCTGTGCATCCTGAAACGTTGCTGGCAGTGAAGCCTGCAGTTGGGCCGTTGATCCTGATGTATGCTGGTTTGACGATCGTGTCATAACAGCCGTTTATATCATAGGTGACCAGTGAAACGGTATACGTTCCTGCGTTTACGTATGTGTGACTGGTCAAAGGAGAGTTTTGTGGTGCTTGTCCCCCATCCCCAAAGGTCCAGATATAACCGTTCACATCACTAAAGTTGAAGTTGGTCGGAGTAAATGTTACAAGTGTAGGTTTACATCCAATGGTTGGGGTAGCGGAAATATCAGGGTTGATATCAAGTGCATGAATTGTATGTATGATCGTATCAGCGCAACCTCCATTCGTTACAATGAGTTGAACGTTGTAATTGCCAAGAGCCGGGAAATTGTGCAACGGGTTTGTAGCGGTGGAAGTATTCCCGTCACCGAAATCCCATTTCCATGTCAATGGCCCAATTGAATTGTCATTGAACTGGAATTGCGTCCTGTTGCTGCAGTTCACATTATAGCTGTACTGAGCCACCGGAGGCAGAATATTGACGTAATTTATTTTGGTGGCGGTATCCCTGCAGCCATTGTTTCCGGCAATAAGGATGACCGTAAAAGGCCCGGGCTGAAAATAACTATGAAATGGGTTTTGCAAACTGGAATTGCCTCCGTCACCGAAACTCCAGGCCCAGCTGTCTGCGGGAAAGGAAAGGTCCGTGAATTGAATGTCTTCTGTAGCGCACTGTGTAAGCGGCGCTGCACTGAAATCAACAGTGGGGTGTGTTCCGCAACGAACTGCTGAATTGATCAGAAGTGTGTCTTTGCATCCTGCTGTTGTCGTAATGATAAGCCTGACATTGTAGGTCCCCTGTGTAATGTATGTATGCGAAGGTGCAGGTAAAGTGGATGTGCCGCCATCACCAAAGTCCCAATCCCAGCTCGCAATAGGGTCATAGGTGTTGATGACCGGTGCCGGATTGATCGTAAAAGGTACGCATCCCGCTGCAGGCAGATTCGGGATGGTCATCACAGCGCGCCGGATCCTGACATAAGCATTTTTTGTGATCGTATCGGAACAGCCCGCGGCACTGGTTACGATGAGTCTGACATTATAATTTCCGAAACTGGTATAGGTATGTGCCGGGTTTTGAGCAGTGGAAGTTCCACCGTCACCAAAATCCCATTCCCAGGCAACCGCACCAGGGGTGAGATCCTGGAAATGTGTTGTAAGCGGAGGTTGACACATCACCGTATCCGGTGCTTTGAAATCAGCTGCTGGTTTGGGTGCGACAGTTATATTCTGTGTGACGGAGTCCACACAGCCATTGTATGTGTTGATCAGCTTAACAGGGAAAACACCCGCAGTACTGTATGTATGGGTCGGACTGTTCTGTGTTGAGGTGCCACCGTCCCCGAATTTCCAGGAAGAAGATACCGGAGCAGGGGTGGAGGTATTCGTAAAACTCACCGGCAAATTGATACAGACCGGTGATGAGAAACTGAAACTGGTCAGCGTTCCTCCGATGATGATAGGAACGGTAGTTCGTGCTGTGTCAGAACAGCCGCCACTGCTGGTAGCAACCAACTGTACGGTATAACTGCCTGCAGCGGTATAGGTATGGAGCGGATTTTGAAGAGTTGAAGTGCCGGCGTCCCCGAAATCCCAGGCCCAGTTAATGATCCCTGTTCCGGTGGTCGTATTGGTGAATGTGATCGTTTCCGGAGGAGTGCAGGAAACAGGCGGAGAATGATTAAAAGAAGCGGTGACGCCAGGGGTAACATTGATCAGAGAAGTTTTGCTGATGCTTTTGCTGCAGCCTTTATCATTCGTCACCTGCAGCGTAACCGTAAACAGACCGGATGCTGTATAGACCGCAACGGGATTTTGCTGGCTTGATATATTACCGTTCCCGAAATCCCAGTCCCATATCGTATTCGTATTTCCGGTACCCGGTGAAGACTGATCTGTAAAATGAACAGTGAGCGGAAAACATCCTGTCGTTACATCCTGTGAAAAATTCGCGGTCGGAGATTCGTAAACAGTGATGTATGCCGTCCGTGTCAGTGTATTGCTGCCGCTCCCGTTTGTTGCGGTCAGTTTTACGGTATAAATGCCGGGATTCAGAAAGCTTACGGTCGGATTTTGTAAGGTGGATGTATTGCTGTTCCCAAAGTCCCAGCTCCAGGAAGTTGGGGTATTAGTCGAGAGGTCCTGAAAGTTCACAACAAGCGGGGCACAGCCTGAAAGGGGTGTAGCGGTAAAATTCGCCAAAGGAGCTTGTGCGGAGACCCTTACGGTGAAGCCTGCCACACAGAGAAAAAAAGCAGTGAAAAGGGAATAAGTATGGTGGATGCGAAATGTCAAAAAATGTTGGTTTACAAGTGATAAACGGACAATTTACTCAGCAAAAATTATTCCCATTCACTGTTCTGCAAAAAAATATTTCTTCCCCGGTCATCTCAGTTCATACAGCGGTTTGACAGGAAATATCCCCACGTGTTTAATGTTCGGGGCAGAACCGTGAGGTTAGGGCAGGATTTACTTCAGGAAGACTACTGTTTATCGAGTCGCATGGTTTTGGTTTCGTTGCCAACCGTCTGGCTGGCTTCTACGAAGGTCCAGCTGTTATTATCGATATGCCAGTTGCCATTGATAAGGTTCAGCGGATACACTGCATTTGAAAAACTGGCGGAAGTGGTCATGGTATTGGCATTGCCATCCCATGTACCGGTTTTTTCCACCGAACTGTTACGTACCGCATCAACTGTTTTGTTGCTGTAATATTTAAAGGAGTATCCTGAAAAATCTGACGTGATCGTGGTCCCGTTCAGGGTGAATTTAGTGATGGCCCAGGTGCCATTGGTCATGGCCTGGATGACCAGATCCTGCTGGATCTGATCCACTTTTTTCTTGCAGCCGGCAAGCAGGAAGAGCAGGAGTACAGGTAAGATGAACAGTTTTTTCATAGTTTTTTGAGATCGGCTACCAAAATAATCCAAATCAGCGGTATTCCAAACCCTAAAACACAGCAGCCTCAGGATCAGGGCGGAAAATTGCATTTTCAGCCTGAAATTAACGCCTGAATTAAGAAATCAGGAAGTAATTTCAATTCCTTATCCTGAACGCTTATGATTCGTAAATCCGCTTTTTTCGGGGTGCTGTCCCTATTGTTTTCCTTTTTGAGTGCCAAAGCGCAGGATCCGTCGGTCATGCTTGACAAATGGTCGGCCCGCACACCCATAGAAAAGATCTATGTTCAAACCGACCGCGAAGACTATTTGCCTGGTGAGAATATTTGGTTCAAAGCTTACCTCAGTTCTGATTATTTACCAGATACGATCAGCACCAGTATCTACATAGAACTCAGTAATACTTCCGGCCAGATCCTGAACCGGAAGGTTTTTCCGGCTTTTTACGGAACTGCTAACGGGCAGGTAGAGTTGGCGGATACCCTGACTTCCGGTACTTATTTTCTCCGTGCCTATACGGCCACTCAATTGAATTTTGATACTGCCTATCTCTGGAACCGGAAGATCATGGTCCATGGAAAAAAGAACGGTCAGCCCACCTCACCCCGTACACATGTATTGTCGATCCGCTTTTTCCCTGAAGGAGGGAATTTTGTGGCAGGGATGCTCAATACCATCGCTTTTAAAGCGAGCAATGAATATGGATCGCCGGAGGCCGTGAGCGGTCAAATAAAAAATTCCAGGGGAGAGGCTGTCGCCGGTTTTTCAACCACGCATGAAGGAATGGGCATGTTCGATCTCACTCCCGCGGCCGGCGAAACTTATTACGCTGAGCCTGATCAATACGCCGGAACACGGAGGTTCGACCTGCCTGCTCCCGCTGCCAAAGGCGTCGTATTACGGGTCATGCCGGATCCGGGCGGTAAATACTATGATATCATGCAGCATAGCAATGACCCGGATCAGACCGCTGCATATCTGATCGGACAGATGCAGCATCATGTGGTTTACAGACAAGTGATCCGGAATAACCAGGATTGGATCACTGGTGTGATCCCGACCGCACAATTCCCGTCCGGCATCATGCAGGTCACGGTATTCAACGCTTCAGGAATACCACTGGCTGAACGACTGACCTTTATCGATAACCAGGAATACCGTCTGAAAGCGACGCTTCAAACAGATACACTGAATTTTGGGACGAAGGGATATAATCATCTGTCCGTTACCCTTCCGGATTCGGTCGTTGGCAGTTTTTCTGTTTCCGTGACCGACCCTGATTACAATATCAGCGGAGACCGGGAACAGCATATCATTTCCGCATTATTGTTGACCGATGACCTGAAAGGGTATGTTCATGATCCTGCATATTATTTTTCGTCGGATGAAGATCCCGTTAAGAATGCACTAGACCTGTTGCTGATGACCCAGGGCTGGAGGCGTTTTACCTGGAATAAGCTGGCAGAACTTTCAGCAACAAAGCCTGCATATAAAGATGCTTCATTCATCACTGTTTCCGGAAAGATCAATTTACGGGATTCAAAAAGACCGGTCTCAGATCGTGACCTGCTGATGATGTTCACCTCCGGCGATTCCGTGAACACACATGTACAATTCATGCATACCGGACCGGACGGGGCTTTCGGCATGGACTCACTCATCTTTTACGGCAAAACCAGGGTGATGATCAGTGACATTGTTGGAAAGAAGAATAAATGGATCGATATCTATCCGGGTCCGGATTCCATCAACAGGTCTTTTCCGCTGACGCCGTTCGACTGGCGGCTTTACCCCCAGCTGCCCGGATCAGGAAGTGATTCAGCCAGACTGATGATGTCGGCCGCCTATGACGCCTACCTGAAAGCGAACGGAACGATGTTGCAGGGGGTAACGGTGAAGGGTGTACGAAAAACAGTGCTTCAGGAGCTTGATGATAAATACACCAGTGGTATTTTTTCAGGCCTGGCACATAAAACACTCGATCTGGTGCATAATGCCAGTCCGATCATTTCGCGAAACATCTTTGACTACATCCAGTCAAAGATCGCGGGTGTGCGGGTGGTGGAGAATGGAAGCAATATCACTGTTTATTACCGTCAAACCACTTCGCTCACTTCGATCGCAGGTATACCTATGATCCTGTACCTCGATGAAATGCAAACGGATGCGGCGATGATCGCCACCATTCCCCCATCCCAGGTCGCCATGGTTAAAGTTTACAACTTCTTTCCGGGTGCGGAAGGCAATGGAGCCAACGGAGTACTGGCCATTTACACCAAAAAGCCGGATGACCTGACCAGTGTTTTCAGCAGCTCCACCGATTTTTTCAATTATGAAGGATACTCCGTTCAAAAAGAATTCTATGTTCCTGATTATGCCGGAGCGGACAGCAACAAAACCTATGTTGCGGATAACAGGATCACCCTGCACTGGCGGCCGGATATTTTCGTGAATAATTCAGACCCGAAGATCCCGGTCATTTTTTTTAATAACGACCGGACCAAACGTTTCAGGATCGTGATGGAAGGCATGACCTGGGACGGCCGTTTGCTGTTCTTCGAAAAGATCATCAATGGTCCCTCACCAAAAGCATTTTAATATGGAATGGAGAAATGAAGAATATTCGGTCTCGGAGGACCCTGCAAAACTGGACATACCACTGATCCATGCATTCCTGACCACATCGTACTGGGCTGCTGGCATCCCTGTGGAAACGATTGAACGAAGTATCCGCCACTCCATGTGTTTCGGCGTTTATCATGGTGAAAAGCAGATCGGTTTCGCACGTGTGATCTCTGATCATGCCACTTATGCGTATCTCGCTGATGTGTTCATCGTTCCGGAAGAGAGGGGGAAGGGGCTATCCAAATGGCTGGTAGGGATCATTACCGGGCATCCTGAATTGCAGGGACTGCGCCGGTTCGTTCTGGCTACAAAAGACGCGCAGGGTTTGTATGCCCAATTCGGTTTTACGGCATATACTCAGCCTGAAAGACTCATGAGCCGGCATGATCCGGATGTTTATACCAGAGGGCAGAAAAAGTTAGTGAAGCGTTGATCATTCCGGAAACCGGGGATCCTGTTTCAAACCATTGATCACCTTTTCCAGATGCGCACAGTCGGCCGCCATGACCAGACACAACTGGTAACAATCGATCCAGCCGGAGGGTGTATGAAGTACATGGTTGCGGAGATCCTCGGTCGTCATCTTCATGTATTTCAGATGTTCGGTCCTTTCTTTCCGGAAGGCAGTAATAGCCTGCTCAACCGATGCATAGTCGTACAGTATTCCCGCGGGCAGAACTGTTGTTGCGAAATTCCCTTTCTCCGCATTCTGAAGCAACTGATCATCCGTCAGTACGATCTGTTTCCGCATTTCAGGGTTCGCCTGTTTCTTTAAAGTGGATTGTAACTGCTTCCATAACTGATGTTCATTGGTAGCAGCCTGCAGGATGCATTCCCTGATCGAAGGCCCGTTTATATCTTTTCTGAAATTCAGTTGTTCCGAATGCAATCCCCTGACTGCATCCAGTATACCCGCCTTTGAGTCTTTCAACAGGCTGGTGGCCGATTTCCTTTCTTTCGTGGAGATCGTACTGCTGTTAAGTGTTCCGGCGAGGCCGGTGATCACGAGTAAGGAGAGTAATATCCTCCCCATGGTTCTTTTGATCATGACAAGCAATTTAGGCGCACAATTGATCGGTCAGGGTCGGATGAAATAGTCCGATAAGGTACGACTAAATAGTATTATAAACATCAATCAGGGGCGGCCCCCTTATTTCAGCGGACGTTTTTTCACCATCCCGCCCCGCGTATCACTGATGCGGTGACTTACAATGAAGGCGTTAGGGTCGATCGTTTCTATGGCATTATGCAGCCGGGTCACTTCCAGACGGGTTACGACCGTGAAAATGATGTCGACAGGTACATAGCTGGAACCCCGCTTGCCATATCCTCTTTTTCCTGAATAGATCGTTAACCCCCTGCCCATTTTGTGTTTGATGAATTCGGCGATCTCATCACTATGTGGCGAAATGATCGTAACCCCCGTGAACTCTTCAATACCCTCCAGTATGAAGTCGATGGTTTTTGAAGCGGCCAGATAGGTCAGGATCGAATACAAGGCCGTTTCAACGGAAAGGAGCCAGGCCGCCAGGGAAAAGATGAGAATATTGAAAATGAGGATGAAATCGCCCACACTCAGTCCGCGTTTCCGGCTGAGGAAGATGGCCAGGATCTCCGTTCCATCGATCACCCCACCGCCCCGGATCGATAATCCGATCCCGGCACCGATAAAGAATCCACCGAATACAGCAACCAGTAGTTTATCATGCGTAACAACCGGGTAGGGAAGGAATGCAATGGCGATCGCCAGCAGACCGATCGCGATGATGCTCTTCAGGCTGAATGTAAAACTGATCTGTTTCCACCCCAGTAACATGAACGGCAGATTGATCAGGATGATCAGCAGGGACAGGGAAATGCCGGTTTCTCTTTGCAACAATAAGGAGATGCCCATGACGCCGCCGTCGATCAGCCCATTCGCCATCAGGAAGCCTTTCAGCCCGAGTCCTGCAGAAAGCACGCCCAGCAATTGCAGGAGGATCTGCCAGAGTTCACGGCTGACCGAATGTTTCACCCGCCATACCTGTTTGGCTTTCTGATAACGGCTCAGGTTTCCCTCCGGGATACCGCCAAGATTCTTCCGGACTTCCTTATCGATCAGGTCCAGGAATTGAGGGTTGAATGCCATCTCTGAATTTACGTAAAAAGAAGAAGTATTCCCTGAAAGAGTGAAAGCCTTAACTTTCCTGTATGAAAATAGCTGAAGTAACAGCCGTACTTGAAACCCTCGCCCCGCCTTCGCTGCAGGAGTCGTATGATAATGCCGGTCTGCTGACCGGCCAGGCCGGCTGGGATTGTACCGGGATCCTTTGCGCACTGGATGCCACCGAGGCCATCATCGACGAAGCCATTGCGAAAAAAGCAAATCTGGTCGTGGCACATCATCCGATCATTTTCGGAGGGTTGAAGAAGATCAACGGGAAGAATTATGTAGAACGTACCGTGATCAAAGCGATCAAAAACGATATAGCGGTCTATGCGATCCATACGAACCTCGATAATGTGATCGAAGGTGTGAACGGTAAAGCGGCAGACCTGCTGGGTCTGCAAAACAGGAGTGTTTTGTTTCCAAAATCAGGCACGATCCGCAAACTCAGTTGCTTTGTTCCCGTAGATCATCTGGAAACGGTCAGGAACAGCCTTTTTGAAGCCGGTGCGGGTTCGATCAGCAGATACAGTGAATGCAGTTTCAGCCTGACGGGCACCGGCACCTTCAAGGGCGGAACCGGTACCAACCCTTTCGTGGGAGAACCCGGAAAAAGACATGAAGAACAGGAGGCCCGGCTGGAAGTAGTGTATCCCGCTCATCTGGAAAGGCAGATCTTGGCGGCCCTGCACAGGGATCATCCCTATGAAGAGGTGGCTTTTGACTGCTATCAGCTGGCCAATGCCCAACCTGGGATCGGATCGGGTATCATCGGCAGTTTGCCTGAACCCTTGAGCGAAAAGCAGGTTCTGGAACTTCTGAAATCGGTATTCGGCCTCAGCATTATCCGGCATACTGAACTTACAGGGCGGCCGGTGCAAAAACTGGCATTTTGCGGAGGCGCAGGTAGTTTTTTGATTTCCAGCGCTTTAGCGGCCGGCGCGGATATGTTTGTGACTTCCGACCTGAAATATCATGAGTTTTTTGACGCGGAAGGAAGGCTCCTGCTGGCAGATATCGGGCACTTTGAAAGTGAACAGTTCACAATCAACCTGCTGCAGGAGGTTTTAGCCCAAAAATTTCCTACCTTTGCCGTCCTTAAAACAGCGATAAAAACAAATCCTGTTCAGTACTTCACAGGACTTTAAAATTGTAATCAAGCATGGCACACGTTAAAGAATTCTCCGTTGAAGAAAAACTGACATCCCTTGTTACGCTCCAGAAGATCGAAAGCAAGCTGGATGAGATCCATATCCTGAAAGGTGAACTTCCGAT
>JAKPSI010000091.1 GCA_029555415.1 Bacteroidota bacterium | reverse complement strand
CTTCAATGACAGGATTACGGTACCGGAACTCAGAAGCATATTCCACTTCTACATTGATGCGGCAGAGTTCTTCGAAGATGTATTCGGCTACCAGTCCGGCATGCCAGCTGGTACCACAGGCGATCATCACGATCCTTTTGGCATTGATGATCTGGTCGGCATATTGCTGAATGCCGCTCATGGTGATGGTTCCGGCGGCGGCGTCAAGGCGGCCGCGGAGACAGTCGTAGATCGTTTGCGGTTGTTCAAAGATCTCTTTCAGCATGAAGTGATCATATCCGCCTTTTTCGATCGCGGCCAGTTCCAGATCCAGTTTCTGGATATAAGGTGTCACTTTTTCATTTCCGAGATTCTTCAGGATCAGTTCATCCGGGCGTACGATCGCGAGTTCATAGTCGTTCACATACACTACTTCCTTCGTGTATTCCAGCATGGGGGAGGCGTCTGAGCCCAGGAAATGTTCGTTCTTACCGATGCCGATCACCAGCGGGCTTCCTTTGCGGGCGGCGATGATCGTATCCGGATGCTCATCATCCAGTAACAGGATCACATAAGCACCGGTCACCCTTTTCAACGCTACGCGAACCGCTTCTTCCAGTCCGCACTGGTTGTTGTTCCGGATCTCTTCTATGAAATTCAGCAGCACTTCCGTATCCGTATCGCTGTGAAAAACATATCCTTTGCTGACCAGTTCTTTCTTGATCTGCGCATAGTTCTCAATGATGCCGTTATGGATCATGGCCAGTTTGCCACTGGCGGACTGATGCGGGTGTGCATTCCGGTCGCTGGGCTCACCATGTGTAGCCCAGCGCGTATGTCCGATACCGGCATGCGCATGCAGGTCTTTGCCGACAACGGATTCTTCCAGCTCCGCCACTTTGCCTTTCTTTTTATAAACCCTCAAACTTCCGTTCTGCAAAGCCACCCCGGTACTGTCGTACCCCCTGTACTCCAGTCGCTTCAACCCTTTGATGATAACAGGATAAGCTTCTCTGGGCCCGGTATATCCAACAATTCCACACATGATGATTTCTTTTTATTTAATGTTGCAAGTTAGTGAATACAAACAGTGTAAACGAACAACGAGCCTTACCGGATAAGGTCATTGACATCGCTACAGATCAGAGCAAGAACCGTTTTAAAGAAGCTTCCCGCTGAGCAGGAGGAAAGCGATCGAGAAATAGATGATGAGTCCGGTCACATCTACCAATGTTGCCACAAAAGGGGCTGATGAAACTGCCGGATCGGCTCCGAATCGCTTCAGCACCATGGGCAGCATACTGCCAGAAAGTGTTCCCCAGAGCACCACTCCAAGCAGGGTCAAAGATACGGTGATGCCGATCGCAACCCAGTGTGTACCATATAATTCCGGATCAAATGAATGCCAGAACATGATCCGGAGGAAACCGATCAGGCCGAGAACCGTACCCAGCATGAGTCCGGAAAGGATCTCCCGGCGCATGACCCGCCACCAGTCACGCAGTGTGATCTCACCCACTGCCATTGCCTGAATGATCAGGGTGGATGCCTGGGAACCACTGTTGCCACCGCTGGAGATGATCAGCGGAACGAAAAGCGCCAGCACAACGGCACGTTTGATCTCATCTTCAAAATAAGCCATGGCCGTTGCGGTAAGTAACTCACCCAGGAATAATACGACGAGCCATACGACCCGTTTTTTGAAAAGTTTGAACAACGGTATCTCGAGATACGGTTCATTCAGCGCGTTGGTACCTCCCATCTTCTGCATATCCTCGCTGAACTCCTCACTCGCCACCCACAGGATATCATCGATCGTAACGATGCCCAGCAGTTTATTACTGCGACTGACAACGGGCATGGCTACACGATTATTCATCTTGAACACTTCGCTGGCCGATTCCTGATCCTCCTCCGGATGCAACGCCACGAATCTTTCATCCATCAGCTCTGAAACTTTTTTATCCGGTGGATTCAGGATGAAATCACGGATGCGGATATCATCCAGTAATTCACCCTGCTCATTGATCACATAAATAACGTTGATCGTTTCACTGTCCTTCCCGTATTTCCGGATCGTTGCGAATACCTCCTCGATGGTATTCCACGGGTATACATACACGTAA
>JAKPSI010000086.1 GCA_029555415.1 Bacteroidota bacterium | reverse complement strand
GTTCTTCCACTCACCGTTCTCACAATCCGCCTCCAGCATATGGTCCGTAAAAAATTTCCCGAAAGGAAGGTTATCGGGATTCAGATCCTTTAACTTGCTGCTTTCCGCTTTTGTAACTGAAATATCAAGAGTAGCGATCATAAATGGTTAATTTTGTCAACTCAAAGAAACGAAAAAAAGCTAACACCCATTAGCGATAATTATCAACGGCAACATGGATCTTGATCACATCGAATTAAATGAAGAAATGCTCGCCGGCCTGTACGGTAAAGTCCTGGTCGATCTGCAGCATGGTTCCGGAAAATCCATTCCGGAATCACCTGCCGCGATCATGACTACAACGCCTGTTGCAGCACCTGTTGCAGCAGCTCCGGATATCAAACCTGCCAATGCTCCGCAATGGAAATGGCTGGGTGAAAATCTGAAGCAGGTGATCGTGATCGTGGACCATGCCGATGCCGTTCACCTGCCCGATACGGAACTCAGTTTCCTTACCGGTATCCTGGGTGCCTGCAAACTCAGCCTCGCCGATGTAGCGATCATCAACCTGCGGCAAGCCGGCGGACTGGACCATAAAAAAGTCACTGAAAAAATAAAGGGCCGCATCACCCTGCTTTTCGGCGTTGAACCCGAAGCTTATGGACTGCCGGTCAGTTTCCCCGCATTCCAGATCCAGCCTTTCAATCAGGTCTCTTACCTGTACGCCCCTTCATTATCTGAAGTGGAACAGGATAAGGTCCTTAAAAGTAAACTTTGGGTCTGCCTACGCAGGCTCTTCAACGTCTGAGCCCCGCATGAACCTCATCTTTGCCACCAATAACCAGCACAAAGCCGATGAGATCCGGGCGGTCATCCCCGCCTCCATCAGCCTGCTCACCCTCAAAGAAGCCGGTATCGATATCGATATCCCCGAACCCCATGATACCCTGGAAGCCAACGCCAGTGAAAAAGCACAGGTCATCTGGGACATGAAACAGACCAATTGTTTCAGCGAAGACACCGGCCTTGAAGTAACATCCCTCCATGGCGAACCCGGCGTTAAAAGCGCCCGCTACGCCGGAGAGAGCCGCTCATTCGACGATAATATTGATAAGCTTTTGATTAACTTGGCCGGAAAGACCGACCGCAGTGCCCGCTTCCGGACCGTTATCTCTGTGATCATCAATGGCCTTGAAACCCGCTTTGAAGGCATTTGTGAAGGGATCATTCTGGAAGAACGCCGGGGCGGCAAGGGTTTTGGCTACGACCCGGTCTTTATCCCCCTCGGGGCCGATAAAAGTTTCGCGGAAATGACCATGGAAGAGAAGAACCGGTACAGCCACCGCCGGAAGGCCACCGAAAAACTGGTAGCATTTTTGAACCATCTGGAAAAAAATTAAAACGATTGAGCACCGAACGCAACCAAAATATAACGGAAAGCGACTTAATTAGTGGATGCATCGAAGGCAACAGGCGGATGCAGGAAGAATTGTACCGCCGTTTCTCTCCCCGTATGTACGCTGTTTGTCTCCGCTACGCCGGTAAAGCCGAAGAGGCTGAGGACATCCTCCAGGAAGGTTTTATCAAGGTCTTTAAAAAGCTGGACAGTTACCGTGGCGATGGTTCTTTCGACGGTTGGGTTCGCCGGATCTTCGTGAATACGGCGATCGAACATTTCCGCCGCAAGAAATACCTGATGCCCGTTACGGAAAAAGAAGAGAATACGATCGAAGGAAAATCCATTTCCGTACTGGACGATCTGGCCGCCCGCGATATCATGGCCCTTGTGCAGGAACTATCCCCCGGCTACCGCACCGTTTTCAACATGTACGTGGTCGAAGGATACACACACAAAGAGATCGCCGATATGCTCGGCATCAGTGAAGGGACCAGCAAATCGCAATTGTCCAGAGCCAAAGTGATACTGCAGGAGATGGTCAAAAAATTTCTGAACAGTGATGGTGAAGCCCGTTACAACCCATGAACAACGAAACAAGAAATAAATTATTAACGCACGAAGTTCCCCCGCCCGCAGGGATCTGGGACAAAATCGCATCCGAACTGGATGCATCTGACTCAGGAATGGTATTCCCGCGGCGTTTACATGATATGGAAGTGCCGGCACCCGCCCATACCTGGCAGCACATCGCTGCCGCACTGGATGGATTCGCTTCCGGCCTCAGTTTCCCGCGCAGATTACAAGAGCTGGAAGTAACACCTCCGTCAAATGCCTGGCAACAGATCGCCGCTGCGCTTGAGGAAAACGGTGCTCCCGCAAAAACATTCCGCATTCCCTGGTTGAAATATGCCGCAGCTGCCGCGATCATCAGTTTCCTGACCTGGGGTGCACTCAGTTATTTTAAGAACAGCACCTCGAAAGATCAGGATATAGCTTCCAATCCCGTATTGAAGTCCGGCCCCGTTGTAAATACCAATACCTCATCGGATAACACCGGGACCGCCTCAACACAAACCGATCAGCAGCGTGATGATCAGGCACTCGAAGAAAGCAAACATACTTACGCCAGCATCGATATGGGCGCCATCAGCCGTCGTGTGCAGCGTTCTTTCATTCAACTGGATGAACCCGTTTCACTGGCCGCACCTGCCGGTAACCTGAACCCTGCGCAGACCTATCAGGAAATGGCCTGCAATGAAGTGAATCAGCCCGCCATTAAAGTATCCAATGATACCAATCTCTCCACCCGCTATGTTTTGCTGATGACCCCGGATGGCAAACTCATCCGTATCTCCCGCAAATGGGGCAGCCTGCTCTGCTGCGTCAGTGGTGAGGATAGTGATCCCGGTTGTACCGATCAGGTCAAGGAATGGCGCGCTAAAGTGGCAGGTGCCATGGCAGCCCCTTCATCCGGCAATTTCATGGATGTACTTTCCCTGGTGAACTCGCTCCAGGAAAACTGATCCGTTTCGCCACACAAATCCAGAAGGATTATTTTAGCTGAAAAAATAATGGCCAGGACCCGTCTTGAATTCCCCGAAGGATTCGCTTCCCGCGCATTCACCTGCAGCATCCCCGTTCGCATTACGGATATCAATTATGGTAACCATGTAGGGAATGATTCCATTCTGAGCCTGCTGCATGAGGCGCGTATGCAGTACCTGCATCAGTTCGGTTATACAGAATTACAATTCGCGGGCACCGGATTGATCATGAGCGATGTGACCATTGAATTCAAAAGTGAATTGCATTATGGTGATACGGTCTTTGCTTCAGTTGCCACAGCCGAATGCGGCAAGGTCGGTTTTGAATTGTACTATAAACTGGAAAAGGAAACCGATGGCAAACGCGTGACCGTTGTCAATGCCTGCACTACTATGATCTGTTTTGATTATGGTAAGAAGAAGATCACTCCCTTACCGGATGAAGCGAAGGCAAAATTCGGCCAATAAGATTTCACGCAGCTTAAATCGCAGAACATGCAGATGTTTCACGCAACGGCGCTGAGACGCGGCGGCGCAACGAAAATTTCAATCAGAATTGATCTTTGAATTCAGACGGATCTGCTTACAGCTTGTAGCTTGTAGCTTGTAGCTTGTAGCTTGCAGCTCACTTCCCTTCATTCCAGATCTTCCAGCTTTCCTCCGCCTGTATCACCAGCATATCTGCGCCATTCGATACATGCGCGCCATGCTCCATCCCCTTTTTCATGAAGAGTGTTTCTGAAGGATTATAGACCAGATCATACAAATAGTGAGCAGGTGAAAGATGCTCATAAGGGATCGGTGGAAAGGTCTCAGATGCTGGATACATACCCAGCGGGGTCGTATTGATGATGACCGTATGGGTCTGAATCAGTTCCGGTGTCAGCTGCTGATAGGTCAGCGTGGAACCTTCATGCATTTCGCGACTGACCACTTCATAAGTGATGCCGAGTTTTTGAAGTACATGCACGACCGCTGCCGTAGCGCCGCCATTGCCCAGCACCAATGCATGTTGATGATCAGGGCTCAGACCCGGACTGAAACTTTTTTCAAACCCGGTATGGTCCGTATTGAATCCTTCTTTCTTTCCATTGCGGATCCGGATGCAGTTACAGGCTTCCAGTCCGGCAGGGATACCCGAACGGTCATCCAGATAAGCGATCACATCTTTCTTATAAGGGATGGTCACATTGAGCCCTTCCAGTTCAGGATAAGCTGCGAGTAAAGAAGGGAATTCGCGGATGCTGTCGAGCGGGAACAGTTCATAGCGGCAATCAGTGATCCCTTCCTGTTCAAACTTCTTCGTGAAATAATTCTTCGAAAAGGAATGTGTCAGGGATTTACCGATCAGACCGAATAAACGCATCAGGCATTTTCTTTTTTATCGAGGTAGAGACTGAACGTATCACCACGCAGACCGATACGCATCGCTTCGAGGGCGATCATTTCGGAAGGGGCGATATTACCCAGGTTGACATTGGCGCCGATCAGTTCAATGAAATAGAGCTGTTGTGCTTTCTGTGGTGCTTCCCAAACGATCTTCTCTTCAGGGATCTGGGTCAGGATCTCCTGTACCAGCCCTTCACGTACTTCACCGCTGCCGCGGTAGATACCAACGTTACCGGCTTCACGTGCTTCCGCGATCACATAGCTGGCGCCCGCTTCCAGTTCAGCGCGCATGAGTTCGATCCATTTATAGGGAGGAATGATATGCGCGGCATCTTTACTGCCCACTTCACTCAGTACCGTTCCGTGTTTGGTGAGTTTCTCGATATATCCGCATTTCTCCGCATGCGGGATGGTGATGGAACCATCACTTACTTCCATATAACTGATGCCAAAATCCTTGCAGACACTGATATAATCCTCGAACTGATTACGGATCAGGAAGGCCTCGAACAAAGTGCCGCCGAAATAAACAGGGATATCGTAGCCACGGTATACTTCCAGTTTCTCACGAAGGTTAGGGGTAACGAAAGAAGTACCGAATCCGAGTTTCACGATATCCACGTGGGGATGCGCGACACTCAGGAAATTCTGGGCTTCCGTAACACTGAGTCCTTTATCCATGACCATGGTAATGCCGGACGTACGGGGTTTCTTTTTTCTTTCGGGGATCTGCGTGAGATTGAAGTTCATGTGCATACGCTTTTGTTTTTCCGTTTTGAAGGATTGCAGGCGCGCAAAAATAGGGAAGATTCAGCAGAGTAAGCCTGATCCCTGTTACGAATGAAGGTTGGGATCAGATCGACTTATTCCTTTTGTACCGTGCCACCACATCAACCACCAGCTGATTCTGCATTACGGAAGGATTCAGCTCCACGAATCGCTTGAGGAGTCTCGGCGCTGCCTCCATTGCGCTTTCCAGTTGCAACAGCGCTTCCTTGGTCTTGCCCATGGCGAATAACATGGCCGTTTTATAGAAAAGGAAAATGGGTTTATTCTTTGTTACCACCAATGCGGCCTGTACCTGCTCCAGTCCTTCTTCATAGAATTCACCTTTGTACAGACAACGAAGCAGGGCTTCCCATCCCGCAGCATTGCGGGAACGGACCCTTACCACATTCGAGAAATATTGTACCGCATCCCGATACAACCCCAACTGGGCCTTACACTCACCCATCAGCAGATTGTATTCCGCCTGATTGCGCTGGATCCTTAACGCGGTTTCCAGTTGCCTGGCGCAACTCTCCCACTGTCCTTCGTTGAAATAGGTACACGCGATCTTATAAAAGAGTTTACTGTCTTCCGGATGCAGGTGTGCCGCCTTGCGGTAATAGAACCTTGCCTGCGCATGTTTCTTCATCCGGTCATAACAATGGCCGATCGCTTCATAGATCACATCCTCGGGCTTGGAAAGTTCCATCACTTTCTCCAGCGCTTCGATCGCTTCCTTGTATTTACGAAGCCGGATATAAGCATCGCCCATGTTCCGGTAGGCATAATCGAATTTTTCATCGATCGTGATCGCGTACTGATAAGCATCGATCGATTTTTCGTACAGCTTCAATCCCTGATAAGCCGCGGCAAGGTTGAACCAGGCCAGTTCATTGTAGGGATAATCATCGATGATGGACTGATGCAGCCGGATACTTTCTTCATTGCGGCCGGTGAAATCTGTCCAGAAACAGATCTTGTACAGGGCTTCTTCATTATTCCTGTCTTCCGTCAGCACCACTTTCAGGCAATCGAAGACCTTATCGAATTCCTCATAGTCATCATATACATCCGCCAGTTCAAATAACAATTCGATCTTTTCCTCCCCTTCGAACAGGCCCAACGCTTCTTCCAGCAGCACCACCGCTTTTTCCTGCATATCGAGCGCGAGATAAGCGTCCGTTTTCAGGATATAGAGATTGATATCGGAACCATCATACAAAGCGGCTTCATCCAGTACATCCAGCGCGTCCTGATAACGGCGCATGGCCAGCAGGATATCAGCTTTCTTGACCAGCAGCATGGCAGAATAAGGGAATTGATCGATCGCGAAACCGGCAGCCTCCATGGCGCGCGGATAATCTTCTTTTTCCTGGAAATAACTGATGATCTTTTCGAAGGCTTCTTCTTCCAGGAAACTATGACCTAGACCGTTCTTCAGGTTCTTGTACTGACGGAGGAGTTCGTTCAGCTGGTCCCTGTCTTCGCGGTATGGATTATCTTTCATGGTTTCAGGTTTTAGGTGGATCAGCAGGTCCGCCCGGGAGGCCGGAAACCGGGAACAGCTGAAAAATACAGGGGAAGAACTACCGGGTGCTGAAACACCCATTTTCAACAAGTTACCAAAGGTTCCCGCTTTAAAAGGGTCCAAGTTTTCCCCAACTGTGTAAAATTGAGGCTTTTTTTCCTGCCGCGGATGTAACAATTTAGCAGCCCGGGGCGTTAATACAATACTAAAGTTCTGGACAAACGGTTTTTTTAATACCCCTTTTTGTTATAGTTTTGTAAATCATGAGCCTTAATAAGCGTCATATTTTCAGTACAAATCTGCCTAAGAAGCTGGCTGTAACCCTGTTACTGGCCATTACTGCTGCGGGTGCATTTGCAACACTGGGCGACGGCCGTGTTAAAACCGGTGGCGTTCGTCATTCCCTGCTTACTGATAAGGCTGTTTCTTCCAAGACGAATTTCTCCCTGCGCTCCGGTTATGTTTACCGTGGCAGTCAGGTGATCAATCAGCAGACCCCTCATTACACCAATCTGAATACGACCATTTCGTATCAGAACGGACGCACCACTTACACAGTACCCCTGCGTAAGAAACTGATCATGGACAAGGTGACGTTCAACCCCAATGCGCAAACCCGCCGCTAAGGGCGCTGGCCTGAACGGGCCGCTTTACTTTCATCATAAGTCATGACCCTGTAACCGGATTTAGGCAGATCGAGCTTTGCCTGCGGCACAATATTGAAATTGATGCTGGAAACGGTATAGGTCACCATGGAAGAGCCCATGGAAGCTTCATATTGCATGGCCAGTCCGGGCAGATTCCTGTTCAGGTACTGAAAATCACGGTTCACAGGCAGCAGGTCCCTTGTAAAGAAAACGGTAAAGGTCTTGCCATCCTTCAATGTACCCACAGCCTTCTGGCATTTATAGCCCTGGATCACTTTATATTCCTCGAAATAAGCAAAAGTGACGGAATCATATTTCCGGTTCGACTGTTTCCATTCCGCCTGCGTCATGCTGATCATGTATTTCTGCTCACCATAATCCTTCAGGATCGTA
>JAKPSI010000068.1 GCA_029555415.1 Bacteroidota bacterium | reverse complement strand
ACCGCGAAAGCAGGGCACAGGTGGTGGACCTGGTCGGACAACTGGGCGACACCTGTAAGAAGATCCTGCTCGCGTTCTATTATGAGAACCTGTCGATGCGCGAGATCCTGGACCTGCTGGATTACGAGAACGAACAGGTGGTGCGGAACAAGAAGTACAAATGCCTGAAACAACTGGAAAAAATGATCCTTGAAAAACCGATACTGAAACAAACCTTAAAAAATCTCTTGCATGGATAATTCTACTCCATATTCTCCTGAAGTCCTGGTACAATACCTGGATGGTGAACTGCAGGGCAGCGACAAAGCAACGCTTGAAAAGCGACTCACTGCTGACGCGCAGTTGCAGGAACAACTGGAAGACCTCTTCGCTACCCGAGAAGCCGTGAAGATCTACGGGATGCAGCAGCAGGTATCTTCCATTCATCGTCAGATGATGGATGAGATGGCACCTCCGGTGCGCTCCATCACCCCCGTCCGCCGTATCCTGCGTTACAGTGTGGCAGCGGCTGCCAGCATCATCCTTGTGGTGGGCATGTTCTTCGCCTATAATTTTTATCAGCTTTCTTCCAACCGCGTTTTCAATGATAATTACAGCCAGTATGAACTGAGTGACCTCCGCGGAACTGGCACCAGCAGCACCGCAGTGGAAGAAGCTTATCGAAATAAGGATTATAAAAAAGTGACCATACTCGCTGCCGGCAGCAATGATGCACAAACAGTTTTCCTTGCAGGTAATGCTTATGTTGAACAGGATAATTTCCCGAAGGCGATCGAAGCTTTCAGTCATGTGATCAGTCTGGAACAATCCGTGAAAGGGTCCATATTAAAGGATCAGGCAGAGTATGATCTTGCACTGGCATACGTCCGCAACAAGGATTTCGATCAGTCGCTAGAACTGCTCCATAAAATTCAGAACGATCCCGCTCACCTGTATCACGATAAGGTCAGCAATAAACTCATCCGGCAGGTCAAACTGCTGAAATGGCGCTAATCCCGGCGCAGCGACTGAAATGTCGCCGGCCGGGATAGCACCAGGTCCCGACAGCATCGTCGGGACTGAAATGGCGCTAAGGATAAGCAATGGTAAGTGGCAGGCCCCCGGAACAACCGGGGGCTTTTTTGTGCGTATAGGGCTGAATTTCAATGGTATAAATTGTCCGCAAAACAGTGGTTACATCCGGATCAATGGTGTTGACCAATATCTGTAAACACTATTGTGAACATGAAAATTGAAAGTATGAAAATGACATCCCGTATCAGTGCGATCCTTCTGCTGGCCGCCAGCATTGTTTTCTATGCCTGCCAGAAAGAAAGGTCCAATGGCCCTGCCGGTAGCCAGGCCGCACTCGGAAAACCACACACCGCGCGCATTTTTCTGACCGACCACCAAACACCTGTTTTTGACAGCATCTTCCTCGATCTGCAAAGCCTTGAAGTGAAACTGGAAGATGATACACTCCCCAATGATGGCTGGGTAAGCCTCAGCATCCATCCCGGCGTATACAATATCCTGCAGTTCCGTAACGGACTGGATACTTTATTCGCTACCGGTACATTGCCCACAGGCCGCGTACAAAAGATCAGACTGACCCTGGGTACACAGAACAGTGTGATGGTGAACGGACAAAGATCACCGCTCACTGTGAAAAGTGAAGACCGTCAGGTCGTGGCCAACCTGGAAGGCGGCAACTTTGAGATCCTGCCTCCCAATCAGATCATGTTCTGGATCGATTTCGATGCCAGCCGATCCATTCAGGTGGATAACAGTGGCTCCGGTAACAACCATGGCTACCGTCTGAAATCAAGCATCAAGATCTTCACCCGCAGTACTTCCGGTGAGATCGAAGGAAAAGTATTGCCCCGTGCCGCCAACCCGATCGTACTTGCGATCAAAGGAACGGATACCGCAACTGCTATTCCTGAAAGGGAAGGTGAGTTCAAGATCATGGGCCTCAGCGCCGGTACTTATAAAGTGGTCATTCAGGGCCAGAATAATTACCTCGACACAACCATCCAGAATGTTGTGGTGCGTAACCGGGAAGACACACATCTCCCGGCGATCACCCTGCATCAGTAATGATAGTCAAGTCAGGACAGTGAAGAGCGAGGATCCCGGCTTCAGGCGATTTTGTCTGAACGCCGGGATTTCATTTTAATATACAGGTAACCGGCAGTGGCAATGATGATGAAAAGCCCGATCCACCACCAGTTGGAGCGATGGTAGTCCGGTTCATAATTTCCGATGAACAGTAAGTGGGCCCAGTAGTTCGGTGTCTTGAGTCGCGGATCGATGTCGTTGCTTTTCAGCAGATCGAGCTTGGCCTGCTGCAACGCTTTATCACGTGTCAATCCCTTTTCCAGGTAATGATGCAAGCGCCCCGTAAGGAACGTGGTCGTTTTATCTTCCGCTTTCCATAATGAAGTAATGATATTCGGACAACCCGCATAAGCAAAGGCGCGGGAAAGACTCATCAGTCCTTCGCCTTTTACCAGCCGGCCGTCACCGGTTTCACAGGCACTCAGGATGATCAGCCGGGTGGAATCGAGTTTCAGGTTATAGATCTCACTGGCGTATAAACGAAAATCCGGTACTGCGGGCGAGAACGCGATATAGGATCGGAGCGGCGTGGTATTGTCCACACTCGCATGCGTGGCCAGATGAATGATATCGTAATGATTCGCTTTATCGAGAAACGTTTTTTTCAGTGCCGCTCCATCTTTCAGAATATCTCCCTTCAATCCGCTGATCTCATCTCCGGAAGAAGGCAGTTTACTCAGGCCGTCCGGTTGGTTCAAATGATATCCTTCTGAAGCGAATGGCGCAAAAGCCCCAATGGGACCGGGTTTTGCTTCATGCCTGTCAGAGCCGAGCAATGCCGCTGAATACTGGTATTGTACGGAGAATTTCTCCACCAGGTATTTGCCATTCTCATCCTGCAGCGCTTCGAAAGGAAGATAGTTCAGTTCATCATCCGGTATGATGACCAGTCGCTCCAGCGGCGTGATCTCATGGTTCAACGGGAAGATCAGGGTTTTGTAAAGTGTATCCGCTACCTCACTGCCACTGTAACGTTCCGTTCCGTTATTCTGGTGCAGGGATGCTTTGAGTGCTTCCACCTGCCTGAAAAAGCCCGCAGTGTACGGTGCACGGTAATACTGCAGATTGTTTTTCGTCAGCACCAGGATCAACAGGTCCCTTTGCGATAAATGATAGGAGAGCAGCGCAGTCGTGTTGTCCAGCTTCTCCTGCAGACTTTGTACCGAAGGGATCTTCACCGAACTCATTCGCTGGCTGTATACCGGATCATTATTGATCGCATCCTGTACTTTTCCCAGCTGGATCTCAAGGTCACGCACATTGGCATTGATAGCCTGCGTTTGCGCACTATCGTTCACTTGTGAAGCTTTCAGTGCATACCGGGTGATGGAAGTACGCAGGTTGGCTTCCATAGAGAGTAAGCTGCTGGCATTACCCTGACTGTTGCGCCATTCATTCTCCTGCACATTCAGGGCAAGGATCGATGCTTTATTCTGCTGGTCGAACTGGAAAGCATTCTCCAGGTATTTCCTTTTCTTGGTCAGTTCATATAATCGGATACAAACATCGATCGGACGGTTATGCGCCGTGTACTTGATCTTATTCAGGAACAAACGCGCTTCGTCAGAGTCGTAAGTCCTTTCCACGTGATCGGCCAGATCGAATGCGGCGCGGTAGGCATCCAGACCGGAGTTCAGCAACTTGATATCCGCTTTGGCACTGTACAAACTATCATAACAGGCCGCTTTGGACAGCAGCGTATTGAACAGATTGATATAGGAGAATACATTTGTAAAGACGCCGGGATTATCCACCGGATCCTCGTTATTGTAATCAGGACTGAATTGAAGAATGGCCTGCTGATACTGCACCGCGGCATCCTGATACTTCCTGTTTCGGAAAAGCTCATCTGCTGTGTATTTCAGGATCAGACCATGGCTGACGGACCGGCGGCTGCCGTTCCAGCGCGTGTTCTCTGATAAGGCCAGTTGCAGGTAGCGGTTCGCACTATCGGGCTGACCGAGTTGAGAAAAAGCGATCCCTTTGTAATAATTCAGATCGATATTCTGCTTACTGTCGCCATAATTCACTTTCCGGAAATAAACGATCGCCTGCTGCGGCTCGTTCATGCGCAAATGAATGATACCGAGATTATGCCAGATCTCATTGCTGTATAAACCGTAGGACAGTAGTTTCTGGTACCGCGCTTCCGCCTGCTTGTATTCTTCCAGGTTGATCAGGATCGATGCGATGTTGCTGTTGAAATTCACGAGCAGGTAGCGGTCGTCCGGATTGGAATCAGAAAGCAGGGCAAGGGCTTTTTCAAAATAATTCTCCGACTGTCTGTAATTACCCGTCTCATATAACAGCACGCCCAGCAGGTTATACAGTCTGCTGGATTCACGGAGTTTGCCGCCTGCCGCATCATTGATCTGGTCAGCTTTGCGGAAACAAACGAGCGCCGAGTCGAACTGATCACGCTGATAGTAGATACGGCCCGCGAATAAATAAGGTTTGAATAAGAAACTGTCGGATATCCCAGGGAGTTTTGCGTATAAGCTGATCGCGCGGAGATAATACTCCATGGCGGTTTCCAGGCTGTCGAAATAATGGGCTAAACGGCCGGCTTTGATAAGACTATGGAATCGCAGCGAATCATTACCGGCTTTTTCCAGCGCAGGGATCAGCCTGTTGAATTGCTGCAGCGCCTCCATATTCTGCCGCTCTTCTTCTTTCTCCGTGAGGGTGGTATCCGGCGCGTCTTCCTGAAGTCTCCGGTATTGCGCATCCGCAACCCGGTATTCATCCATCAGCAAACGGTCTTGCTCATGGCGCCCATTCTGCGAAAAGCAGAACAACAGGACCAGGGTCAGCAGTATGGACAGGGCGAACCTTTGCATGATGAGTAAAAATTACCCATCAAATATAAACTGCAGGACGATTAATGTGCAATAATAATCACACAGGGAGGACGGGGCTTGGTACTGCGGGCGAGACGTGCTGCTACCATGGAAACGGTCGCCTGATTTTCGCGCAGAAAAACGCCGTCGGTTTCACGGTCCTGAAGGGTCTGAAGAATGTCCGGCGGAACATCAGACATGTACTCGTAATAATAGAGGCGGACCTTGAGTTTGTTCAGCGTTTTATTGCTGCCGTCGTTCAGTCGGTAGAAAATATCGAAGTCCCTGCGTACATCATTCTGCGGGGTGTTTCCGAAAACGCCGTTTCGGACACAAGCGTTCAGATTGATGCGGCCATTGTCGGTCCGGACGGAGCAGCCGCCGGAATTGGCGCTGTTACCATCATCAAAAGTGGAACCCGCGACCGGAAGTACTTTACTGGCGCTGGCATTGTATACAGGATAGGCGATCGAATCGCCGGTAGATAAATGGAAATAATGGTCGAAGAAAGTGATACCCGAAACCACTACGTTCGTACTCGTTACCGTGCCATCCGTAGCAGTATGTGTGATGCGGTAGCGGAGACCGGTCTCACTGTTATCAACCCTGATCGCACCCGATAACGGGTCAATATCGATCCCTTCCGGGAAAGCGGTATAGGTGCCCGGGCGCACTTCCGTCGGGTTATAAACCTGGTTCCCGGAACTGCGGAGGTATAAAATGGAGTCGCCATAACTGAGTTTATACACTCCGTTAGGCTGGGTTGAGTGGTCCGGGTTACAGGACGTCCATGCAACCGCGGCCAACATCAGCAGGAAAAAACAGGATCTCATCATTTCAGGCCTTTTTTATCTGTAAGTTCTAAACGTGGAAATGTAACCGCGGGTAGCTTGTTTCTGCGGTCAAAGTTACAACATTTATTATGCCACAGAGGGGTTCAGGGGAGGGAATCAGGGGAAGTTCGGCCTGAAATTTCTACATTGCGCTCCTAATCAACGTGTAACTGCCATATGACCAGCATCGGATTAATTCGGGAAGGGAAGACGCCAGCCGACAACCGGGTGGCCCTGACCCCAGCCCAGTGCAAGTGGATCCATAAGAATGCCCCCCATATCCGGATCATAGCCCAGCATTCAGAAACCCGCTGCTTTTCTGACCGGGAATACAGCCTGGCAGGTGTGGAAGTGAAGGAGGATATCAGTGAGTGTGATATCCTGCTGGGGATCAAGGAAGTGCCCGTTTCTCAGCTGATCCCGGACAAGACCTATCTGTTCTTCTCCCATACCAAGAAAAAACAACCCCATAATCAGGGACTCCTGAAGACCATCCTGGATAAGAAGATCCGCCTGATCGATTACGAATGCCTGGAGCATGAAGACGGCCAGCGTATCATCGGCTTCGGGTTCTTTGCAGGAGTGGTAGGCGCACATAACGGGATGATGGCTTATGGCAGCAGATCCGGATTATTTACTTTAGACAGGGTTCATAAACAGCGCAGTTTCAGGGAATTAATACATACGTATTTTGGTCTCAGGTTACCCAATGTCAAGATCGCGGTCACCGGTTCCGGTCGGGTAGCACATGGCATTCTGGAGATCATGAACCTCATGGGTATCCACGAAGTGGAGCCGGAAGATTATATGCGTAAGCGCTTTTCATACCCGGTCTATACCCAGTTGAAAGGGGCCGACCTCTATGAGCACAAAGTAACAGGCAAGTATAACCGGGAAGATTTCCACACTAACCCGGGCGAATACCGCTGCAAATTCCTGCCGTATACGGAGCAGACAGATATCCTGATGAACGGAGTGTACTGGGACAAGACCATGCCCCGGCTTTTTGAAAAAGAGCATGCGGTGGATGACAGTTTCATCATCCAGACCATTGCCGATATTACTGATGATGCCGATGGATCTGTGCCGATCAACCTGGGCGACCAAAGCATCGCCGATCCGATCTACGGGGTCGACAAAAAGACCTTACAGAAGACCGCACCTTATATTCCCGGTTCGATCGATATCATGGCCGTGGGCAACCTGCCCAATGAGCTGCCCCGTGACGCCTCCCGTTACTTCGGGGAACAGCTGATCAAGTTCGTACTGGAAGATATCGTCAAAGGCGGTTCTCCGGTGCTCGACCGCGCCACCATGGCAAAGGATGGAAAGCTGACACCCGGATATAGTTATCTGGAGGATTATGCTGCGGGAAAGAACTGATCAGAGGTAGAGGTAATAGTCCTTTAATAACCCAACGAACGCTTCGGTGTATTTACCGGGAGATTCTTCAATGATGATCGTTGATTCAGGAGTGGATACGTCCTCCGCATTTTTATGACCACAACGGATCATGATCCGGAAAGGGTCATGGGCAGGACTTTGTTTCACCCAAACCCAGCTATCGGCTTGCAGGCCATTCTTTTCCAGCAAAGCAGGGATCTCCGATTTCCTTTTTGCAGGCAATAACACATATGCTTTCCCGTCAGCCGCGAGTTGCTGACCGATCAGGGGAAGAAGGTCCTGCAGCAGCAATCCTCCGGCATGATGTGCCATATTCCGTTTGGTATCCGGTGAGGCCAGTTCATTCTCATAAAAAGGAGGGTTACAGATGATCGCGTCAAATTGTTCTTTGAATATGCTGTTACGTATATCTGTATGATGTGATCTGATCCGGTCAGCCCAGGGCGAGGCCTTGAAATTTTCAGTGGCTTGTGCCGCCGCACCTCCTTCGATCTCCACTGCATCAATGACCGCATCACTACAGATCTGTGCGGCCATGAGCGCCAGCAATCCCGTACCCGTTCCGATATCCAGGATCCGTTCCGGTTGTATCCGCTTCATATCATCCGCCACCCACGCCCCGAATAAACAGGCATCGGTGGTGACCTTCATCGCGGATTTATCCTGATGAACGGTGAATTGTTTGAATTTGAAATATGAATTCGACAAAGTACATTTTCACGCAACGACGCTACGACGCAGCGGCGCAACGATTTTTTTATTTCCACAGATTTCGCTGAATATTGTGCGGATTCCTCATTTCATCCTATTAAAATGAGTGCTTGTTATTTACTCAGAATAGCTAGCAGCCAAAAGCAAGTAGCCCCGACAACGATGCCGAATGATCCGGCAAAACAAATGCTGCACAGAATCGCCTTGTAGCTTACAGCTTGTAGCTTGCAGCCTTCTCTACCATTCCGCTCTCGCACTTGCCCCCACCGACAACTCTGAAAACTGTCCATCCAGGTACTTGTAGTATCCCGTGATCGCGATCATGGCCGCATTATCCGTACAGTATTCGAATTTGGGGATGAAGGTATTCCAGTGATATTTCTTGCCGGCCTCCACGAACATCGTCCGCAGTCCGCTGTTGGCCGATACGCCACCCGCGATACAGACATCTTTCACACCCGTTTCGGTCATGGCCTTCTTCAGTTTATTGATCAGGATACTGCAGATGCGGTATTGAATGGATGCGCAGATATCGGCCAGATTATTTTCAATGAACGCTTTTTTCTCTTCTTCCGTAGCCGTGAAAGCTTCCTTGTAGATCATGGATTGTCCCGCATTCTGAAGGAAATACAGGATCGATGTTTTCAATCCG
>JAKPSI010000061.1 GCA_029555415.1 Bacteroidota bacterium | reverse complement strand
CCTCTGGTGGTCACTGTACTGCCCATTTCAGTACCGATGATCGGCTGATTGGGATGATCACGGTGATAATCAGCCACCGCATACTGCCGGTAATTAAAGGAACGTACGGGGATCACTTCATTTACCCCGTTGAATACATTGGCCACATCCGCTGCATAAGTGGAGGTACGGGAGGGATCGAGTTCCTGTTGTTTGGCGATGAGTGTTTGTGCTATGCGTTTACCATAACTGTTGGTATGGATCCAGCCTTCTTCATTGCCGATGGACCAGATAAACACAGAAGCATGGTTCCGGTCCCTTTTGATCAGCCGTTCAAACTGGCTCATATATTCAGGACTGCTGTTGAGTAATCGTTGTTCATCCAGTACCAGCATACCCAGACTGTCACAGGCATCCAGCAATTCAGGTGTGGGCGGGTTATGACTGGTACGATACGCGTTCGTACCCATTTCTTTCAGTAATCCGATCCGGTAATATTGCATGTAGTCGGGTAATGCGGAACCCAGGCCTGCATGGTCCTGGTGATTGCATACACCTTTGATCACCACATGCTGTCCGTTCAGGAACACACCATTCGTTTTGATCTCAACAGTGCGGAAGCCGAAGCGTTGCTGCAGGCTGTCGCTGATCTTACCGTTCTGTTTGATGACCGTTGTAACCCGGTACAGATAAGGATCT
The DNA here is from genome assembly GCA_029555415.1 of Bacteroidota bacterium. Taxonomy (GTDB): domain Bacteria; phylum Bacteroidota; class Bacteroidia; order Chitinophagales; family Chitinophagaceae; genus JAKPSI01. The sequence continues at coordinate 151,780 of JAKPSI010000061.1, read as the reverse complement.
TCGAGCGACCATCTGTGTGAAACACCAGCCGGGATCTGTTGTAAGATCTTTTTCGTTTCACCCGCGTTCAGTGAAACGGATTGCCACGCGGTAGCCCCGATCAGTTTACCGGAACGGTCGGTCAGCCGGGTTTGTATTTGTAACGTTGTATTTTTTCTTGCTTCATTGGTCAGTTCGGTCTCCGCATGCAACGTTGCTTTATCGCCGGTAAATGTGGAATACAGGAAAAGCCCGTCGGGACTGAGATGCGCGGGACTATAGATATTCAGCCAGGCATGACGGTAAATCCCCGCCCCTTCATAGAACCAGCCTTCATACTGCGATGCATCCACACGGAGTACGATCACATTGTCCTTTCCGAATTCGACCAGGTCGGTGATATCAAAACTGAATCCGGAATAACCACTTTCATTGCGGCCGATATAGAAACCATTCAGCCATACCTGACAGTTGCGGAATACGCCATCGAATTGAATGGAAACGCGTTGACCGGAATCGGTCTTCGCCACATTGAAATGTTTACGGTACCAGCCGATGCTGTTCTCCGGGAAATAACCACCCACCGGTTTATAGCCATGGGCCATCACATCAAAGGAAGGTGAATACGTATTCGGCAGTTTCACGAGCCAGTCGTGCGGCAGGGTCACCGCCTGCCATGCCTTATCATCAAAACGCGGATTGGCCGCGGTATTGGCGGCATTGCCTGATTTGGAATAGATCGTTTCCAGCGAGAAGTTAAAATCCTTAGCAGGATCCGCCGCATGGCCCAGTGAAAATCTCCAGTCATTATCGAATAACAGATGTTGTCTGGATTGATTTGTTTGCGCAAGCAGGCTTACCGGCATCCACATCAGGAAGGCCAGCAGAAAGAAGGGTCTTTTCATGAGCGTATTTTAAAGCGGTCAGTTGAATGCGTTGAGTGCAGAAGTGGGTTTTCCGGAATTATCGAAAGCCCCCAGTGTGTATCCGTTCCAGGCAGCGGAGCATTCTGGTTCCCAGAAAAAAACGCCGAGGCCATTGCTGTTGGGCACTGATCTGGTTTTGGAGATCAGGTCGGTCAAAAATGACTGACAAGCCGAAGGCGAATCCCAGGGCATACCTACTTCACAGATCATGATGGGTGTGTTGTAGCGCTGCACCAGGTTGATCATATTCGCGAGGCACTGATCATTCGTATAAGCCCAGTTGGATACGGAGGGATAGAGCGACATACCGATGATATCCCAGTTGGCGCCATTGGCTTTGAGTCCGTCAAAGAGCCAACGGTACAGGTTATTGTCAAATCCGTTCGAGAGATGCACGATCACTTTAGCGGTGCTGAATTCCGCTTTCACCGCGTCATAGCCGGCTTTGATCATGGCCGCGAAACTGGCCATATTGGTGGAAGCTTTGCCTTCGGGCCACAACATGCCATCATTGGTTTCATTGCCCACCTGCACCCATTCCGGTGTAACGCTGTTAGCCTTTAGTCCGGCCAGTACGGTGCGTGTATACGCATACACGGATTGGGCCAGTGTTGCAGCATCCTGTGTGGCCCATGCGGCGGGTTTGGCTTGTTGTCCGGGATCGGCCCAGGTATCACTGTAATGAAAATCGATCATGATGCGCATGCCGAGGTTCTTTGCCCGTATGGCTTTGCTGAGCAGGTCTGCGGTGCTGTTCCATCCATTGGAAGGATTGACCCATGCACGCAGCCTGATCGAATTCATGCCGAGGTCCTTGAGAATTTGAATGGGGTCCTGTTGTGTGCCGGATGCATTGTAGAATTTCCGGCCTTCATTCTCCATTTGCGTGATCCAGCTGACATCAGCTCCTTTCACGAATGATGAGGGAGGGGGCGGATAGATCGGTCCGCCGGTCTTCGGTTTTTTACAGGAGGCGCTGCTGAGCAGGGCCATGCAAATTACGGCAAGAATAAGACGGAGTATTCGCATAACAGGCCATTAAAAAAACGAACGCCACCCTGTGGCAGGATGGCGTTCGCAGGTTGAATACAAAGTTAATTAGTTAATCGTTACCCTTTGTGTATTCTCATTCAGGGTAATGGTATAAGAACCGGTTGTGGTCGGCGTTTTGAAGTTGTTACCACCTTCCCATTTGATCGGGCGGGGGGTAGCACCCTGGCTGCCACCGCTGTTGTCTTCATAGTCGAAGGCGCCCCAGTTATTGCCGGCCAGGAATTTGATATCCTTGTTGGCAATGAGTGTCAGGGTGATGGTCCATACACCGTTACCGCTGTAGGTCATTTGCGGAGAAGTCGGAGGATCCCAGGCATTCACACCCTGGATACCATCACCTACTACGCGCATTTCGGTAGCGGGGCTGATCTCATACTTGATGTTATTAGGATCACGACCATCCCAGATCACGCGTTTGCGTTCTGCGGTAGTGATATCAGGCATATTGGCATCATTGACCACCATGCTGCTTCCGCTACCACCTGTTGAGCCATAGCTGCGTGTATTGGTCACATTGATAGAACCATCGTTCCATGCATTGTTATCGATCAGTTTCCAGCCACTTGCTGTGAAGTCGGTCAGACCCACGAACAGGTTCGGAGCTGCATAGCCCATTGCATAGTTCGGGAATGTGCTCGGAGGATCCCAGCCTGCGCCGGTTGCACCACCTACGAAGCCCATACGGCCGGCACGGATATCGTAAGCCAGACCGGTACGGTCGATAGAGATGCGGTAAACACCTGCGGTTGCTACGGAAAGGTTAGCACCACCGGATGAAAGTACACCACCGCTTCCGCCGTAGTTGATATCCCAGGCACGACCTTGCGTGATCTTGAATTCAGCACCTGCGGGCAGGAAAATGTACATGTAGTACAGTTTATTGAATGCGCCTGCGCGGAGGTCACGGATGAATTCAGGAGCAGTACCCGGATCCCAGTCGTTACCGTTACCGGTAGCAGCCTGATAGCCGCCGGGCATATAGAAGCGTACGATCGGGAGATAGCTCACGATGGTAACGTTCACAACATTGGAATAAGAAACAGCGCCACGGGCAGTTACTGCTTTCAGGCGGTATTCTACTTTACCGGTATTGCCGCCGGGGATACCTGCGTCAAGAGCGGTCTGGTTCATTTCACCTTCATTCAAACCTTTGCTGTATTGGTTCACACCCACAGCGATCTCAAAAGGACTAACGAAATTCTTACCGGCAGAGTCATACTGCACACTGTAAGTAACGTTTCCTGTATAACCATTGAAGGCAGTGGTCCAGCTGAAAGTATTGGAAGGATTCGCCTGTGTGGCGAGTGTACCGGTAACAGAAGTTTTCTGTGTAGTGAGTACAGCGGGGTCATTGTAAGGGGTCACGCGCACTTTCACAACATTGGAAAGGTATTTCTCATTGTTGTTCCCGTAGGAAGAAGAAACACGGATATCCAGGTCATAAGGAGTGCCGAGGCTGAAACCATAATTCAGCAGGATCGCGTTGAGTTCTTTACCGGTGAGTGAAGTGGTCAGTGAACCGGTAATGATCTTCGTGGATTCTTTGGCGAAATTGCGGCCGGTAGAGTCGATCTCCAGTACATATTTGTACTGGCTTGAATCCTGTGCGTATTTCGGATTGGTCCAGTTGAATTCAACCACTTTATTCAGTGAGTCAGCCGGTGTGGGTGCTACTGAAGATTTGTTGGCGGTCAGGGTAACAGCGGTACCCTTGTCGTAGTACGGCAGGTCTGCAACTTTATGACAACCCGCCAGAACGGTGATTGCCAGTGCAAGCAGGCCGGGTATTTTGAAGTAATTCCTCATATCAATTTCTTTTTTGGGGTAATTATAATTTTGTTACAGTGTATTTGCCTGTCGCGAAATTCACTTCCACTTTATGCAAACCTGCACCGGGTGAAGGGAATTGAGGATCGGAGTCCCTCTTTTCGAAATCACCGGAGAATTTGGCGGTACCATCCAGCGCGTGGTATTGTGTACTCCAAACGCCCATGGTCTGTACCAGTTTATAACCACCGGTCGCGTTGAAATTGATCGTGAGCTGATATTTCGTTACAGAGATCCTGGTGAATTTCTGAGAAGCATCATAAGGAGCATTGAGGGGGTTATTCCAACCGCCTGCTGCTGCATCACCAACGATCCACAGGTTACCATCCGTATAAACAGCGCCTGCTGTGCCGGGGGGTTCCACTACGAAATCGAGGTAAGGCGTGAACACGATCTTGATGACATTGGAATAAAGGGGCACACTGTTGTTGAGCAGGGTGGCCTTGATCCGGAAATCAATATTATGGGTTACTGAAGGTGCCAGTTCCATTTTGGTGAAGAAGAGATTGAGATCCTTCACGGTCAAAGAAGTTGAAAGTTCTTTGGGAATGGATTTCTCCTGCAGTTTCGGGCTGGCGAAATTACCACCGGTAGTATCCACCTGCAGAATGTAGTTCACATCCTGTGAGCTTACGCCCGTAGTAAATACATAGTCAGGGTTCGTCCAGCGGAGTGTCAGCGCAACATTATTCGGTGTGTTACGGTCCAGCACTTGTGCTGCAGTTGATGAAGCAGTAAGGGCCGGAGCCGTGCCGCCTTCATAATATACCCGGTGTTCGTCTTTCGTACAGCCGGCAAATGCCAGGGCCAGCAGGAAAGTTCCGGAAAGAAGTTTTATTAAATTTTTCATACCAAGCATTTTTTTTGGTTGATGTTGATTAATAGCCGTCGTTTTGTGTCAGTTTCGGATTCGCTGTGCGGTTGGCAGCAGGAACCGGGAAGATGTTGTACTTGCTGTCAACAGCCGTACCGGAAGCTACACCACCTTTCCAGGGCCACAGGTAAGTACCGGTGGTCAGCAGGCCGTAACGAATGAGGTCGGTACGACGGTGGCCTTCCCAGTACAGTTCACGTCCTCTTTCATCCAGGATGAAAGCGGTGGTCATCTGAGGGGCAGTGATATTACCGGAAGTATTTCCATAAGCACGTGTGCGGATCGTATTCACATAACCGAGTGCGGTCGCTGCATCACCACCTGTACCGCCACGAATCACGGCTTCAGCATAGATCAGATAGATCTCAGAAAGCCTGAATACGGGGAAATCAACATCAGAGAAGGTAGTGGTGGGGTCAGAGATCGGCAGACCATCTGTACGGATGTTCTTGTATTTGTTCACGTGCAGACCGTTATCAAAGTTGGCGATATCGGAGATCGCGATCTGTGAACCACTGGTTCCGTATTTGGAAGTAGTGAACTGAGCGCGTTTGTCGCTGGCACCTGACAGATCGGAGAAAAGATTCGCCAGACCTGAAGTTGCACGGTAACCATACCATCCACCGCTTACACCATAATTATCATGGTCGTCACCGGAAGCGCAGTGTACGAAGAAAGTAGTGTTACCATAAGCCTGTGTACGGAGACCGTCGCAGTTGATGGCCCAGATGATCTCATCAGTGAACTTGTTATTGTCGGCCATGAACAGGTGACTATAATTGCTGTGCAGCGTATAACCACCGGCGATCACTTTCTTAGCGTAGGTGATAGCTTCTGTGTTCTTTTCTGTACCGATATAGGTCTTGGCATTCAGGTACAAACGTGCCAGCAGGGACCATGCGGCACCCTGGTCAACACGACCATACTCAGCTGTTTTCACCGTACCCAGTTCCGCTTCAATGGCTTTCAGTTCTGATTCGATGAATGCGAAGAGTTCTGTTTTGCTTTTTTCGCCAGGGAGGTCTGTACCTACCTGGTTGCTTTCATCAATGAAAGTGGATTTACCGAACAGGTCCAGCATCACCCAGTAGTTGTAAGCGCGCAGGAAGCGGGCCTCACCTCTGGATTTTTTGATGTCGGTTGCGTCAGCACCGCTGATACCGCGTGCTGCCAGTTTTTCGTCGGTAGATTCACGCAGGTACTCATTGATCAGCGTGATATTATAAATTGGACGCGCATAGATCCCTTTCAGGAAAGGATCAGAGCTGGTCCATTTCAAACCATGGAAATCTTTAATGGTTTGGTCGTTCCACGCGCAAACCGCTTCATCTGTCGGCAATTCCTGACAGTTGAAGAACATGCGGATGAATGCCACCTGAGAACCTTCGTCCAGGCCACCTGCGATATCAGGTGCACCGGCGGGACCCGCGTTACCGGTGATGGAGAGTGTGCCATAGATCTTGGCAAGCACGCTCTTGTAACCGGCTGCGGTTGAGAAGGTTTTTTCAGGCGTCAGGTCATTGACGGGGAACAGGTCGAGTTTTTTGGCGCAGGAGGAGAGGATCAGTGCGATCACTACCCCGAGCAGTAATTTGTTTCTTGAAATGCGTTTCATATAACTCAATCGTTTATTTTTTAAAAATCAAGGTTTACACCCAGTGAATAAACCCTGGGACGGGGATAGATCACGTTATCAACACCGGTACTGCTGGCGTTTTCGGGATCAAGGCCGGAGTATTTGGTGAATACCGCCACATTCTGAACGCTTGCATTGAGCCTCAGGGAAGCCTTGTTATGGAAAACTTTTCCAAAATTGTATCCGAAGTTGATATTGTCGATCCGGAAGAAGGAACCATTCTCGATATAATAATCAGAGAGGTAGCGGTTGTTCGTAAACCCTGTTTCGCGGTAGCTGGCAGATACGTTGTGAATGAAGATCTGAGGATCTTTCACGTTACGCAGGGTACCATTCGCGGAAGCGAAGTTGTTGTACAGGTAGTTGCCGAAAGCGCCGTGACCAGCCACACCCAGACTGTATTTCTTGTACGTTACTGAGGTGCTTACACCCAGCAGTACATCCGGAGCGGGGTTCTTGTAGAGATAACGGTCAGCATCATCCACGCTTCCATCACGGTTGAGGTCTTCATATAAACCATCGATGGGTTTGTTGAATTTGTCGTAAACCTGTTTGTAAACGAAGTAGGAATATGGAGCATAACCTACTGTGAATTTGCTCAGGGTGTTACCGGTACCGCCAGCGATACCTGCAACATCGATACCCTTGAAGTTCGGGTCGGGTTGTTTAAGCAGGTTGGTGATCTTGGTTTCATTATAAGTGAAGTTGAAACCGAGGTCCCAGGTAATGTCCCTGTTCTTCACCGGTGTGGTGTTGATGGTCAGTTCCACACCTTTGTTCTCCATGTTACCTACGTTGGTCAGCAGGGTGATGTCGAAGTTGGAACCCGGAGCCACGGGGATCACACTCAGCAGGTCTTTTGTTTTCTTTTTGTAGAAGTCAACGGAACCACTGATACGGTTATTCAGGAAACCGAAATCAAGGGCAACGTTTGAAGTGGTCGTTGTTTCCCATTTGATGTTGGCATCATACGCCGCGGGGCGGAGGAAACTGTAGAATGTATTGCCGAACTGATACTGGGCGGCGTTATTGCTCTGGGAATAACGGGGCAGGTAAGGATAGTAATCGATACCATCCTGCTGACCGGTGATACCCCAGCCAAGTCTCAGTTTCATTTCAGTTACAACGTTCGATGATTTGAAGAACGCGTCACGGATCTTCCAGGCGGCAGCGACAGCGGGGAAGTAACCCACCCTTGTAGAGGGAGAGAACCTTGAGCTCGCATCACGACGGATAGAAGCAGTGAGCAGGTAATTGTTCATTACGGTCAGGTTCACACGACCGATATAAGATTCCAGGCGGTATTCCGGTTTGTCCCTGAGGAAGGTCGGCTCGGTACCGGCGATGGTATCTTTCTTAGCGGGTTTGTTGGGATCCGCGATCGCGCGATAGCTGAAAGAAGGATAGTTATATACGTCAGTATAGAAATCCTGGTAGCTGTGACCCACCAGAACATCCACTTTGCTCTTCAGGCTTTTCACCTCTTTCGTATAGAACAGGAAGGCATCGATCAGGTTGTTGGTCTTGCCTTGTTTGTAATAGGTCTTGCGGCCACCGGTCTGATAGTTGGTAACAAGGATAGAATCGATGTTATCATTACCACTGCCGGTTGATTTATCAGTACCCAGATTCAGCATCAGGTGCAGGTCGGGGAACCAATGGAGTTTATAGTCGAATTGCAGGCTACCGATCAAACGATTCACACCGGAAGTGTTATCGCGGAATTGCAGCAGGGAAAGCGGGTTGGGCTGGGAAGAACCACCGTTGGTACCGATGGGCGTACCACTGGATTGCAGCCACTCGAAATTACCGCCATATTTATTGTTCGCAGTGACCGATTGTGTGGGATCGAATGCAGCGGCAGAACCGACAGCACCCTGATTGGCCCATGTATTAGCGGTATGCGTGTATTTCAGTGCGAGGTTAACGGACAGGTGATCATCCAGGAACTTCGGAGAGAGGTTCAGTGATGTACTTATCCTGTTGAACTTATCCGTTTTCAGGATACCGGTCTGTGTCAGATAACCTACCGCAACACGGAAGGGCACTTTCATATAAGTACCGCTTGCACTCAGGTTATTGTCATAACCGATCGCGTCCTGATAGATCTGTTTCTGCCAGTCGGTATTCGCTGTACCCAGCAGATTCTTATACGTGTTGTTACCGGTAGCGGCCGCATCATCATTGACGATCTTGCGGATCTCATCACCGGTCAGCACATCCACGGTGTTGGTCACCTTGCCAACGGATACCATGGTATTGTAGTTGAACTTCACTTTACCAGCGGAACCTTTCTTGGTGGTGATGATCAGTACACCATTGGAAGCTCTTGAACCATACAGCGCGGTTGCGGATGCATCCTTCAGTACGCTGATGGACTCGATGTCGTTCGGGTTGATCGTATTCAGCAGGTTGCCGGAGCCGGCGATACCATTGCTTTCAACGGGAACCCCGTCGATAACGATCAGCGGATCGTTGCTCGCATTCAGCGAAGCACCACCGCGGATACGGATCTTACTGCCACCGCCGGGAGCACCGCCACCGGATGTGATCTGCAGACCCGCTACTTTACCCACCAGCAACTGGTCGGGCGAGTTGATATTTCCTTTCTGGAAATCTTTGGTGCCGATCGCGGTAACTGCACCGGTCAGGTCGCTTTTGCGACGTGTACCGTAAGTAACCACTACGACTTCACCAAGCGATGCGTTGTTGTTCACCAGCACCACATCAACGGAAGACTTGCCTTCAATGGCAATTTCTTTGGTCGCAAAACCAACATAAGAGAACACCAGCGTTACCGCATTTTCGGGTACCGATATCCGGTAGACACCATCAGCACCTGACTGTGCACGTCCGCCTGCTCCTTTAATGGAAACAGTAACGCCAGCCAGCGCTGAGCCATCTTTAGAATCGGAAACCTTTCCGGTGATCACTTTGTTTTGTGCGAAGGAAAACTGAGCTAAAAGTGTCAGCAGCATAACGCCGACAACCCTACGAAAAGTTTGAGGTAGCATAAGCAATCATTAAAATTTTAGCAATGCAATTCACAATACACAATGTGTATTGAATACACAATGTTAGTACTTTTTTAACATCTTCAAAAAAAAATCTGGAACTTTTTAGGGGTGCCTCATCGGCCAGAGTTCAGATTGGACGGGCGTTTGAGAAAATATGACAAAAATCATAGTAAACTTAAACGCCGGTCAGGTCAAACCCCTCCCCCTTCAAAAATGACCGGCAGCCCCCTTTTTCGTTCAACTTATACACTGCAAACGATTGGGGCCTTGTACATTGCAACTGAAAAATGACCTTTAAGGAGTATTCCTCAAACGAAACCTGCAGTATGAAATTCAGATATCTCCTCCTCGCCGCCTCCTACCTTATATATATGTCTGCCGCCGCGCAACCCGATCCCTGGAAGATCAGCGCTGCAAATGTCAGTCCCTCAGGCTATTATGGAGTCACCGTTGCCAACGGCATGATCGGGATCGTTTCTTCCCCCGAACCCTTCAAGGTAAAGGATGTGGTTCTGGCCGGCGCCTATGACCTCTACGGCCGCGGCCGGGTCAGCAATTTCCTGCGCAGTTTCAACCTGCTGAACATGAATCTGGACATCGATGGTCAGCGGGTGGATGCCCGGAACATTTCCGGACTGACCCAGGAACTGGATATGCGCTATGCTTCCTTCAGCAGCAGTTTTCAATCAGGCGATAAAGCCAGTGTAAGCTATACTTATTATGCATTACGTCATCTGCCCTATACCGTACTGATGGATGTGGCCGTGACCGCGAAAAAAGATATCACGATCACCGGCTCCAGTGTAATGGAAGCCCCCGATGCATTAAAGGATGTACAGAATTATTACAACGAGATCGACAGACCCCATGTGGTGATCAGCTTACTGAGCTCTACCGCAAAAAGTCCGACCGGCAAACTGCAACTCTGCGCCTCCAATACTTTTTTATTCAGTGAAGCGCATGGCAGCGAACCCCGTGTGATCCATGAGATGTGGGATAACAACATGCACCTGATGAAATTCACGCGCACCATCAAAGCGGGCGAGACCTATCATTTTTCAGTAGCCGGTGCCTCCATCACTTCCGCACACCATGATGATCCGCTCAATGAAGCGGAACGTTCCGCCATCTTCGCCAAACTGGAAGGACGTGAACGACTGATCAGCTTCCATAAAAAAGCATGGGACGAATTATGGAAGAGCGATATCACGATCGAAGGCGATCCGCAAGCGCAGCAGGATGTACACAGCATGCTGTACCATTTATATTCCTTCACCCGCGAAGGCACTTCACTCTCTCCTTCTCCGATGGGTTTGAGCGGACTCGGTTACAACGGTCACGTTTTCTGGGATACCGAATTATGGATGTATCCTTCTTTACTGGTACTGCATCCTGAAATGGCCAAAAGCCTTGTGGAATACAGGTTCCAGCGCCTCGATGCCGCGAAGCGCAACGCGTTCAGCAAAGGTTATCAGGGCGCGATGTTCCCCTGGGAAAGCGCCGCCACCGGTGTGGAAGAAACACCGGTCTGGGCATTGAGCGGACCTTTTGAACATCATATCACCGCCTGTGTGGCCATCGCCGCGTGGAATTATTTCTGTGTTACACAGGACAAGACCTGGCTGAAAGAAAAAGGATGGCCGGTGTTATCCGCCACCGCGGATTTCTGGGCGAGCCGCGTGGAAAGGAATGGTGCCGGTCATTATGATATTAATAATGTAGTGGCTGCTGATGAATGGGCGGAGAACGTGAACAATAACGCGTTCACCAATGCGGCGGCGAAAGCCAATCTGCAATTCGCGACACAGGCCGCGCAATTACTCGGCCTTACTCCCAACCCCGACTGGATGAATGTGGCGAATAATATTCCCATCCTTAAAATGGAGAATGGTGTAACGAGTGAACATGCATCTTATCACGGCGAAGGCATCAAACAGGCGGACGTGAACCTGCTCTCCTATCCTTTGCATGAAGTGACCGATCCCAAACAGATCCGTAAGGACCTGGAGTATTATGAAACACGTGTGCCCAATGAAGGCACCCCGGCAATGACACAGGCGGTGTTCACTACCTTATATGCAAGGCTCGGTGATCCTGAAAAAGCATACCACTGGTTCCATGAAGCCTACATCCCGAATCTGAATCCGCCATTCCGGGTGATCGCGGAAACCAAGGGCGGGACCAATCCTTACTTTGCTACGGGTGCTGGTGGTATTTTGCAAAGCCTGCTGATGGGCTTTGGCGGACTGGAGATCACACCCAAGGGGATCATCCAGCTAAAGACTTCATTACCAAAGCAATGGAAAAGCCTGACCCTGACCGGAATTGGAATTGAGAAAAAAACATATATTGTAAAGTAATTCAAACATCAACCAACGATCTCCTGAAAAAGGTAACTGCCATATTATTCCTTTGTGTGATGCTTTTCAATGCAGGTGGTTACCGCATCGCGTTATCCCTTTTACAACAACAGGCTGACAAAAAACTGGAAGCAAAGATCGACCAGCGTGAATACGATGAATCACAACTGATCGAGATCCGCGTGGCGTTGAACATGCCTTACCAGGAACGTTATTCCGATTTCGAACGCCAGTATGGTGAGATCGAAATGAACGGAAAGATGTACAGCTATGTAAAAAGAAAGATCGAAGGCGACGTCGTTATCTTCAAATGCATCGCCAACGATACGAAACAGGAACTCAAAAAAGCGAACAACGAATTGGCCCGTTCCAACAGTGGTTCTGATATGGACCACAACGGCAGGCAATCCGGCAATTCCCTGATGAAGACCCTGCTGGGTGATTATGAATCACACACGACCCAGTTACCTGCCATTGCATTCAACGATGTTTTAAAGCATTTTACTGCTCACACTTACACACTTCCTTCTGTTTCACCCGACGCAACTTATCAGCCTCCTGAGTGCTGAGCTGAACCCATTGGGTTCTCGCCTCTTTAATTGAATTGGATCAATCAGCCTGAAAAGGGCTGCACTGTTATGTTACACGCATGGAATATCCGGCTGTTTCATTCTCAGTTATCCATTTTCAATTATCCATTATCATTTATCCATTATCAACTACCCATTACCCATTATTCCTTATCCATTATTCATTATTAATTATTAATTACCAACTATTCTTTATTCCATTTTAAAAACGACTGTATGAAACATATTGTAGCGATCATCATTATTTCATTTCTGACTTTCACTATGAAAAGCCAGGCACAGGGTTGTGTGGCGATCAAAGGCACCGCCGGTATCTGCAGCAAACCCGCTGATGCCAAAGGCTGGGACATGAATCTGAACAACCGTTATTTCAAATCGTATAAACATTTCGTGGGTACTGCTGAACAAAAACAGCGTGAAGCCGACGGCAGCAATGTGATCAATCACGCGTATGAGCTGGACATCACCGCGACCCGCACCATTAACCTGCGCTGGTCACTGGCGATGACACTCCCTGTTATGGACTATTCCCGTTCTTCTTTATATGAGCATGATGGTGCTACCCGCCATACCACGCATTCATTCGGTATTGGTGACGCACGCGTGAGTGCTTACCGCTGGATGTTCGATCCCAAAACATCACACAAGGGCAATATCCAGCTGGGTCTGGGTATCAAACTGCCCACCGGCAGTTACAATTACATGGATTATTTCTTCAAGAAGAAGGATTCCAGCATCCTCGGACCTGTTGACCAGTCCATTCAACCCGGCGATGGCGGCACCGGCCTCACTTTCGAATTCAACAGCTTCTACAATTTCACGCACCGTTTCGGTGCTTACGGCAGCTTCTTCTATCTCGTGAATCCGCGTGAAGTGAACGGCACATCCACTACACGTGGCAGTGCGGCATCCGCTATTGCAAAAAAATACAACACGGATGTAATGAGTGTACCCGATCTGTTCATGACCCGCGCGGGTGTGAGCTACATGGTCAAAGGCTTCAACTTCTCCGGTGGTGTACGCGTGGAAGGCTTACCCTCCAAAGACCTGATCGGCGGCAGCCGCGGTTTCCGTCGCCCGGGTTATATCATTTCCGCTGAGCCCGGTATCACATACATGCACAAAAAAACCAGCTTCAATCTGAATATACCGATCGCGTTGAAACGCTGCCGCACACAAAGCGATTCTGACAAACGCCGTTCCGCAGATACCGGAACACATGTACAGGGTGACGCGGCCTTCGCGGATTACCTGATCAGTGCGGGCATCACATTCAAACTTTAGTGGCCAACCACTCTTGCAGTCGTTTTATTTATACATAAGCACAGGCGTCGTAATCCTTTACGGCGCCTTTTTTTATTATTTCGCGTTCCGAAAACGTTTTCGGTGAGATTACATTTTTGCAGGCCGGGAAATGCGTTAACTTAGTTATTGACGATCGCACTGTTCACCGCGCCGTAAAACCAACCATGCAGCAAAGCACCTTAAAGAAACTATCCGAGGTCCTGGGCATCAGTATCTCTACTGTGTCCCGGGCGCTGAAGGACCATCCGGATATCTCGGACTCCACCAAGAGCCGGGTGAAGGAACTGGCTGCTGCACTGGAATATGAACCCAATAATTACGCGGTACAATTAAGAACCAGGCAAAGTAATCTGCTGGGGCTCCTGGTCCCGAGCATCGATAATTTCTTTTACGATTCCTTCATCGCCGCGGTGGAAGAAGATGCCCGCATCCATGGATATTCTGTGATGATCATGCAGTCGCGTGACAAGGTCCTCACCGAAACCGCCAACCTGCAGCTTTTCCGTAAGAACATGATCATGGGATTATTCGCCGCCATTTCCATCGAAACAGAAGATATGGCGCCATTCCGTAAACTGGAGGACATGAAAGTACCGGTGGTATTCTTTGACCGGGTCACAGAAGCGGAAGGATTCCATAAAGTATGTCTGGCTGATGAAGAAGCGGCGCGCATTGCCGCGGAAGCGATCATCGATAAAAAGAAAAAAAGGGTACTGGCATTGTTCGGCCATCCGCACCTGAGCATCACGAAGATCCGTTGTGAATCGTTTCAGCGAACATTTGAAAAGCATGCACCCAAAACAAAGATCACAGTTGCTTATCCTGAGAATATCCAGGAATCCAAACGGGTGGCACTGGAAGCCCTGCGTTCCAAACCCAGGCCTGATGTGATCTTTTGCATGGGAGACATGATCCTGATCGGCGTGATGTACGCGGTGCATAAGCTCAAACTGAAAGTGCCGGATGATATCGCCATCATCGGCATCAGCAACGGACTCATCCCGACCATGTACGACCCGAAGATCACTTATGTAGAGACCAGCGGACACAAACTGGGTAAACTGGCCTTCGCACAAATGCTGTCCTGTTTACGTAATGAACCCGCGGCGGAAAAAGTGATGGTGGAATCCATGCTGATCGAAGGTGGCTCACTTTAAAACAAATCAAAGGATCTATTTCAATAACGCCCGTCATTTATGTCAAACATCAAGATCAAAATCTCCCTGTTCCTGAATTATTTCGTATTCGCCATCCTGCTGAACAGTGTGGGTACTGTCATCCTTCAGGTACAAAAGAATTTCGGTATCCACCAGGGGGCCGCCAGTACACTGGAAGCATTCAAGGACCTGAGCATCGCTTTCGCATCTTTCCTGGTCGCCTCCTTCGTGGTGCGTATCGGTTATAAAATGTCCATGCTGATCGCGCTGGCATTAGTGACCGTCATGTGCGGCATCATTCCCAGCATGCCTTCGTTCCTGATGACGAAAATGCTGTTCGCCACCGTGGGCGTCAGTTTCGCGCTGATCAAAGTGAGCGTATTCGCTACACTGGGACTGGTGACGAAGGACAAGAAAGAACACCTGAGTCTGATGAATTTTCTGGAATCCTTCTTCATGGTCGGTGTGCTGACCGGTTATTTCATCTTCGCATCATTCGTAAAGAACGATGAACCTCAATCCACCAGCTGGTTCAATGTATATTATATCCTTGCTGGACTTTCCGCTACCGCATTCCTGTTGTTACTGAGTACCCCGCTGGATGAATCATCCGTAAAAGCGGCGGAACAGGCGGAAGCAAAGAACCTGGGTGATGATTTTTTCGGGATGCTGAAACTCATCATGCTCCCGTTGGTACTGGTCTTCATCTTCTGTGCATTCTTCTCCGTACTTATCGAGCAAAGTATCATGAGCTGGTTACCAACTTTCAATAACGATGTACTGAAACTCAATACCAGCCTCAGTATCAAAATGGCCAGCATCATGTCAGCTTCCATCGCGCTGGGCCGTTTCACCGCGGGTTTATTATCTAAAAAGATCGACTGGCTCTGGCTGCTCACAGGTTGTCTGCTGGCTGCAGGATCACTGGTACTCATCACAGTTCCCATGGCGGGAAAAGTGCAGGTGACCGCGATCAATGAACTGCGGGATGTGCCACTGGTCGCATTCGCATTCCCGCTGATCGGTCTGTTCCTGGCACCCATCTATCCCGCGATCAATTCCGTCATCCTCAGCAATCTTCCTGCACATAAACATGCCGCGATGTCGGGCCTCATCGTTGTATTCTCCGCATTGGGAGGTACAACAGGCTCCATCATCACCGGACATATATTTGAAGCATACGGCGGACAAAAGGCATTTTATTTCTCACTGGTGCCGATCGTTCTGCTGATCATCATGCTCTTCATCTTTAAAAGACTTCAGCCCCGTACCGAACAAAACGGAGGGCATTAAAATCTGTATCCGCATGACCGATCTGACCACACTTACACCGCTATTCGAAGCCGTGCAGCTGCAACAGATATTCCCCGACGGGAAAACATTCGTCGATTGCAATCCGAAACAGGATACTTCAAAGATCCTTGAAGCATACACTTCACAAAAGGAGCGACCGGGGTTCGAACTCCGGCAATTTATCCTGGATCATTTCGAATTACCCATCGCACCTTCCGATCATTACCGGAGTGATGAACAAAAAAGCGTTGCCGGGAATATTGAAAGCCTGTGGCCATTGCTGACCCGGCAGCCCGATGGCCCGCAGGGTTCACTGATCCCTTTGCCCTATCCATACATCGTGCCCGGCGGGCGTTTTGGTGAGATCTATTACTGGGACAGCTATTTCACCATGCTGGGCCTTGCCGTATCCGGCCATCACGCGATGCTGGAGAACATGGTGAATAATTTCACATACCTCATCGATCACGCGGGTTATATCCCGAACGGGAACCGCAGTTATTTCCTTGGCCGTTCCCAACCTCCCTTTTATGCACTGATGGTATCACTGCTTGCATCCGTTAAAGGCGGATCCGTGCTGCAGCAAAAATTGCCCGCACTGGAGAAGGAATACCGGTTCTGGACCCAGGGTGAAACATCCGGTAAGCAAGCCGCGTTCCATTCCGTTCAAATGCCGGATGGTGAATGGCTGAACCGGTACTGGGATGAGCATGATACACCGCGGCCTGAATCATACCGGGAAGATGTGGAATTATCAAATCACAGCAAACAGGATCCCGCTACATTGTTCCGTCATTTAAGAGCGGGTGCGGAATCAGGCTGGGATTACAGCCACCGCTGGTTCAGGGATGCGGATGATTTCGGAACCGTTCATTGTACGGAGATCGTACCAGTGGACCTGAATTGCTTATTATACCTCACGGAAACGATCATTGCAGAAGCATATCGTACAAAAGCTGATGCGAACACTGCTGAAGTATATACTGGAAAAGCATTGGCGCGTGCCGCTGCCATCAATAAATATTGCTGGAATGAGCAGGCAGGTTTTTACTTTGACTTTGACGCAGTGGCTGGTCAGCAAAAAACAGTGATGAGCCTCGCCTCTTTATTCCCTTTGTACAGTAAGATCGCTACAGCGGAACAAGCGGTTGCGGTGGCGGAAAATGTAAAGTCTCTGTTCCTGAAAGACGGCGGACTGGTCACCACCCTGAAAACAACCGGACAACAATGGGATGCGCCGAACGGATGGGCGCCACTACAATGGATCGCGGTAAAGGGACTTGAAAATTATGGTCATACCGCACTCGCGGAAGAAGCCGCCAAACGCTGGATCAAACTGAATACCGATGTATTCAAACGCACAGGCAAGATGATGGAGAAATACAATGTCGTGAATACCGCGCTGGAAGCGGGCGGCGGCGAATACAGCGGACAGGATGGTTTTGGCTGGACCAATGGCGTGTTCCTCGCATTATCGCATCAGTACGGCAGTCCTGAATGATCGTTTACCTCGCTTCCAGTAACAGGAAACTATAAGGTTCCATGATCAGGTAATCGTGATCCATTCCCACCTCAAATGTAGCCCCGCTCCAGTGATCGTATAATTGCGAAGGCGCGGCACCATGTTCCTTGAATGCGAACCAGGTGACATAAGAAGCTTTATTCCTGAAGTTGAAAAGGCAGTACAGTTTTTGTCCTTCGAATGTGCGGAGGAATCCGGCCACGTGGATATTATGTGGTGTCATCCAGGTCAGGTTCTTGTAATCCCCTGCCAGGAAGATATTCTTACGGATGGAGATCAGTCTTTGTGTAGCGGAGAACACACGCGCTTCCACCGTTCCTTCTTTAGACGTCAGTTTATTCTTTTCCCAATCGATCACCGGACGGTGCATCCAGCGGTTATCGTAACTCTTTCCGGGATCATTGAGGTAACTGTAATCATTGGTATAGGCCGCTTCATCTCCGTAGAACAACATGGGCACGCCCCCAATGAAGAAACTCTGCGCCTGCATGAGGATGATCTTACGGACGGACATATCAATGTCATTCGCATCGCCGGAAGCGAGCGCGGATTCGAGTCCGCATAAGGATGCCAGTGATCCGCTGATGCGCGCGTCATTCGTTTTCGGATTAACGGAAAACAGGGCACCACGGGCCGGTGAGCCATTCTGACCCGAATAATATTCCTTCAGGAATTTACGGTGTTCAAAAGGCGCGAAGCCGGTACGCTGGATCATGTAATCATCATAACCCAGTCCGATATCATCATGACACCTTGTGTAGGTGATCCAGGAACAGCCATAAGGTTTCTGCAGCAGTTCATGTTGCGCGGCCAGCATCACACGTGTATCGCCGGTGGCCAGCGCATCCCATTGTAATGCCATTTGTGTGGCGTTATAGGCAAAGTCACATTCTTTAGCTGTGTACAATCCACTGCCGAAATATTTCATGATCTCCTTCGGTGCCACAATGGCTTCACCGAGCAGGGCCATACCCGGCGCGGACACCTGCACACATTGCTTGATGAGGCGCAGCAAAGTATGCGCCTGTGGCAGGTTCTGGCAGGAGGTTCCGAGTTGCTTCCAGATGAATGCGGGCGCGTCGATACGGAGGATGTCCACACCCAGATTGGCATAGAAAAAGATCGTATCGAGCATATCCAGGAATACGGCGGGATTGGAATAGTTGAGGTCCCACTGATAATGATGGAAGACCGTCATTACCCATTTCTTCATCTCTTCATTCCAGGTGAAACTACCGGGAGAACTTTCCGGGAAGATCTCAGGCATCGTTTGATCGAACTGATCGGGGAAGTAACGGTCGTTATAGATGTAGAAGTAATTCTGATATCCGGGATCGCCTTTTTTGGCGGCTTCCGCCCAGGCGTGTTTGTGTGAAGTATGATTGAGTACGATGTCGAGCATGAGGTACATGTCCTCATCCTGCATTTGCGCCTGTACTTTCCGGAGATCTTCCAGTGTTCCGAACCGCTTGTCGACCTTACGGAAATCCGATACCGCGTAGCCTCCGTCGCTTTCTCCTTCGGGACTTTCGAATACAGGCATCAGGTGGAGAAAATTGACGCCGAGTTTTTTGAAATAATCAAGTTTGGTGCCCAGGGTCTTCAGGTCGCCGCAAAAACGATCCACATACAAACTCATCCCGGTGATATCATTACTGAGGAACCAGTTCCCTTTTGCTTCCTTATCAGCATCCCTTTCCTTCAGCACATCCGGCCGCTGAATATAAGATTTGGCAATGAGTTGGATCAGTCGCGCATAAAACTCCCTGCTCTGATGATGACTGCCGTAGATATCACGGAACAGCGCGTCAATGGCAGTGGCATTGGCGATGAAGCGGGTATAGAACAGATTGTCTTTGCCGCCGATGTCGATCTTTTCCTGTTGCAGAACCTCATTGATCTGCTGGTGTAGTGCAGGGTTGTACATGTTATTTGAAAATATCGCTGGTCAGGTGTTTGAAGGCTTCCATAGCGCCAAGGTACTCACAGGTACGGGCGCCGGCTTTGTTCCCGTTGGTGATGATCGCATTCCACTGTTCATCGGACAAAGCAAGGAATTGTTCCGTACTATAACCGCTGAGCTGATGCAGCACTGCGCCTACGAATGCATCGCCGGCACCGGTGGTATCCACGGGGTTGACGGGAATGCTTTTGATGATGCGGGTCTTGCCGTTATGCCCGAGCAGAGTTCCGTCCTTCCCAAGTGTAACTGCAAATACCGACTTTGTTTTCTGCAGCAGTATATCGACCGCCTGAGCCAGGCTTTCTGTTCCGGTAAGCAGCATCGCTTCCTCGTCACTGACTTTGAAGAAATGGCAGGAATCGAGGAAGTTCCAGGACTGGTCAATGAACGACTGCGTATTATCCTTAAAAAGCAAATGCCGGTAATTGGGATCGAAGCTGATGAGCACATTGTGCTGGATCGCTTTCTGTAACAGACTTTGATAAGCATATTGCAGAGGCCCGGGCAGGAAGCCGGTAGCGGAACCGAAATGAATGATCGAATATTCACTGAGGTCAAGCCCTTCCAGTTCCTGGCGATGCAATTGTCCATCCGCCCCACGGTTGAAATAGAAATCCCGTTCACCGTTCTCCATCAGGGAAACGAATGCGAAAGTGGTGAAATGCTGTTCATCCTGGAATACCCATTTGGTGGATACACCGAATGAATGCATAACCTCGATCAGATGCTTGCCAAATGGGTCCACACCTACTTTGGCTGCGAGTTCTACCTGACCGCCCAGGGCCGCGATAGCAGCGGCCACATTGGTAGGCGCGCCACCGGGCTTCTTCAGGAAATGCTGCCCTTCTGATAATGAACTGCCCTTGTCGGTACAGATCATATCGATCAGGGCTTCTCCGATGCAGAGGATCTTTTTCATATCAAATATTTTAGTGACCGCCCCCGAATCCTACGGGTATGTCAGTCTCTCCTTCTGTTTTCTTTGTCCGGATCAGCGCCGTACAGCACGCAGCGATCAGTAACAATACACCAGCGAACAGGATCGCTTTTCCGGAATCATTATTGAAAAAATGTTTCAGGATATACCCGAATGTGACCGTCTGGATCAGCATCGGAATCACGATCATCATATTGATGATGCCCATGTACACGCCGTATCTTTCTTTCGGGATCTCTTTCACCACCATCAGATAGGGAATGCCCATCATACTGGCCCAGCCGATACCGAATCCGGTGATCGCTACGTACAGCAACCATTTGTTCTCAATGTAAGGAAAAGCAATGAAGCCAAGGCCTGCCAGGACCAAGCACATGAAGTGCACCCATTTCGGACTGTATTTTTTTGCAAGGCCGACCAGGCCGAACGCGGTCAGGAATGTTACGATATTGTACCAGCCGTTCACCGAACCCGCGAGGCTGACCGCTTTTTCATACAGGTCCTTGTTATCAGTGGTCGTATGGAATACGGACAGGCCGATACTTTTGGAACTGTTCTGCCAGTAACAGAAAAGCGCGTACCACTGAAAGAGATAAACCAGTGCCAGTTGCCACATCACCGCAGGCATATGTGTGATCGCGCTGAACACATCTTTGAATGGGCTCAGTACATTAAGTGGTTTGGAACGCATTTCATGTAGCTCATCTTCTGTCGGCGGGATCTCTGGCGTTTTTTTCATACTCCACCAAACGGACCCGATCGAACAAACGGAGCCTAAGATGAAAGAAGCGAACACCCAGTTCGGGATCTTGCCGGTATGGCCGATGATGATCATCGGGAAAATGAATAAAGAAAAATTCGCGAGTGTTTGACCGAAACCCGTGAAGAAGCTCTGTGCCAGAAAGCCCGTTGGCTGCTGGTCCGTATTCAGCTTATCAGCAACAAAGGCCCTGTAAGGTTCCATTGCCGTATTGTTTCCTGCATCGAGGATCCACAACAGACCCGCGGCCATCCATAACGCTGAACTGAACGGGAACAGGAACAATGCAATACTGCACATGATCGCGCCAATGAAGAAATATGGTTTCCTTCTGCCGTATTTCGGATGCCATGTTTTATCACTCAAAGCGCCGATGATCGGCTGGATCAATAAACCTGTCAGGGGACCGGCCAGGTTGAGCCAGGGGATCTCATCGGGCTTAGCGCCTAAAAAATCGTAGATGGGATTGACGGCACTCTGCTGCAGACCGAAACTGTACTGAATGCCGAAGAAGCCGACATTCATATTGATGATCTGCATGAAACTGAGACGCGGTTTGAATGTGGCCATAGAAGCAATCGTTTGGTCGGTTAAATTACAAAAACAGCCTGTCTGTCAAGGCCCTGCATCAAAAAACTATCCGTTTGCAAACGTTTGTTGTGGGCAAAATAGAAAGCAGCAATAACCTGCTTCATACAACCATAAGCTTCCGCTTGTTTGCGGCAAAAACCCGCTATTTTTACGCCGCTTAAAAATAAAACGATCATGGCCATCGGAAAGAAAAAGTCGTTCGGGATACTGCTGCTTTTAGTGATAGTTGCTGCCGCCGGTTACACCGGATTCGTCAGCAAGACCTGGGAAAAAACGGTTTCCATCCCCTACTCCATGCTCAAGACCGGCGAGCAGGTGAACAATGCGGTCAATCTGATCAAATGGTTCCGGCCCTTCGCAGGAAATGAAACACTGAAAGAGACCGTACAGAACGGTCAGAAAACGCCCGTTGTATCCGAAGATTATTCCCTGCAGGTCTTACAGGCCAGTACGATCGGATCCGTTCTGAAATTCTCAAAAGGCAGTGCCGGCCTGGAATGCAGCTTCACAGCGGCTTCCGACCCAAAGACCATGGACGAATGCACCGTCACTTTACAATACAAGAACAGCCTGCTGGCTCATTGGCTGGATCGCGGCCAACTGGAAGCGAAAGCGGTGGAGAGTCTGGAGAACCTGAAGACCTTCATGGAAGACACCCGTCAGTTCTATGGTTATGAGATCGAAGAAACCACGGTTACGGATACTGCCTATATCTTCAAATCATCCATCGTTCCGTTAACGGATAGAAGAACAGAGACGAAAAAACTGTATGAGGAACTGATCGCCTACTCCGCTGCCAATAACGGCAATTACACCGGCACGCGTATTTTTTATTCCACGCCATATGGCACGGACAAGATCATGCTCTTCGCCAGTATCGGTGTAGCCAATGAAGTGAAAGTTACGCCAGGCGCGGCGATCCAGTACAAGCGCATGCCACTCGGGAAGAACCTGCTGATGGCCACTTATCAGGGACCACTGAATCAGGTCAGTAAAGTATTCAACGCGATGGAGAATTTCAAAGCGGACCACAAGCTGTCCAGCATGGCGATCCCTTATTTCAAATTCATCAGCGATGGAATTGATTTTGCCGACGATCAGGTGGTGCAACTGAAAGTGTATTATCCGATCTTCTAGGATCAACGGCGGCGGATGACCATCACACTGTCGTCATTCCGGGCCATGATATAGGTGGAAGACGCACTGCTTTTGAACTGCGGGTTATTAAGCGGACGCACATGCCGCACTTCGCCTTTCACGATCACCCCATTCAAAGTCTCTGCTTTGAAATTACCCTGACCCAGGTTCAGCAACACGGTACCATAGTCCGCATCATTGCGTCCCATCTGGATATTATTCGGATAAAAATTCCCCGCCAGCAGGATATCCGGCAGATTATCATGATTGGCATCGATCACCGTCGCGTCGCGATATGGCGTCAATTGCGCTTCCCAGGGAAGTTCCTTGACCGTGAAATTCCCTTTGCCGTCATTCATCAGTACCGCGTTCGATAAGTAATCAGCACTCAGTAAGTCGGCTTTCTTCAGCGCACTGCTGCCGAAGATCTGCTTCAGTGATGCCTTCGCGAAATCTTCGGCATAGAGGTATTTCTTTTTCAGTTGCGGCAATTGTTTCTGCAGGTCGCTGATATTGGCGAAAGGGATCTCGCGTCCTTCGAGGAAATAAGTGACCACTTGTTCCTTCTTTCCGTTCTCATCAAAATCATAGTAATAAAAATTGACGGGCTCTTTTTCAGATGCTTTGAAACGACTGTTCAATCCCTGATTGCCAGCGATGAAGTCCATATCGCCGTCATTGTCCACATCCACCGGATATACGAAATTCCACCAGCCCTTTTTCGTGGTCAGCATTTGTTTCGTGAATGTTCCTTTGTTATTGATGAACGCGCAGATACCATCCCATTCCAGGGCCAGCACCAGGTCCGCGTCTCCGTCCTTATCGATATCGGTCCAGCTGCCTTGCTTCACCAGTCCGGTTTTGGAAAGTCCCGGTGCTTTTGCATCCGTTACTGCGGTGAATTTTCCGGTACCATCATTTTGTAACAGATAGGAAGTGGGTATTGTGCCGTAATCCCAGGGAATGGCACGGCCACCTACGAATACATCGATATTGCCATCGCCATTGAAATCATAAGGCAAGATGCAGGAGGTGGTCATATTGATCCCACTGAACGCATCGGCTTTCCGGGTGAGTCCGCCTTTGCCATCATTCAGATAAACACGCGGCTCCAGGAATTCACTGTTCCCGAAATATTCATTACCGCCGCTGGCGACCAGCAGATCGGGGAAACCATCTTTGTTGACATCGGCCCAGCAGGCATCCACATCTTCGAATGTGCTGTCCATATCCAGCGCAGGTGAAGGGACCTTCCGGAATGAACCATTCGGTTGTTGCAGGAACAATCCGCTCTTTTCCATTTTGGCAGAACCGACGAAAACATCATCCAGCTGATCCCCATTGATATCCCCTACGGCCAGCGCGGGTCCTTCTTTGGAGACCATGAACGGCATGAGGGGTTCGCGGTCGAATTCCACGAACGGGTTTTCATTGTGCTTATATGCAAGTCCGCTTGTAGTGGTGATATCCTGCATCGGTGCCGCATTGTTCCGGATGAAATCGCGTACAATGGAATAATCGAATTGTGGCAATCCGGATTGATAGGCGAAATGCTGCGTGAGCGAATCCCTGAATAAACTAAGACGCAGATAGGAATTATCCGGCCAGATGAGGAATGCGGAATCCGGTTTTTGTGCGCCCCAGCTCACTTGCAGCGGCACTTCCATGCCGGACTGGAATCCGCGTACCGGATATTTTTCGAAGGTGCTCACGTGGTCACCCTGGAACAACACCACTTTCGCGCCCAGTGCATTCCGGTTACCGGCTTTGCCACTCATG
Organism: Bacteroidota bacterium; assembly: GCA_029555415.1. Classification (GTDB taxonomy): domain Bacteria; phylum Bacteroidota; class Bacteroidia; order Chitinophagales; family Chitinophagaceae; genus JAKPSI01. The sequence goes on along the minus strand of JAKPSI010000061.1, from coordinate 127,074 downwards.
TGCAATTGCACCGATGGATGCTGTTTCGTATCGTTGGCGGTATTGCGGTACACCAGTGCGGGTTCATCGATGTTGTTGACCACCACATCCATGTCACCATCATTATCCAGATCGGCATATACTGCGCCATTGGAATAAGTATCCGGATTATCGGTTACCCGGCCGCCCACATCTTCAAAGGCCGCGTTGCCCAGGTTCCGGAAGAAGCGGTTGGGTAATTTGATCTGCGGGAATTTATCGATGAGTGCCATGTCCTTCTCACCGATCTGATTGGAACGGATCTTCGACTGGATCTCATCATTCGATACATAATTCACATAATCGATATCATTCAAACGCTTGGGGATCCCGTTGGAAACGAACAGGTCCTTCCATCCGTCATTATCGAAATCCATCCACAGCGGCGCCCATGACCAGTCCGTGGCATACACACCTGAATACAGACCCGTTTCACTGAACATGCCGTTACGGCGGTTCAGCTGCATGGCATTGCGGGCATACTGATAATTATATCCGTTGCGGATCTTGATCAGAAAAGTATTGTATTCATCCTCTCCCAGTGAACGTTTGAGGATATAAGGATCGGAAGGCAGCATATCCATGGAAACGATCTCAGGATAAGCATCGTTGGTAATGTCGGCCACATCCACACCCATTGAGAACTGGCTGGTGTGCATGATGCGGTCCGTCAGTTCTTCCGTGAATCCGCCTTTTTTATTGTTGATGTAGAGATAATCATTCTCGTGAAAGTCGTTACCGATATAGATATCCGGATAACCATCCAGATTGATATCCGATACACAGATCCCGAGTCCATAACCGATGATGCTGCGGTTGATGCCGGCTTCTGCGGCCACATCGGTGAAGTGTCCGCCATCATTGCGGAACAAGTAATCACCCGACAAAGAATCACTGGTGCCTTCATAACGGCTGCGCGGCTGGAAAGTGCTGTTATAGCGAAGTGAATGATTCAACAGGAACATATCCAGATCACCATCCATATCATAATCCAGGAATGCGGCTTGTGTGCTGAATCCGGAGAAGTCGACACCCCAGGCAGCGGCCTCATCTTTATAAGCAGGTACACCATCCTTACCGATACCCTGACAGATCAGCAACTGATTGCGGCTTTGCAGGGTCTCATAATGTCCGACACGGCAAACATAGATATCCAGCAAGCCATCATCATTCACATCGGCAACGGATACGCCGGTGGACCAGCCGCCATCTTCCGGGATCTTCGCTTCGGCGGTCACATCACGGAAAGTGCATTGACCTTTATTGAGGAAGATCTTGTTCTGGCCCTGATTGGAAGAAAAGAACAGATCGGTAAGTCCGTCATTATTGAAATCACCGGCTCCCAGACCCGCACCATTATAGAAGTACATATACTTCAGCATATTGAACTCCGGCGTGGGTTTCAGGTCATTGCTGAATTCAAGTCCTGTCTTTTTATGATCCAGTGTCTCGAACATCGCCGGGCCAGAAGGCTTCTTGTGCTCCTTGCAGGAAGGAAGCAGGAACAGCCCGGCTAAGATCGCGGTATGCAGTATATGACGTATATGAATGCGTGTCACAATAATGTATTTATCAGTAATGATTGTCGCTGTACAACACCGGCTTTTCATTGTTCTGTAAAATAAGGAAGCGAACTCCAAGTTTACCCGGAACACTGACGATGGAACGGATCTCACCGCGTAATGAAAGTCCTGATGTGGCCGGATAGATCCATTCGAACTGGCCCCCGCCGCGGTTCAGCATCACGTGCCCATAGCTGGCATCATTGCGTGACAACTGTGGTTGATTATAGAACTGATTCCCCCCGAACACCAGGTCAGGCTTTTGGTCCTGATTGATATCCGTGAACAGGATCGCATTCACGGAAGCGAGTTGTGTAAATACAGGCAGTTTCTCAATACTAAAATTCCCGATGCCGTCATTGATGGCCATTACCGATGCACAGTAATTGAATTCATACATCTGCGCTTTGTCCATCGCCGATTTGGGGAACAGGTCCTGCACCGATTTGGTCGCGTACGCTTCAAAACGCAGGTTCTGTTTTTTCAAAGAAGGCATCTGATCCGTGAGTTCTCTTTTCAGGAACACCGGCATATCGCGGTTATTGACCGAACGTGAGATGATCTTATCCGCGGTACCGTTCTGGTCAAAGTCATTGATCCACATCCGTACCGGTGCTTCCGGTGTGGGATGCAGGTATCCGTTCTCTCCGGTATTGCCAAGCACGAGATCGGCATCACCATCCGCGTCCAGATCGGCCACACAAAGCGATTGCCACCAGCCTTTCAGTGCGGAAAGATTGGTCTTCATTTCCGTCATGCCCGTAGCGGTACAATTATAAACCGTTGGCGCCATCCATTCTCCCACGACAACCAGTTCTTTCTTTTTGTCGCCCATGATATTGACAAAAGCGGCATCGGTGACCATGCCGATCTTCAAAGCGACAGCCGTACTGAATTTTCCCGTGCCATTATTCAGGTACAAATGACTCACCGGAACGGTACCATAATTCAAGGGTACGTTTCGTGCGCCAACGAAGAGATCGAGGTCACCATCATTATCGATATCAGCGGCCCTGGCCACCGCGGTATTATCCGTATTCTCAGGGAACGCGTTCGTGGCAGCGGTGAAATTGCCTTTGCCATCATTGAGGTATAAACGATGCTGCAGTTGCGGATCGCCGGGTGGCAGTACGTTACCACCGGACCCGACGAACAGGTCCTTGTCGCCATCCTTATCCGCATCAAAGAATAAGACGGCTACGTCTTCCGGTCCTTTATCCGCATCAAATGCGGATTGCTGGCTTTTGGCAAAACTGCCATCGGGTTTCTGGATGTATAACTGTCCTGGCTGACTCATCGCTCCACCGATGAAAACATCAGTGAGTCCGTCACCGTTCACATCCGCGGTATCGGCTTTGGGACCTTCGCGGGAAAGCATGACAGGGATATTGCGTTCATTATAGAAATCGATGAAATCATCTTCCTGATGACGGTCGAAGAACGGAGCTGCTACGGTATCCAGTAAAGTGACCATATGCGCGACCACTTCCGCTACCGGCATTATGCCTGTGGACTGAGATATCTGATAGACGGAATCCGTTTTCGGAGCGATGATCTTCGTAACGGTCTGATCGGGCCAGGTGATGGTCATGGAATCGGCGGACATATTACCCAGTCCGATGATCTGTTTATAATCGACCGATGACTGGAAACCGCGGGTGGGGATGAGTTCGCGACTGAGGATCTGGTGATCGCGGTACACGCGGATCTTGCTGCCCACAGCGAATGTATTGTCCCCTTTACCGGTGAGTTTAACGCCGATGAAATGATTATTCGTTTTCTCCCTGGTTTCATTACGATAAATGAAAGCAGGTTGGTTCACATTATTGACGATCAGGTCCAGGTCACCATCATTATCGAGGTCACCATAAGCGGAACCATTGGAGAAAGAGGGAGTACCGAGTCCGTTCTGTTCCGCCTGATCGGAGAAACGCAGGTCGCCATCGTTATGAAAGAATTTATTAGGGATCGGATGCGAAGGCATTTTCTTAACGATCTCATCGAACTGGTCTTTCTTGCCGGTCATGACCATTTTCTGGATCACATCATTGGCAAAGAAATCGATGAAGTCCTGATTCGTTACATCATTGTAGATGCCGTTACAGACGAAGATGTCCGGGCGACTATCATTATCCGCGTCAAAAATGAGGCCGCCCCAGCTCCAGTCGGAGGCCGCTACACCCGCATAGAATCCGGCTTCCATGAAGTGTCCGTTCTGGTTATTGATCTGCAGGGTGTTTTGCGTGAACTGGTTATAGAAACCGGATTTCTGTTTGAGGCGGTACACATCGATATTATCGAATGAGGTGGTGGTCTTCAGCCGGTAATCATCATCGGGCAGCATGTCGGTGGTGAAGATATCGGGATACCCATCATTATTGATATCGGCCATATCAGCGCCCATGGAAGAGTGACTGATGTGCTGCACACGGTCTTCCAGTTGGTCTTTGAAGGTGCCGTCGTGCTGATTGATATAGAGATAATCCCTTTCAAAGAAATCGTTGGATACATAGATGTCGGGATACTGATCGCCATTCACATCACCCACGGTCACACCGAGGCCGAAGCTGATAAGGGATCCGTAGATACCGGCATCCTTGCTGACGTCAACGTATTTACCGTTATCATTCCGGTACAGGTGATCGCCGCCGCCTTTGAGAAAATCAGCTACGGGCCAGTCGGGCGCACGGAGTTCCCGTTTGTTGGCGTAGTTGAGTGTATTAACTGGAATGAAACTGTTGTTGATAATGAAGCAATCGAGATCACCATCCTTATCATAATCGAAGAATGCGGCGTGGGTGGTGTAGCCGCCTTCATTTGTGAGACCGTATTCAGTGGCTTTGTCGGTGAAGGTCAGATCATGATTATTGATGAAGAGCTGACATTTGGGTTTCTTACCATCGATATAGCCGGCGTTGCAGACGAAGATGTCGAGCCAGCCATCGTGGTTAATGTCGGCCATAACGACGCCGGTACTCCAGTCACTCTTGGGGCCGAAGCCTGCTTTGGCGGAGATGTCTTCGAATTGCCAGTTGCCTTTGTTGAGATAGAGTTTATTGGCGCCCATGTTGGCGGTGAAGAAAACATCGGCCCAACCATCGTTATTGATATCACCGATAGCGGTGCCGCCACCGTTATAAAAATTACGGTAGCTGAAGATGTTGAAGTCGGGACTGTTCCGGATCTCATTGCTGAAAGCGATGCCGGTCTTTTCCATTTGTGTGAACAGCGCATCCTGCTTTTTACCGGTATGGCAGGAAGCGAGGATCAGCAGGGCGGAGCAGAATATAGCTTGCAAATACGTTCTCATCTCACAGCGGGGATAATTGTCAAAACTATTGTATTTAGGCCATTTCAGGAACTTGTACGTACGTACAGAAAGGGCTATAAAAAGAAAGAAGCCATTAGAAAATGGCTTCTTTTGAATTGCTAAAATTGCTAACTGCTCACTATCTTAATAACCGGGGTTCTGAACCAGGTTAGGATTCGCTGCGAGAGAACGTGCGGGGATGGGGAACAGCAGACGCTCAGACGTTGAAGCGGGTTTTTCCTGCCATGCGGCGAGGTACTTGCCGAAACGGATGAGGTCATTCCTTCTCCAGCCTTCCCAGTACAGTTCACGGCCTCTTTCATCGATCAGGTTATCCAGCGTCAGGCTTGCCAGTGCAGATGCACCGCGGGAAGCGTCTGTACGGAGGAAGTTAACCTGTGCGAGCGGGGTACTGCTACCACCGAAAGCTGCGGGTGAAGCTGTAGCGGTACCGCCACGGAGTTCTGCTTCTGCTTTCATCAGGATCACATCGGAGATACGGAAATAAACGTAGTCGTTATTTGAGTTATCGCCTGATGTATAGTCGATCGGGTATTTGATAACACGGATACCGGTAACCTCGAGGTTGGAACCAACTTCGATGGATTTAACGGCACGTGTGAAAGCAAGAGGAGCACCGGTACGGTCTTGCAGAGGCTGACCAGCACCATTGAACTGCTGACCGATCAGGAAGCCGGGGAGGATACCCTGGGTTTGACCGGGATATGCGTTACCACCTCTTCTTTTATCGCCAGCTTCGAATTTGTCGTAGAAATCAGACAGGGTTGTGAAACCGTTCCAGCCGCTGGGGTTCTGGTTGTAGTGCAGACCACAGAACCAGCGTGAACGAACGTTACCGGAGCTTACGCCGCCGATGTTCTCACCTGACCAGATCACTTCTTTCGCCAGTGATGAGTTATCGTTACCCGGTGCAAAGTTGTCGAAGAAGTTAGATGCAAGTGCATAACCACGGGTGCTGTTCATTACCTGATCAGCGAGTGTGATCACCTGGTTCATGTCAGCTGCAGCAAAAGTGGGTGCTGCGCGGTTGGCATACACACCTTTGTTCAGGTAACATTTCATCAGGAGGACCTTAGCGGCATCTTTGTTAGCTTGTCTGGCAGGACCAGCAGGCAGATCATTGATGATCGCGGTCAGCTCGGAGATGATGTAATCCAGGGCAGCAGTACCTTTTCTTACAGTTGGTACTTCTGTTGCATCAGCTGTGTTGGCGCGGTAAGGAACCTGATCCCAACCATCCAGCATAGTGAACATAGCCATGGCACGCAGGAAGCGGCCTTCAGCTGCTTGCTGTGTGGAGGGGCTGAAACGTAACAGATCGGTTGCGGAGAAGATCACGCGGCCGAGGTCACGGTAAGAGTTGGCAAGGAAGGCGTGGTTGGCATCCCATTGATGAGAGTGCAGTACGCGCCAAACTCCGTTGTCATCCCAGTCACCAGCCCTTGTGGGCCCGATACACTCATCGGTTGTGTGCTCTTGTGCGGCCCAAACTTCAGACTGATCCTGGTAGGGTCCGCGCATCGCGTCATAAGTACCTGCGAGGATATTGGCAGGGCTTACTCCACCACCACCGGATGCTCCGGTAGACAACTGGCTTCCTAATTTCTCGTCCAGTTTGGAACAGCCAGTCAATACCGCAGCAGCTACAAGTATTTTAACTAATTGTTTCATATAGCGTTTAATTTATTGTTGATTATAAAGTAAAGTTGATACCTACAGTGAATGTACGGGCACTGGGATACGGAGTGTTCTCCATACCGAATGACGGAACGCCGTTCATCGGTTTGGCAACGTTCACTTCCGGATCGAAGCCTGTGAACTTCGTGATCACGAACAGGTTCTGACCAGTTACAAACACATTTGCATTACGGATGTTCTTTCCAAGGTTACCTACTGCATAAGAGAGGGTAGCGTTGTTCAGTTTCAGATAGTCACCTTTCTCCAGGTAACGGGAAGACGCACTTGTCGGGTTCACTGGTTTTTCACCGAGTGATTTAGCGATGTTGTATTCGCTCAATCCGATATTACGTTTACCGATATTGTTGAAAGAAGTAACGCCGTTAGCTGTATTGTTATACAGATAGTGGCCGAAAGCACCGTTGAAGTTCAGGTCCAGAGAGAATTTCTGATAGTTCACACTGGTAGAAACGCCAAGAAGCACTTTGGGGTTGGCTGAACCCATGAAAAATTTAGCCTCACCATCCTGATAAAGGGAAATACCGGTCGTTTTGTCGATGCCGATGAATTTCTTCAGGTAGAAGGAGTTCAGGGCATAACCAGTTTTGATCAGCTGGGCAAAGGCGCCGGACAGACCCTGACCGTTCACTTCACCTGTCGGAATTTCACCTACGAAATTCTTAAGGGTGTTGTTCAGGAAGGATGCATTCACACCCAGGTTCCAGGTCAGGTCTTTTTTCTTGATGATATCGCCGTTCAGGGAGATCTCAAAACCTTTGTTGATCACATCACCGTCGATGTTAGACCACTGGATGGCACCGTTCGGTGTTACAGGGTCAGCCGCATCGCGGGGGAACAGCAGGTCTTTCGTATCGCGGTTGAAGTAGTCGATAGAACCGTTGATCTTGCCTTTCAGCAGGGAGAAGTCAGCACCGATGTTAGCGGTAGTGGTAGACTCCCATTTCAGGTTCGGGTTAGCGATCTGAGATTGCTGGAAGGTTGCGGGGTTAGAACCATTGAGTACATACAGGATCTGAGCAGCACCTGCAGGGAACTCCTGGTTACCGGTAATACCCCAGCTTGCACGCAGTTTCAGGTTACGAACGAAACTTACGCTCTTCATGAAATTCTCTTTGTCGAGATTCCATGCAGCAGATACGGAGGGGAAATAACCATAACGGTTGTTCGAACCGAATTTGCTGGAACCATCCGCACGCATGGTAGCGTTGAAGAGGTATTTATCAGACAGATTCACAACTACACGGCCGAAGAAGGATTGCAGTTCCGTTGTAGGATCAGCAAAACCATTGGTACGGCGTGTGGAAGGATCGGAAGAACTCATGAAATAGTAGTACGGTTTGTCGGTCGGGAGGAAACGACGCGCGTACATGGAGCTACCATTGAAATCGGTTTTCAGGTACTCATGACCGATCACCGCGTTCAGGTTCACATTCTTGGCTATGTCTTTTACAAAAGAAAGTGTGTTGGTCACCTGTTTGCTCAGCAGTTCGTTCTGAGCAATATTGGCCTCACCACCTTTACCGTTACCATCGATAGCGATATCGTTGATATTGATATAAGCGGTAGTGTACTGATGGCGTGAACCTACAGAGTAGTTCACAGAAACCTGCAATTTATATTCGAGGTCGTTCGTGATCTTGTAGCTGGGCGCGAAGTTGGCCAGTACGGAAGTCACTTTCGCTTTATCGAAATAAGCACGGCTGTAGGCGAGCGGGTTGATCTGGTCGCTGCCATAGTCGAAATTCAGTGTGCCATCTGTTTTGAAAAGTGAACGGGTGGGGTTCCACTGCAGTGCCTGACCGATCAGAGATCCTTTGAAACCTGCTGTTCCGGAGATCGGAGCAACATCTTCATTGGTTTGTGAGGTCAGGATGCTGAAATCCAGTCCGAGTTTTTTATTGTCCAGCAGTTTGAAGTTGCTGGTCAGACCTGCAGTCAGTTTTTCAAAACCTGATTTCTGAACGATACCTTCCTGATTCAGGTAGCTGAATGAAGCGCGGTAGCGTCCATTCTCGTTACCACCACTGAAGGCAACACCATAGTTCTGTGTTTTAGCGGTGCGGATGACCGCATCCAGTGCATTCACGCTGCTGCCGAAGTTAGCGGTAGGCGTAGTGCTGTTGGATACTGAGGTGGGGAAACCGAACTCGCCAAGAGCGGTACGGTACTGATCACCGGTCAGGACATCCAGACGTTTAGCGATACTGCTGATACCAACAGAAGCGTTGAACTCCACTTTGGGAGCACCGCTTTGTCCGCGTTTGGTAGTGATCTGGATCACACCATTCGCACCGCGTGAACCGTAGATCGCAGCGGCAGAGGCATCTTTCAGTACGTCGATAGAAGCGATATCAGCCGGGTTGATGAAGTTGAGCGGGTTGCCGGAAGGCGTACTACCGCCAACATCTGACAGGCCGATGTCGGGACGTGAGTTAGAGTTGGAAAGGGGCACACCATCCACTACGATGAGCGGAGAGTTACCGTTACGCAGAGAAGAGTTACCGCGGATACGCAGTGTAACACCGGCACCGGGAGCACCGTTATCACCTGTTACCTGAACACCGGCAACTTTACCCTGGATCAGGGTCTGGGGAGACGCCTGAATTCCTTTGTTGAAATCCTTGGCTTTAAGGGAACCTACCGCACCGGTAAGGTCCTTTTTACGGGCCGTACCATAACCGGTAACAACCACCTCATTCAGGTTAGCACCGCCGGTAGCCACAAAAGAGATCTCAACCGATGATTTACCGGCTACAGATACTTCCTGTGATTCATAACCAACAGAACTGATAACAAGGGTCGTAACATTTGACCCGACTGAGAGGGTGAAAGAACCATCGGCCTTGGTGGATGTACCTGTACGGGTACCCTTGGCCTGAACCGTCGCACCCTGAACCGGGGCGCCGTCCTTCGAATCAGTGACCTTTCCTGTGATCGTCTTGTCCTGCGCAGAAGCAACCTGCACCAGAAGCACGAAAACAGTGCACAAAAGAGCTGACAGCAGTGTTTTTAATGACATAAGCAATCATTTTTTTAAAAGTGATAATCGATGTGTTATTCCATATATATAATACCCCCTTTCAGGAGCACAAAATGGCACGTATGGCAATGGTGGGATACGGTTTTTGTTTCTGACCCGGATCAAAAAATCCTGTACGGGTAAACAGACAAGTAGTTCACTACCTGTGCTGCTTAAACGAAAAAATTGTTAAAAAGGGTCGTTTACATGATAAATGTATAGGTATTTATGTGTAGTTAAAACATCTGAGGAGGAATTCGGTTCCGAAAAAATCTCCGCAAATGTTTGCGGAAATGATTTCGGTGGAAAAAATCTAATATGTATTTTTAGCCTGAAATCAGATTATGGGCCAGCCTGCTACATTGAAAAAGATCTCCGAACAGCTTAACCTTAGTATTTCTACGGTCTCGAGAGCCTTGAAGAATCATCCGGATATTTCAGAGAATACCAAAAGAAAGGTCAAGGAACTCGCGGCACTCATGGAATATGAGCCCAATGCCTATGCCGTGAACCTGCGTACCAACAAGAGTAAAGTATTCGGTCTCATTGTACCGGCCATATCCAATATGTTCTACGATTCTTTCATTTCCGCCGTGGAAGTGGAAGCCAGGAAGTTCGGATACTCCCTCATGATCCTGCAATCCGGCGACGATCCCTTACTGGAAGCCGAAAACCTCAAGCTCTGTAAACTCAACCGTGTTGACGGTATCTTCATCTCCGTTGCACCCGATACACTTTCTACTCAGCTTTTAAGCAAATACCGCGAATCCGGTATCCCTGTCATCTTCTTCGATAAAGTACCGGATGCGATCAATGCCGATACCATTTGCATGGCGGATGAAGAAGCCGCAAGCCTTGCCGCACACACCATTCTCAAGTATAAAAAGAAACATGTCCTTGCCCTGTTCGGGAACGCGGATCTTTCCATTACCAAAAAAAGGAAACAGGCTTTCCTGAATGTGATCGCCCAGCATGGCGGCAAGATCAAAACTTCCGTGCACTGCTGCAAGAATGCGGATGAAGCGCGACTGGCCACCGCAGAAGCACTGGCATCAAGGAACCGGCCCGATCATGTTTTCTGTATGAGTGATGAATTACTCATCGGCGCCATGAAAACGATCCTGCGTGCCGGATTGCAGATCCCGCAGGATATATCCATACTCGCCATCAGTAATGGGTTCATTCCCGGACTCTTCTATCCGGAAATCACCTACATTGAAACAAGCGGATTTGAACTGGGAAAACTGGCGATCAAAAGGATGCTCGAGAATATGGAGAGCATCACCGCTCCCAAAGCGATCATCCTGCCTTCACGGCTCGTGGAAGGCGGTTCTATCTGAAATGTTTACACTGAATCAAGCGTTCACACTTTTGTGACGGAATTCTTTCTTCAGCGCGTATAATTTACCCGGACGGTGCGAAAGATTGGACTCCATCTCATCGAGGTCCTGCAGCCAGTCCTTCACCGCGATCTTCTTCCTGAAATTCCTGCGGTCGAGTTCTGTACCCAGGATCTCCTCATATAATTTCTGTAATTCACGCAGTGAGAATTTTTCCGGCAATAAATTGAAGATGACCGGCCGCTCCATGATCTGCGTCTGCAAACGGTTCATGCAGGTATCCAGGATCAGTTTATGGTCAAAGGCCAGTTTACGGATCGTATGCACCGGATGCCAGTGCAGTTCATTCGTATCGAGCTGGAGTTTATGATTGCTGATATCGACCAGCGAATAATAGGCGATGGTAATGACACGGCCGGAAGGGTGACGGTCGAGTGCGCCGAAAGCATGCACCTGTTCCAGGTATACATCATCAAGTCCTGTCCTTTCTTTCAGCACCCGGTATGAGGCCGTATCAAGATCTTCATCCGTACGGATCAGGTCACCCAGCAAAGAATATGCACCGGCAAATTCTTCAAGGTCGGATTTGATCAGCAGTACTTTCAGTTCATTCTTGTCATAGCCGAAGATGACACAGTCGACCGAGATCGCGATATTGAAATAGTCAAGGTGACTGATCTTCTCACTCTCCGCCGTTTTTAAGCGTCTTAATTTTTCCATATGTGGCAATTCAAGCGTTAGTTCCGGACAAATTTAACGGCTGCCCGCTTATTATTCAACTGCAGGTTCAGCATATAAGTTCCGGTGGTCAGTTTCGAAGTGTAATAACTCAGGTCAAGCCTGTGTTCTCCCTTACTCATCATACCCGCATCACTGCTCATCAGCTTCCTACCGGCAGCATCGAATATCTGCCAGAACACATGTCCTGTTTCGGGTACATTGAACTCAAGCACCGCGTTCACATTCGCCGGGTTCGGTGACAGCTTCGCCTGCAGCAGGCTGCCGGCCGGAATAACACTGGTCACAGGTGTTGTGACCGCATTCACCAGGTTCCGGTTCAGGTAAACATGGTATTCACCGGGCTGTAAGGTGACCGATTGCGCGGCACCGGTCGCAGAGATCGTTCCACCGGTCAGGTAATCATACCACGTACCCGCCGCAGGGAAAGTGAAACTGGTGGACAGCAGGTTGACATCAAAGTTACCGATCACACAGATCATCGATGAATCGGTCGCACTGCGAACGGTCAGCGTTTTCACCGTATTGCCCATACTTTTTGCCACAGTGATATTGTTCGCATTGAATACATCCTTGTACCATCCGTGCGCACGCAGTTTCATCAGTGCGGAATAAATATCGTATAATCTTTTGCGTTCCGTTGTGGTCTTATAATCCCAGCGAATGGGTTTCGCGCTCAGTCTGCAGTTGTTATTGATCGTCAGGTCAGCACAGGTATTGATCGAATAATCATAACCCAGTTCGCCGAATTCCCAGATCATCTTGGGACCCGGTGCACCCAGCAGGAAAGCCGCGGTCATTTCCTGACGGCTCAATCCGGTAGCAAGGTCCTTCACGTTGTACGCACCTGAAAGATTACCCGATGTCTTGTTGTTGTACATGAGCCTTTCTTCATCATGACTTTCCATGTAACTCACCAGTCCCGGTTTAGACCAGCCCCGGGTCGTATGCAGGTAGGCATCAAAATTCGAATTCGTCAGATATCCCATCGATGCCTGGCTGAAATTATAATTCGAATTACCCCAGAGCATCATACCATAATCCGACAATTCGGTTTCTTCCTGGTTGCCGCCGAAATGTTCCAGGATCGTATACGAGCCCGGCGATTTCAGTTGCATCGTATCATAATAACGTTTCCAGATCGCGATACGGGACGCGTCATACTGTCCCCACAGGTTCACATCCGCACCGGAATTGAACTGGGTGAACCCTTTCGAGAGATCGAAGCGGTAACCATCCATTTTATAATTCACCAGCCAGTGTTCAATGACGCGGCTTGTGAAATAACGGGTGGCAAGACTTTCATGGTTGAAATCATTGAACACACTGAAGGGGTGTGTTGCGGTCACGTTGAACCAGGGGTTATTCGCCGCAGGCTGACTCGTGGCATTGTTCCAGTACAAGGCAGCAAGCGGACACAGTCCTGTAGCGTGGTTCAGCGCGATATCCATGATCACCGCGATCCCGCGTTTGTGACAGGAGTCCACGAATTCACGGAGGGTATTGGCGGGACCATAATATTTATCGGGCGCGAAATAGAAATCAGGGTTATAGCCCCAGCTGTCATTTCCTTCAAATTCATTGATGGGCATGAGCTCGATCGCATTCACGCCCAGTGTTTTCAGATAGCTCAGTGTATCGCGTAATGTTTTCCAGTCGTGCGCCGCCACAAAATCGCGCAGCAGCATTTCATACACGACAAGACTTCTTTTATCGGGCCTGGTGAAATTCGTTACCTGCCAGTTGTAAGCTGGTGCGTTCGTTTGCAGCACGCTCACGACTCCGGTGGTGAGACCGGTCGGATAAGCTTTCAGACCAGGATAAGTGGTGGCTGAGATAAAACCGTCATTATTCGGATCGAGTATCTTTTCACAATAAGGTTCCGCAACTTTCAGGTTACCGTCCACCAGGTACTGGAACGCGTATTCCGTGCCGGGTGTCAGCCCGGTGATGCGCAGCCACCAGTAATTATTGTCGGGCGTTTTATTCATCACATAGGCCGACTGTTCCTGCCAGTTACTTCCGGGGAATTCACCGATTACGGATATACGTGATTTATTGGGCGCGTACAATACCAGTACAACTGATGTATTGCCGGCTTCATAATTGATACCATCCCTGACCCCTGCGGGCAATGGCAATACGACCGGTGCGGCGGATACAAAGAAGTTGAAACTTGTTTGCTTGGTGGTTGTACCATCATTGGCTTCAGCCATGACCGTCTGGTTACCGCTTGTGGTCAGCGTAGGTGAAGCACTGATCGTTGTGGCCGCGGATGCAGTCTGTATCTGATTTCCGTTGAGGAATAATTTCAGCGTGGCAGCATTATTTGAGATCGCGGTGAGTGCGATGTTATCACCGACCTGTTTGGTAATGGTTTCAGGTGCCGGTGTGCTCATGGGCTGGAAAGGAGGCAGACTGAACCGTACAGCCAGTGTGTTATCGTAAATGGGTACATACATATCAGATCCGTCCGCGTTTCGCAGAACCGTAGAGCCACTGCCATTGCGGAACAGGATCGCGATCTTCAGGATGGTTTCTCCCGCGGGAACGCCAGTTGGCGAATTGAAAAATGTACGGGGGTTATTGATGGTGTAAGACCATTTGTTATTGCCGAGATAGGTCGCCTGCGCAGCTGCATTGGTGGTACCCCAGGTGAATTTGGCATATTTCCAGTCGCCAGGACCGGTGCTCAGACTCGTGATCAGTCCGATATGCACATACACATCACTGGTAGGTGTGTAGTTCAGCAGTCCCTGGTTTCCCTTGGTGGCATCCATCGTGATCACGATGTTGTCATTGTCTTTCGCGAAATCAGGCGTCCAGGTCAGTAACTGTGCGGATCCGCAAAAAAAGAAGCCAAGGGCTGCAACAAGGAAACTGAGTTTTTTGATCATGGCAGGCAATTTAATAAGACAGGTTGAGGGCAACGAGCTGGTATCAAATATCCATACCCCCTTCGTTCCCGGCAAAATCGTTTCCGAAGTTACAAATATGTATTTACAACACATTAAATTCCGGTCAATTTTCGGGGGTCTGTTTTCGGGCAGCCCCTACCTTTATAGTGTAAGCAGCAACTATGAATTCCAACGAAAGCGCTAAAAAGCTACAGCAAAAAACGGCCGAACTCATTAAGAAACAAGGATCTGGGAAGATCACCGCGGCCGATATCAGCAACCTCCGGGAGGTGCTGCAGTTCCATGAATACCGGTATTATGTGCTCAACGACCCCCTGGTGACGGATACCGAATATGACCATTTATATAAAAGCCTGGAGAAACTGGAGCGGGAAAACCCGGCGCTGATCACAGCTGATTCCCCGACACAAAGGGTTGCTGGCGGACTCACAAAAGACTTTCCGCAGGTCCAGCACCTGGTTCCGATGCTGTCGCTCGATAATTCCTACAATGCGGAAGACCTGGCCGACTTCGACCGCAAGGCCCGGGAGAGTGCTGAAGTGGACAGCATTGAATATTGTGTGGAACCCAAGTTCGACGGCGCAAGTATTTCGCTCGTGTATGAAGATGACATGCTGGTTCGGGGTGCTACAAGAGGTGATGGGGTGAAGGGCGATGATATCACGAATAATATCCGGCAGATCCGGTCCATTCCATTATCCGCGCCACTGAAAGCGCATGGCATCCGTCAGCTGGAGATCCGCGGCGAGATCATGCTTACGAAAGCCAATTTCAAAAAATACAATGATAGTCTGGCCGAACAGAACCTGCCCCCGCTGGCCAATCCGCGCAATGCGGCTGCGGGCACGCTTCGTTTGAAAGATCCCAAACAAGTGGCAGCAAGAAAGCTGGAAGGATTTCTGTATCATATCAGTTTCGTAACAACGACCGGCAAACACAAAGAACCCTTCCATACACATGCGGAGAGTATTTCATTGTTGTGGGAACTTGGATTCAAAAGTCCGGAACATGAAAAGAAAGTTTTCAAAGGCATCGATAAAGTGATCGCGTTCTGTCACGACTTTGAAGCGAAGCGGGATGATCTGCCTTATGAGATCGACGGACTGGTGATCAAGGTGAACGACCTCGCGCTGCAGGACAAGCTGGGCATGACTTCGCATCATCCGCGCTGGGCGATCGCGTATAAATTCAAAGCCAGGCAGGGTACCTCACATTTAAGGAGTGTTGAATTCCAGGTGGGCCGTACGGGCAATATCACCCCTGTGGCGAAGATCGACCCGGTGCCGATCGGTGGTGTGATGGTATCATCCATTTCATTGCACAATGAGGATTTCATCCGTGAAAAAGATATACGGCTTGGCGATCAGTTGCTGGTGGAACGCGCGGGTGATGTGATCCCTTATGTAGTGAAATCATTCCCTGAATTAAGAAAAGGAACAGAAAAGAAAATCAAGTTCCCGGAAACCTGTCCGGTATGTGATCATACGCTCAATAAAACAGAAGGTGAAGCGGCCTGGCGTTGCAACAATTATAATTGTGAAGCGCAGGTGGTGCAGCGGATGATCCACTTCGCGAGTAAGGACGCGATGGAGATCACGGGCATGGGTGAAGCGATCGTGAACCGTTTTCATGAGCAGGGCTGGCTGAAGAACATCACCAGTTTGTATGCATTACCCTGGAATGAGATCGAAACACTGGAAGGTTTCGGCAAGAAGAGTGTGGAGAAGCTGAAAGAAGCCATTGAAAAATCAAAGTCGCAGCCTTTATACCGCCTCATCTACGGATTGGGTATCCGTTATGTGGGTGAAACAACGGCCAAGACCATCGCGCAAAAGATCGGGCACCTGCTTGAACTGGAAAACTACAGCATTGAACAATTACAGGAGATGGAAGATGTGGGGCCCAAGGTAGCGGGCAGCATTCATGAATTCTTTCACGATGCGGACAGTATCAGGATCCTGAAAGAACTGGAAGTATTGGGATTACCCCTGAAGAATGAAAAAAAGGAACTGGCGAGCGGGGGAAACCTGACCGGTCTGAGTTTCCTTTTTACGGGTACCCTGCCTACTTTGAAACGCAGTGCTGCGGAAGCCATGGTGGAAGCGAATGGCGGGTATATCCTGGGTGGTGTTAGTGCCAAACTGAATTATCTGGTGGTGGGCGAAGACGCGGGCAGTAAACTGGAAAAGGCCAAAAAGATCAATTCGGTCAAGATCATCTCTGAAGCTGAGTTCCTGGCCATGTTGCCGTCCAAATAAATACCGGTTGATTTCTCCCTTTTTATATTAACTTAGGTATAGAAACAAAAACAACGAATTGCCCGGGGCTGCTCACTGCACTTCTATTTTCCCCGACGCAACCGTTCCTGGCTATCAAAAATCATTTTTTTATGATCAAGAAATTAGCCGGAGAACTCTGGAAACCGCTGGTGTTTGCGGGTTGGAGACAACTCCGGAACAGGTATGCCGTGTCAAATCACGGTCGTATTGCGAGTTATAAAGAGGACCCCGTTGCCGACGGCAAATTACTGACCGGTTCCCTGACCACAGGGTACCGGACCCTCAACCTGCACCGCCCGGGTAACAAGGGCACGCTGTACATCCACCGCGAAGTAGCGGGTGCCTTCCAGCAAAAAAAATCAGGCAAGCACGCCTTCGTCATCCACGTCAATCATAATAAACTGGATAACCGCAGCAGCAATCTCCGCTGGGCGACCCAGGAAGAAGTGATCAAACATCAGCAGAAGAGTCCGGCTAAGATCGCTTACAAAGCGGTGCAGGCCGCCCGCCCGAATGGTTTGAAACTTACCAGTGCTCAGGTGAAAAAGATCAAAACCGTACTGAACAGCAAGAGCCGCACCATTACCATCAAACAACTCGCTTCCAATTACAAAGTCAGTGAAATGACGTTGTACAGGATCAAGAGCGGGGAGAATTGGGGAAGGGTGAAGTAAGCAGTCGGTAGTCGGTAGTCTGTAGTCGTTAGTCTGTAGTCGTTAGTCACTCCTAAGAAAGTTCCTCCTCGCTTCAGCATTTGTTTTTAAAATAAAAGCTGTGAGTTGCGAGCTATGAGCCACGAGTACCTTCTAATTACATACATAATTTACAACTTAACCTCGTTGCTGCGCCCCGCGCGGCCTGTGTGCTCAAACAGCTTTAGTACGCCAACAAATTTCAACGAAACTCTTATCTCAGCGTCTCTGTGGTTAATTTATTTACTGTGAGTGGTGAGATCGTTTTATCAGAATTTCAGAATACCGTGAGTAATATGACACCCTGATTCCACTTAGCACGGACTACCGACTAATGACTACTGGCTAGCGACTGTCTTTTTCCCGCTATTTCTGTTTAAAACACGTCCGCAACAACCCTCCGGCAATGTATCTTTATCAAAACGAACATCATGTTGCAGTCTTCCACCATCAAATTCCTGAAGGACCTTAAAAAGAACAACAATAAGCCCTGGTTCGATGCGAACCGGAAAGTGTATGAAACAGCGAAAGCGGATTTCGCGGCATTTGTACAGCAGGTGATCGATCTGCATAGTAAGAAAGATACATCCATAAAAGGTTTGGTGGCGAAGGATTGTCTGTTCCGCATCAACCGGGATGTGCGTTTCTCCAAGGATAAATCTCCATACAAATCCAACTTCGGGGCCAGTATCAACAAGGCCGGCAAGAAAGCGATGAGCTCAGCTGGTTATTATTTCCATCTGGAGCCGGGAGGCAGTTTTACGGGCGGCGGCATCTATATGCCCGGACCGGAAGAATTGAAAAAAGTAAGACAGGAGATCGATTATAATTTCGCGGCGTTCAAAAAGATCATTAGTCATAAGAATTTCAAAGCCGTGTATGGCGACCTCGATAAAAGCGCGGAACTCTCGCTCAGTCGCGTTCCGAAAGGTTACGAACCGGATAACCCGGCAGGCGACTATCTGAAACTGAAGAGTTTCATTGCCATGCTGAAAGTAAAAGATGCGGAACTGGGATCTAAGGATCTCGTAAAAAAAACGGTTGCAAGCTTTGCAGCATTGCAACCGGTCATTGAATTCATTAACGAAGGTATGCAATAACCTTACAGCAGGTTATTCGCCTGCAGGTATTCCGCGATCTGCACCGCATTGGTAGCGGCACCCTTGCGGAGGTTATCGGAAACGATCCACATATTGAGGGTGTTCGGTTGTGTTTCATCACGGCGTAAACGACCTACGAATACTTCATCTTTCTCATGCGCGTCCATCGGCATGGGGTATTGCTGAGAAGCGGGCTCATCCACCAGCACCACGCCAGGCGCGGATTGCAGCAGGTTCCTTACTTCAGCCAGATCGAATTCTTTTTCAAATTCCACGTTCACACTTTCGCTGTGGCCACCCATCACGGGGATCCGCACGGTAGTAGCGGTGACACGGATGGAATCATCACGCATGATCTTCTTGGTTTCATTCACCATCTTCATTTCCTCTTTGGTATACCCATTATCGAGGAACACGTCGATCTGCGGGATCACATTCAGATCGATGGGATATTTATACGCCATCGGATATTCCGCATCCGATCCGCGTTCGGCTTTCGCTCTTTCACCCATCAGCTGGTCCACCGCTTTTTTCCCGGTACCGGTCACGCTCTGATACGTACTCACGATCACACGTTTGATACCGTATTTTTTATGCAGGGGATTCAACGCCACTACCATCTGAATGGTAGAGCAGTTGGGATTGGCGATGATCTTGTCAGCCGGCGTGAGGATATCCGCATTGATCTCCGGAACAATGAGTGGTTTGGAGGGATCCATGCGCCAGGCGGATGAATTATCAACCACGGTGATCCCTGCTTCCGCGAATTTAGGCGCCCATTCCAGTGAAGTGCTGCCACCAGCTGAGAAGATCGCCACTGCAGGTTTTGCCGCGATACCATCGGCCATACTGACCACCTTGTACTTCTTTCCCCTGAATTCCACTTCCTTGCCTACGGATCTTTCAGAAGCTACGGGAATGATCTCCGTTACCGGAAAATTCCTTTCAGCCAGTACCTGTAACATTTTGGTGCCTACCAGGCCGGTAGCGCCGACAACTGCAACTTTCATTTTTTGTTTCCCCCCGGTCGCTGTACAGAGACAGCGGTTTTTATTGAATAATCGGTTTAAAAAAAACAGGCCTTCCGTTTGGAAGGCCTGCTACAGTTTTTATGTTTCTACATACATAACGCTGCAAACCTCCCTCAGGAACGTTTCTTCGTGCGCTTTGTATGTTTCATTGTCATCATTACGAATTGCAAATATAGCTCCTGACGTTTTTTCACCCAAATAATCGGGAATATTCTTTCGCAACACCCCTGTTACGAGCGTTAGTTTAGCGATCATGAGATATGCTGTAATACTGATGCTGTGCGGGTTCTGGACGATCCCGTTAACAGCGCAAAACCGGTATGATATCGTGATCGATGAGATCATGGCCGATCCTTCACCGGTTGTAGGACTGCCCAATAATGAATGGGTCGAACTGAAGAATGTTTCCGGACATGCAATCAACCTGCAGGGTTGCCGGCTGAGTGATCTGACCACTGTGAGCGGACCGCTCCCGTCTTTTATTTTACAGCCCGACAGTTTCCTCATCGTTTGCAGCAGCGGCGCACTGAATACGATGACTGCATTCGGTACCGCCGTCAGCGTGACCAGTTTCCCTTCACTCGACAACGATGGCGATCTCATCTCACTCCGTTCATCCGCCGGCAAAGTGATCCATGCCGTGAACTACTCCGTGAAATGGTATGAAAGTGAATTGAAAAAAGATGGCGGCTGGAGTTTGGAAATGAAAGATCCGGCCCGCCCCTGTGCGGATAAAAATAACTGGGCAGCGAGTACAGCCTCCAATGGCGGTACACCTGGAAAAAAGAATGAAGTGAATGCTTCGATCACAGATCAAACAGGACCACGATTGCTACGCAGTTACAGCACGGACAGTGTGACGATCGTTCTGGTGTTTAATGAACCGGTGGATAGTCTTGCCGCTACCGATCCGGCCCATTACCGGTTCAGCCACTCTTTAAGTCCGCTCAGCATCCGTACCAACCCTCCCTTATTCAATAGCGTCACGATCCTGTTGCAAACAGCGATGCAGGCCGGAACCGTGTATGCTATCACGGCAACGGGTATCCCGGATTGCGGTAATAACAGCATGAATGGAGCGGAGCAAATACGGGCCGGTATCGCATCAGATCCGGTGGCGGGCGAATGGATCATCAATGAGATCCTTTTCGATCCGCGCCCTTCCGGTGGCGACTACCTTGAACTCTTTAATAATGGCCATCATATTTTCGATGCATCTCGTTTATACATTGCCAACCGAAACAGTGGCGGAACGGTTGCATCCGTGAAACCCATCAGCAGTGTTCCTTATTTCATTTATCCGGGTGATCATATCGTGCTGACGGAAGATGCGGCTGCACTGGACCGGGAGTACTTCCTGAAAGATCCGGATGCGGTGCTGGAGATGCCTGTACTGCCTGCATTCCCGGAAACGGAAGGAACGGCACTGGCACTGGATGCGAACGGGAATGTAGTGGATGAACTTCATTACAATAAAGACTGGCATTTCAAACTGATCACGGATCCGGAAGGGGTGGCACTGGAAAGGATCGATCCCGCAGGACATACGCAGGATCCTATGAACTGGCATTCGGCTTCCTATGTTTCCGGATACGGAACACCGGGATATAAGAATTCACAGTATAAAAGAACGGATCCGGCACCTGAAACGGTTTCGGTCAGTCCTGCTCTTTTTTCCCCGGACAATGACGGGCGGGATGATGTGGCAGTGATCCGCTATGATGCGGACCGGACGGGCGTTGTGGCCACAGTTACGATCTTCAGTGCATCAGGTGTACCGGTGAAGGTACTTGCCAGGAATCAGCTGACGGGCATGCATGCGGAATGGAAATGGGATGGACTGGACGATCACGGCAGGGCATTGCCTGCGGGCGTGTACATTGTATTAACGCGACTGTTCAGTACGGACGGGAAAATGGCGGATCTTAAAAACGGGGTCGTGCTGGTACGCACTATTAAATAACGAACCGGGATCAAACAAGTTCGATCTCGAAGCTTACGAGGTCTTTGAACTGCTGAACACGGCGGTCGATATCTTCTTTGGTCACCTCTTTCAGACGGGTAGCGCCGAATTTCTCAACACAGAAACTGGCCATGGCGGAACCCACGATGATAGCGGTCTTCATATTATTGAAAGAGATGTCCTTCGTTTTGGCAAGATGTCCGATAAAACCGCCGGCGAAAGTATCACCAGCGCCAGTGGGATCGAATACGTCTTCCAGAGGGAGCGCGGGTGCGAAGAATACATCTTCACCATGGAACAACAGTGCACCATGCTCTCCTTTTTTGATGATCAGGTATTTAGGACCCATCTGGAGGATGGTCTTGGCCGCTTTTACCAATGAGTATTGTCCGCTGAGCTGACGGGCTTCTCCGTCATTGACCAGCAGCAGGTCCACTTTCTTCAACACTGCTTCCAGGTCTTCCATGGCGGATGCCATCCAGAAGTTCATGGTGTCCATGACCACGAGTTTGGGGCGGGTCTTCAGCTGATCGATCACTTTCATCTGGATACTGGGCATCAGGTTACCGAGCATGAGGAATTCAGCGCCCTGATAACTATCGGGAACGATCGGGTTAAAATCGGCGAGTACGTTGAGGTCGGTCACCAGTGTATCACGGGTGTTCATGTCCTCATGGTAGCGGCCGCTCCAGAAAAAAGAGGGCTTGTCCTTCACGATCTCCACACCGTCGAGTTCCACGCCGCGGGCGCGCAAGGCCTGCATTTCTTCTTCCGGGAAATCATACCCAACGATCGAGATCTGCTGTACGGGTTTCACGAAATTGCTGGCTGCATAGGCCACATAAGTGGCGGATCCGCCAATGATCTTATCGGTTTTCCCAAAGGGAGTTTCGATAGCATCAAAGGCCATGGTTCCTACGGTGATAAGCGACATAAACTGTTTTTTTGAAGTGGACGTTTTGCCGGTGGACCGGGGCGGTAGGTCCCGTTTCTGCGGCGTGCAAACCTACTGAAAATCCCTGTTTATTGGCCTCAAATAACTGACTAATTAAACCAAATGAACATTTATCTTTGGTACATGGCCACACCACGCCGCCAACGCGCTTCCAAAAAAGAATTGATCCTCCGGAAAGCAGCCAGCATGTTCCGGGAGAAAGGTTTTGCCGCAACCTCGATGCGCGATCTGGCAGAAACGATCGGCATAGAAGCTGCAAGTTTGTATAACCATATTCGTTCCAAGAACGAAATACTGGAAGCGATCTGCTTTGGTGTCGCGAACCGTTTCAACGCGCACCTCGATACCATTGAAGCAGCATCCGGTACTCCGATCAGTAAGCTGGAAACACTGTTGCGTTTTCATATCGGACAAATGGTGGATCATTACGAAGAAGTTTTTGTTGCTGACCGTGAATGGAAACATCTGGAAGAACCTTATCTCTCCAATTTTCATACACAGCGCCGCACTTACCGCAAACGATTCGCAGGTATCATAGAGGAAGGCATTCGTCATAATCAGATCAAACAGATCGATGCGCCGACAGCGGTGCTCATCATTCTGCATGCCGTCAGTGGTATCGAAAGCTGGCACCGCAGCTCCGCCAAAGTGAGCGCGCAACAGCTGGAAGATAATATGGTGCTGATCCTGATCGACGGGTTACGCAAACATGGCTGATCTATGTCAATCCATTTTCACAAACTCTCCGTTAAAGAAGTAAAACCTGTCACGCACGATTGTGTGACCGTCCAGTTCACTGTACCTGCCGCGCTGCAGAGAACATTTTCTTATAAAGCAGGACAAAGTTTAACCCTCCGCGCAACGATCGATGGTCAGGATATCAGAAGGACCTATTCCCTGTGCAGTTCACCGCTTGATAATGAATGGAAGATCGCGATCAAAAAAGTGGAGGACGGTGTTTTCTCCGGGTGGGCACATACTTCACTGAAAGCCGGCGATACACTTGATGTGATGCCGCCGGTCGGTAATTTCAACAGCAAACTGGATCCCGCGCAACAGAAACAGTACGCCGCATTCGCTGCTGGCAGTGGGATTACGCCTGTATTGTCGCTCATCAAGACCATCCTGACAACGGAACCACAAAGTCAGTTCACGCTGGTGTATGGTAACCGCAACCGTTCTTCCGTCATATTCTTTGAAGAACTCGAATCACTGAAGAACCGGTTCATGGAACGTTTCCGTGTGATCCATATCCTCAGTCGCGAAATAATGGATACCGCCATCAATGCCGGAAGGATCGATGCCGTGAAACTGGATGAGCTTGCCGGTATCATTGATTATACGCATACGGATGAATACTTCCTTTGCGGACCCGAGGCGATGATCTTCTGTGTAAAGGATCATCTGACCGCAAAGAACATCCCTGCCAACCGGATCCATTTTGAATTATTCACCACCGCCGGAACAAAAGCAGTTGCTCCTAAAAAAGAAAAAACAACATCCGCATCAGGTCCGGTCTGTGAGGTCACGATGAAGATCGACGGACGTACCATCGCGCTTCAGATGCCGATGAACAGTGATGATACATTGCTGGAAGCCGCACTCCAGCAGGGTGCTGACCTTCCCTATGCCTGCAAGGGCGGCATGTGCTGTACCTGCAAGGCCAAACTGGTGGAAGGAGAAGTGAGCATGGATGTGCAATGGGGCCTGGAGGACGAAGAAGTGAAGAAAGGATTCATCCTGACCTGTCAGAGCCATCCCAAAACAGAAAAGATCACGGTTGACTTTGACGTCAAGTGATCTTCTCCTTCATTCATTTTTCTGTTCCTTAATTATCCATCGAAAAAACGAGCGTGGCCTGAAAGCCTATGCCATTATAACCGGTCTTTGTTTCGCCGGTATAGTTCCTGAGGCGTGTCGGAAAAATATCATTCTTGTAGAATTCATACTTGCTCAATGCCAGGTCATAGAAGGCGTTCAGCCGAAGCCCGGTATACTCACCCTTTTTAAAAGGGAAGAAAAATCCTGCCTTGGGTTTGATCAGAAAAGAATACCCTTTGAAAGGATTGCCACTGGAAGGTGTGGATTCGAATAAGGATTCCATACCTACGGTTTCGAATTTCCCTTCATTGGCGAGAACGCCGAAATCGGATCCAATGAAGAATGGTCCGGCGATGTAGGAATTGAAACCGAAGTGAATGTCGAATGTCTTTGTATTCAATGCCGCGCTAACGGAACCCGCGGAGTTATTGATCTTCGTTTTATGACCCAGCATGATCCCTGCACCCGCTTCGATCTCCGTGCGATCGGTCCGGAATGAAAAACCGGCCGCGAAACCGATATCTTTTTTGGCTACCAACGACTGATCGATACCGAGTGCATGGCTGATCGTGGCCATATACGTATCGAACTGCGACCGGGAAGGCATGGAATAGGTCAATCCGAAATTGAGGCCTTTACCACTGGGTCCTTTTTGTGCGGACATACTGAAATAGCATAAAAGCAATGCTAAAGGGAGGATCGTTTTTTTCATTTCTTCTGTTTTTTACTGATTTTACTTTATTGGTCCGGACATCCATTGAAAGTGGTGATACGTGCTTTCTTCTCCCCTTCCTGATACACTTTCACGCCTTTGCAATTTTTATCAGGCATGGGCAGGACCCATTGTTTGGGTGCCGCTTCTTTCCCCAGTTTCAGCAACCACGCACTGCAGGCGGCTTTGGAAATGAAATTGACCGTGATCTCCCGAACGGTGGCGCTGCTGAACATATCAGGATCAGCGGCATGAAAGGATAATTGCAGATCCGCTACGTCTTTATAGTTGCGTTTGAAGGTGATCGTGAAACTGCTGTCATTGATGACCTGCTGTTTATGCTCCAGCATGCGCATCTGGAATGTTCCGTATGTTTCAAAAAAGGAAAAATTGGACATGGATACCGGTAACTTTCCGCGTGCGAACTCACCTAATGCCTCATCAGGTTCCTGTGCATGGAGACGGACAGTGAATAAGGAACAGGCGATCATCAGACAGAGCCATCTATTCATGATAAAGTTTGAAGGCAAATTTGCCTGATGCACACGACCATAGCAATACTCTGCCCGGAGTATTTTATGGAACATGCCAGCGATTCAGAAGCCGGAACTGCATCGTTTCCATTTTAAAAATTTAATTTCCCCTTTCAATCAACCATCAAACACCGAATTGAAACGTGGTATCCTGATAGCGGTCTTCTTTGTGTTCACCCAGGCATTGCTGGCACAGCCTTTACAATTCAGGCATCTGACCGTGAATGACGGACTGACGCAGAACAGCGCGTCTGTTATGACCTTTGACAAACACGGCTATCTGTGGGTGGGTACGGCGGACGGGCTGAACCGATACGACGGATATTCGTTCACCCAATACCGTAAGAGTGGCGCGCGAGGGAACCGATTATTCAATACCGGTATCAATGGACTGGCCGCTGACAACAGGGGTCAGATCTGGATCGCGGGTTCTGAGGGCATCGAAGTGCTCGATCCTGCCGCCAATACACACCGCACTTTGCTGAGCCTGCCGCTGCAGGCCAATATGATACGCTTCTGGTATGACAGCATCCAGGCCCGGATGCTGGTCTTCCTCCATAATTATGGTGTGATCGCGTATGATATCAAAACGTTTGCCCGTCAGGATATCATCAAACCGGGTATGAGTGATCTCAGCAGTAAACTTTCGGGTCTCAGTATCATCGCATCCGGTAAACCGGACCTGCTGTATCTGATCCCGAGAGGAAGGAACCTCATTGTTACATTACATACTCGGGATGGACGGTATGTCCTGAATACTTTATCAGATACACCTTCCGATTTTATCAGCAGTACCGCAACACCATATGGCAAGGGTCATATCGTATTCACTGCATACCGGCATCAGCAGTTCATTCTGGCAGAATACGATCCGGAACAACTCCGTTTCATTCGTACCGCAGCCGTAGATCAGGGCGCAGGTGATCCGTTCCTGAAATCGACCCTGTTCATTCCTTCGCTGCAGCAATTCGCGGTAAGTGACTATGACCGGGGACTTACCTTTTATGATACATCATTCCGTGAAACGGCCAACTATCCTATTTCCACCGTTCTCTCCGGAACGGTGCGCGGTATGATCACACTCAGTATGCTGCTGAAGGATGATTGTCTCTGGCTGGGTACGGACCCGAATGGGATCACCTACTGTGATCTGTCGCCACAACTCTTCCATCATTTCAGGAATAATAACAACAGCCAGCTGCCCATCGTGAAAGGGATCTTTACGGACAGTCGTGAAAATGTATACAGCTGTTACCTGGCCAGTGGCGCGGAGGTATTCGACCGGAACGGGAACTACCTCCGGGATCTGGAACCGATCGGCGGCAACGGGAATGAGATGCTGCAATTGCATGCTTTCAATAGCCTGCAGCCTGGCGGGAAGGATTCCGTTCTCATTTACAGCACTAATTTCTTTGGTTTCTATGAGCCGCTTACACAGCATCACAGCAATTTCATGGACCAGCTGATGCGGGCTGCACATGCAGACAACAATTCCAATAACACTTTTCATCAGGCCTGTATGATCTCACCCGGGCGGTTCCTCAATTCCTTCAATCGTTATATCTGGCTTGCGGAATTCCGTTCCGGAAAACTGAAGCTGGTATTGAAAGACTCACTGGAAAAAGAAGTGTCCGCATTATTCGCAGCGGATGATGACCATATCCTTGCCGGCAGTGAAGCGGGTTTATTCAGTATCGTCAATGGGATGAAGAAATTCTTCCCGGAACCAGGCGCCATCCTGATCAAACAGATCAACCGGGATGCAAAAGGTGATTACTGGATCAGTACCGTAAATGGTTTATGGCAGCTGGATCCGCAAATGGAATTGAAACATCATTACACGACCGATAACGGTTTGCCGAATAATTATATCTATGGCAGCATCATCAGCGGTGATCATTTATGGATCAGTACCAACTACGGGCTCAGCCGCATGGATCTGTCCGGTCATACTTTCACGAACTACACGATCGCGGATGGACTGCAAAGCAATGAATTCAACAGTGGCGCATTCTGGAAAGCCGTGAACGGTAAGCTCTATTTCGGTGGCGTAAATGGGATCACGGAGATCGATGAATCCATTCAACGACCCGGTGCGATCCGCTTTCCGGTTTCTGTGAACAGGATCCTGGTGAATGAAAAAGAGCTGTCCCTGGATCCTGCAGTTACGGTCAGGCTAGAACTGGATCACACGCAGAACAATATCGTGTTGCAATTCGCAGGGATCTTCCCGTCACGGAGCCGGCTGATCCGGTACCGGTACAAACTGGAAGGGGCTGACAAGGAATGGGTGTACCCCGTAACAGAGCGCAGTGTCCGGTATGCCGGATTAACACCGGGTCATTATGTTTTCCGTGTAGCGGCATCTTTGCAACCGGGTGACTGGAGCAATGAAACATCGATCGACATTAATATCAAACCGCCGTTCTGGGCAACCGTCTGGTTCAGGACCGGCGTCATCATCATCGCACTCGTTTTGCTCTGGTTCCTGATCAGACGAATGAATGAAGTACGTTACCGTAAGCAATTAGAGAAGATCCGCGTTCAGCAACAAGTGGAAGATGAGCGCCGCCGCATCAGCCGCGACCTGCATGATAATATCGGCGCCTATACTTCTGCACTCATGGCCAATGTTGAAAAGATGAAGGCCAAATCCGGACAGGATGATGATCTTTCCAAAATGCAGAACAATGCAGAACAGATCCTGAGCAGTTTGCGTGAGACGATCTGGGTACTCAATAACAAAGAGATCAGTGTTGCGGATTTCAGTGATGGGTTCAAGAATCATTGCTCCAAACTGCTCCGGAATTTTGAGCACATCAGTTTTGAAGCTGAGGAAAACATCAAGGAAAACAGGACCCTGTCCGCTTCCCGCGCGATCCACCTGAACAGGATCCTGCAGGAAGCCTTACAGAATATGATCCGCCATAGTGGCGCTACCAGCATTCGTTTCAGTATCAGCAGCACGGATGCATTACGTATAAGTCTGACCGATAATGGCAAAGGTTTCGATCCAACGCTGGTCAAGCGCGGAAACGGACTGGATAATATGGCATGGCGCGCTCAGGAAGCCGGTATGCACTTACAATTGGAAAGTGAACCCGGTAAAGGCAGTCGCATCATCCTGGAAGATGAAATGCTCCCGAAAGGGTATTGAATCGTATTGAACAGTTACTGAAATTTGTATCATGTCCATCCGCATTGCGATAACAGACGACAAAGCCATCAACCGCCAGACGGTAAAGGATAAACTACTGGCCTACCGGGAAGTGAAACTGGTGCTGGAAGCGAAGAACGGAAATGATTTCCTGGAACAGCTCAAAAGCCTGAACGATAAACCGCATGTCGTACTGATGGACCTGGAAATGCCTGAACTGGATGGCATTGAAACGATCCGTCTGGCTACCGCATCCTACCCTGATATCAAATTCATCGTGCTTACCGTATTCGAGGATAATGACAAGATCTTCGAAGCCATCAAAGCCGGAGCCAGTGGCTATTTGCTGAAAGAGGACAGCGCGGTGAACATCATTGATGCCATCACCAGTGTGCATGAACATAACGGGATCCCGATGAGTCCGGCCATTGCGCGCAAAGCCATGGAACTGTTGCGGCAGATGCCCGTGCATCATTACCGCGAACAGGAAGAAGATGAGAAAGTGAAGGATGACAATGCCGGGTTGAGCGACCGGGAAATGGATGTACTCCGTGAAATGGTAAGTGGCAAGAATTACAAATCCATTGGTGAGAAATTATTCATCTCTCCCCTAACGGTGCGCAAACACGCGGCACATATCTACGAAAAGCTCCACGTGAACAGCCGTGCGCAGATGATCAATATCGCGCATAAGAAGAAATGGATCTGAGCCCCGATCCACTTCCAACGGCCATCGCAGCCCGACCTCCGGCTTCAAAAAAGGCAGCTTACAAAACAGCGAACAGCCGTTAGTTTTCTCTACATTTGTTATCAAATCGACTACGATGCCTTTGCCTGATCTTGAAAAAATATTCGAGCATAAGATCGACCAGGAGGTCAAGATCGAACCGCGTGACTGGATGCCCGATGCTTACCGGAAGACCAATATCCGGCAGATCAGTCAGCATGCGCACAGTGAGATCGTGGGTATGCTGCCCGAAGGCAACTGGATCTCCCGCGCGCCATCCCTGAAACGCAAAGCGATCCTGCTTGCCAAAGTGCAGGATGAAGGCGGCCATGGATTATATCTCTACTCCGCTGCCGAAACACTGGGCATGAGCCGGGAAGAAATGATCAATGACCTGCATAGTGGCAAAGCGAAATATTCTTCCATCTTCAATTATCCCACACTGACCTGGGCCGATATCGGCGCGATCGGCTGGCTGGTGGATGGTGCGGCCATCATGAATCAGGTGATGCTGACCCGCACTTCTTACGGGCCCTATGCCCGCGCGATGGTTCGCATCTGTAAAGAAGAAAGTTTCCATCAGCGTCAGGGCTTCGAAGCCTTGCTGGTACTGAGTCGTGGCAGTGCAGAACAAAAAGCCATGTGTCAGGACGCGATCAACAGATGGTGGTGGCCTTCGCTGATGATGTTCGGTCCGCGCGACAGTGAAAGCAGTAACAGTGACCAGAGCATGAAGTGGAAGATCAAACGGAAGAGCAATGATGAATTACGTCAGCAGTTCGTGGATATGATCGCGGAACAGATCAAAGTACTGGGCATGCGTTTGCCGGATGAAGAGCTGCAATGGAATGAAGCGAGACAGCATTATGATTTCGGTTCCATCAACTGGGATGAGTTCTGGCAGGTGGTGAAAGGCAATGGCCCCTGCAACAAACAAAGACTGGAGGCACGCCGCAAGGCCTGGGACGAAGGCGCCTGGGTACGTGAAGCAGCCACCGCGCATGCCGCAAAAAGAAATTCAAGAACAGCAGCCGCATAAATCTTACAACCATGAATCCTTTCATCCGCATTTTCCGTTATGGTGATATCCCGGAAGATAAATCAGGCGCCGGTATCGTTTCATCTCAAAGTAAAAATGACTGGCCGTTGTGGGAAGTCTTCATCCGCAGCACACAGGGTCTTGACCACAAACATGTGGGCAGTCTGCATGCCGCCGATGCCCAAATGGCGATCGAGAACGCGCGGGATGTTTATACCCGCCGCATGGAAGGCGTGAGCATCTGGGTGGTGGAGAGTAAATACATCCATGCCAGCAATCCGGATGAAGCGGGCAGTTTATATGACCCTTCCGCGGATAAAGTGTACCGTCATCCTACCTTCTATCAGTTGCCGGATGCTGTGAATCATATGTAAAAGCACGAGCCATTAACATGAACACGCCCCTTATTCAATATACTTTACACCTGGCCGACAACGCGCTGATACTCGGGCAACGTAATGCAGCGTGGTGCGGGCACGGTCCGGTGCTGGAGCAGGATATCGCGATCACGAATATTTCACTGGACCTGATCGGACAGGCACGCAATTTCTATCAGTATGCTGCCGCATTGAAAAATGACGGATCGACAGAAGACAGTCTCGCTTATTTAAGAACAGAAAGGGAATTCATGAATTGCCTGCTCCCGGAAATGCCGAACGGCGATTGGGGCCAGACCATCCTGCGTCAGTTCTTCTTCAGCGCATATCAGCATCAATTATACACAAGACTGCAATCCTCTCCGGATGCACAACTGGCGGCGATTGCAGCCAAGGCACTTAAAGAAGTGACTTATCATTTACGCTGGAGCAGCGAGTGGGTGATCCGTTTGGGTGATGGCACGGATGAAAGCCATGCCCGGATGGAAAAAGCGGTCGATGCCCTCTGGGCTTATACCGGCGAATTGTTCATGCCGGCTGTTTATGAAAAGATCCCGCAGGCCGTTGATCCTTCTGTACTCGCTGCTGCCTGGAATGAGAAGGTCAGCAGTGTATTCAATGAAGCAACGCTGCAGTTACCTGCTCAAACTTATATGCACAGTGGCGGCAAGACCGGAACACATACGGAAGAAATGGGTTTCCTGCTGACGGAGCTGCAGTATGTACAAAGAACGTTCCCGGGTTGTGAATGGTGAACCATGCAAAGCACACGAACCGATACACAAAGGATATATGAACTGCTGGAGTCGGTGGACGACCCGGAAATACCTGTATTATCGATAATGGATATGGGTATTATCAGGGATGTGGGCATTGATAACGGCAAAGTGACCGTGAAGATCACTCCGACGTATACGGGTTGCCCGGCCATGGACATGATCGGCATGCAGATCAAAGCCGCACTGGGCGAAGCAGGATACGAGGCAGATGTATTGACCATCCTGGCTCCGGCATGGAGTACGGACTGGATGAGTGAAACGGGTAAACAAAAGCTGCGGGCGTATGGCATTGCGCCACCCATGCCTAAACAAAGTGTTTGTAATGACCGGTTGTTCGCGGCGGAAGAAGCCATTCAGTGCCCGCGATGTGATTCCTGGCATACGCACCGGATCAGCGAGTTCGGATCCACTGCCTGCAAATCGCTGTATCAGTGTGATGATTGTAAAGAACCTTTTGACTATTTTAAATGTCATTAATGAAGCAACACGCGCTTCTTTAACATCAACCCATAAAATATTCTCATGTCATCGATACTTTTTGAGATCCGGGACGGGATCGGTTTCATTACGCTGAACAGGCCTGATAAACTGAATGCTTTCGATCGTGCAATGGCCATGTTGTTACAGGAGAAACTGGACGCCTGCTCGGATGCTTCGGTTCGCTGTGTCTTTATCACCGGTGCAGGCAAGGGATTCAGTGCCGGGCAGGACCTGGCTGAGGTGGTGGACCCGAACGGACCGGGCATGGCGCGGATCCTTTCTGAACATTATAATCCAATCGTAACACGTATACGCAGACTGGAGAAACCGGTGATCGCCGCGGTGAATGGCGTGGCTGCGGGTGCCGGTGCGAACATCGCTTTATGTTGTGATATTGTAGTGGCATGCAGTTCCGCATCTTTCATCCAGGCTTTTTCAAAGATCGGACTGATACCGGACAGTGGCGGTACGCATACATTACCCAGGCTGATCGGCTGGCAGAAAGCTTCCGCGCTGATGATGCTGGGTGAGAAGGTCAGCGCTGCGGATGCGGAAAGACTCGGCATGCTCTACAAGGTTTTTCCGGATGAAAGCTTCGCGGCGGATGCATTGCAGATCGCGCAGACACTGGCGCAGATGCCGACGAAAGGACTGGCGTACACCAAACAGGTATTGCGGCTTTCATTCAATAATAGTTTTGAGGATCAGTTGCAGGATGAAGATGTGTTTCAGCAAAGAGCGGCGGCTACGGAGGATTTCAAGGAAGGGGTTGAGGCGTTCCTTGAAAAACGCAAACCAAAATTCAAAGGGAATTAGTAATTAAAAATGAATAATTAATAATTACATCCCGTTACCACATCAACTATTTCATTCTGGGAAAAACTTGCAGGCCGCATATGTAATGACCCTTCCCGCTTTAAAGAATTGTTATTTATTAATTATTAATTACTAATTATATAACATGCAAACGGATAAAGACAAACTCGCACAAGATGTTGTCAACAAAATGATGCTCGACGACCGCTTCAGCCAATGGCTCGGCATTCAGGTCATGGAGATCCGTGAAGGGTACAGTCGCATAAAAATGACCGTACGGCCGGAAATGCTGAACGGGCTGGGCATTGTGCATGGCGGCGTAGCGTTCTCGCTGGCCGACAGTGCCTTTGCATTCGCGTGCAACAACCGGAATAATTTATCGGTGGCACTGGATACATCCATCAATTTCATCAAACCGGTGCATGTGGATGATGTACTGATGGCGGAGGCCACAGAGATCCACAACGGAAAGACCACTGGCTTGTATCAGATACGTGTCATGAATCAGCACGATCATCTGGTGGCGTTATTCAAAGGCACTTGTTTCCGTACCGGCAAGACCTTGCTGCATTAATTCAAATCATTTACGGATGTTCTACCATTATAAAGGATATACACCTGTTGTGAAACCCGGATCGTTCGTTCATCCGCAGGCGGTGGTGACCGGTGATGTGATCATCGGCAGCCGTTGTTACATTGGGCCGGGTGCGGCATTACGTGGTGACTGGGGAACGATCATCATTGAAGACGGATGTAATGTGCAGGAGAATTGTACCATTCATATGTTCCCGGGTACTACGGTTCTGCTGAAAGAAGGTGCACATATCGGACATGGTGCGGTGATCCATGGTGCCACGATAGGAAAGAACTGTCTCGTTGGGATGAATGCGGTGATCATGGACAATGTGATCCTCGGAGATGAGTGTATCGTAGGCGCACTGACACTGATCCGGGAAGGGGAAAATATCCCGGCACGGAGTGTGGTGGTGGGTAATCCCGGAAAGATCATCAAACAGGTAAGTGATGATATGCTTTCCTGGAAAACGGAAGGAACAGCATTGTACCAGGAACTGGCCGGTTTAAGCCCGGAGGAATGGTTCCCCTGTGATCCATTGGCAGAAAGAACTAAGGGGGGAAAAATACGGGATTCAGGCTTTAAACCATGGAAACAAGACTCCTAACTCGCTGATAATTAATTTTATTTTGGCCTAAAAGTAAAATATTAGTAAAATTACTTGTCCGGCATCCCGCACCTCTTTACATTTACTCCCCGCAAAGAATTCTCCCCTTCTGAAAACGATCTGAAACGACAGCGTTCCAACGCCAATACCTTCTTAAACCTCTGAGTCGAAAATCCTGCTGATGACCGTTCCATTCCATTCCTTTTAAAAACCCAAGGGTTCAGGATTCATTATTTGACCAACAAAAACTCAGAGCATGAAAAAATTTACATTCTTCAAAGGATTCGTGTCCTTATTTCTCGTGGCGATCGCAGCCACTCAGCTTTCCGCACAAACGGCAACGATCACAGTCCCTGCTGCCGGAACCACAACGATCACGGCAGGCGGTACGGTAACATTCACAGCCACACGTTCAGGTAATTTCCCCGGCACTGGTAATTATTTCTTTGACTGGTCCGCATCACCTGCAGCCGGTGTTACATTCACTCCGGCGAGTGAGAACGGGAACGGACTGACGAGCAGTACGACCGTTGCTACTTTTACACAAACAGGCACCTATTCCATTACCTGTTCCGTTCACCAAAGCGGTACACCTGTTGTTACTGCAGCTAAAACAGTAATCGTGAATGCTGCTGTTCCGGCAAATCTTTGGGCCACTTCATCAAGTGGTACGCAGATCTCCGCATTCAGTGTAAGTAATGGAACTTACAATTCAGGTCCCACAAATCTTTTTGCTGCTACTTTCCCGGGCACCACAACTGGCGGAACCAGCACAGCTGCATTGGGCCGTAACGCACAGGGTGGAAATGCGAACGGATTCTTTTACTGGCTGCCCAATACCACGAATAATTCAGGTACTGTAGAAGTATTTGCTGCAAACGCAACCGGTACTACTGTTGCACGTGTAGGTTCCGTGGATGTGAATGGCGGCAATAACAATAATAGTCTGGGCTTCGTTCGTCTGGGTATGGGCCCTGATGGTACAGGCTGGATCCTGGCTGGTGACGGTTCTACACTGTACCTCGCGAAATTCGCTTCCAGTGGTGTGAATCCGGTAACAATCACGACCGTACCCGTTTCATTGGGTAGCGGTTCGGTTGCTACTTTCCAGAACGGTGATATCTGCGTGTCGGGCAATAATACCGTATTCGCGCTGGCGAATGATGGCAATGGCGTTACACAGATCTACACCGGTTCTTTATCGAACCCTTCCGTAACACTGACAAAGAGACTGGATCTCGTTGATCCCTCCAATGCAGCTTTCACCGGAACGGTGAATGGTGTGGCATTTGATGCCCTCGGTTCTTTGTATATCACTACAGGTGCCGGGTTATATTATATCAACCAGTCAACAGTGAACGGACCTGCTGGTACCGTACAATGTTCACTGGTCGTTGCACAAACCGGTCTGCAGGACCTGGCCTCTAACGTATTCCCTGCCAATACAACATTGCCTGTTAAACTCAGTGCATTTGCTGTGACCAAACAAGGTGGCAACGCGGTGCTGAACTGGTCCACATCCACAGAGATCAATTCCGATCATTTCGAGATCGAAAGAAGTGTTGATGGTATCAACTTCAGCCGTGCAGGTATCGTAGCCGCATCCGGCAACAGCAATACGGATAAGGATTACCGTTATACCGATCTGATCCCTGCCGGTGTGAAAGCCGTTTATTACAGACTGAAAACGGTTGATATCGACGCGCGTTCTTCATTCAGCAAGATCGTTGTGCTGTATACCGGCACAGCAGTAGTGAAAGGTTTTACCGTGTATCCGAATCCGTTCACTGATAATGTGAAGATCAGGATCAGCGCGGAGAAAGAGAATACAGCAACATTGCGTATCGTGAATGCTTCCGGTCAGGTTGAAGTGAGCCGTGGCATCATGTTGCAGCCTGGCGACAATATCGTTGTACTGACATCAGAACTCAGCAAACTCAATAATGGCCTGCATTTCCTTGAGATCATCACCACTGATGGATCCTTCAGGGAGAAGCTGATCAAAAAATAAATGCTCAGGGTTTTTATGCCTTGGACCCCTCTTGCATTCTTGCGGAGGGGTTTTTTTTATTTATAAGTAGCTGCATCACAGGGCATCAGCATGCTATCGTGTTTTTACTATATAAAAAATACGTGGTAAAACTTGCATTTGCATTTTTCGCGATATAGCTTTGCATTCTACGATCTCAAATCCTACGCAAGAACGATCGCCCCTCAACAAGGCCGTACCCAATTACCTCCCGAATAAACCTCTGAGTCTACATCCTATTTGATGGCCGTACCCCAATTCCGCTAAACCACCAGGTTTCAGGATTTCGTATTTGTACTTATAAAAACTCAGAGCATGAAAACTTCTACATTCAAAGGAGCAATCTCCTTATTCATCCTTGCTGTACTTACAGCATTTCAGACATCAGCCCAAACAACGGTGACGGCTTCGGCCAGTCCCAATGCAGTTTTGACAACCGCATTGCCTGCAAGCATTACGTTAACAGGAACGGTTGATAACAACCGCCAGTTACAGAATCCGACGTCATGGGCAGGTCCTGGCAGCGGTATCACTGTTGGTGCTACGTCACTGAGCAGCGGCAATAACAATTCTGCCACTGCCACAGCAACGATCCCTGCAGGTACACCCGCAGGTACTTACACGTTCACCCTGTCGTATACCCGCACCAGCGGTGGCGGCGGTGGAACTTCAACTGGTACAGCTACCACCACTGTTACCATTACAGTACCTCCCACTCCTGCTGTTTCGATCACTCCTTCTACAAGCCAGGCCATTGTTACAGGTAACAGTGTAAGTTTTACCGCTACCGCTTCCAATTTCAGCGGATCCGGTAACTACACTTTTACATGGACTGCTACCGGTGCCACTATCGCCGGTGCAAATCCTGTTTCACAGTCAGGCACCAGCAATACAAAATCGCTTACGTTCCCCACTGCAGGTTCTTATACTGTTACGGTGAACATTGTTAGAGGCGCCACCAACCTCAGCACAACCAGCACTATCGTGAATGTGTATGATGCACCCGCAAACGCGAATCTGTGGGCCACTTCATCCAACGGTACACAGATCTCCAGCTTCACGGTTGTGAACGGAGCTTATGCCAACGGACCGAATAATCTCTTCACCGCAACCTTCCCCGGAACAACAACCAGTGGTAGCAGCACCGCCGCACTGGGCCGTAACGCACAGGGTGGTATTGCCAATGGATTCTTCTACTGGTTGCCGAACACGACCAATAACTCCGGTACTGTTGAAGTATTTGCTTCTACAGCCAATGGATCCAGTGTTACCCGTGTAGGTTCATTCGACGTGAATGGCGGTAACACGAACAACCTTGGTTTCGTTCGCCTGGGTATGGGCCCCGACGGTACAGGTTGGATCCTCGCCGGTGACGGTTCTACACTGTATCTCGCGAAATTCGCTTCCAATGGTGTGAACCCGGTTACCATCTCTACCGTTCCGGTAAGTCTGGCTTCCGGTTCTGTATCCACTTTCCAGAATGGTGATATCTGCATCTCCGGTAACAATAACATCTATGCACTGGCAAACGATGGTAACGGTGTAACACAGATCTTCACCGGATCACTTTCCAACCCGACCGTATCACTGGCCAAAAAGCTGGACCTCGTTGACCAAACGAATGTTGCATTCAGCGGAACCGTGAATGGTGTTGCTTTTGATGCCTTAGGTTCACTGTACATCACAACCGGTAATGGCCTGTATTATATCAACCAGGCAACTGTGAACGGACCTGCAGGTACCGTACAATGCTCACTGGTATTTGCACAGACTGGTCTGCAGGACCTGGCATCGAATGTGTTCCCTGCACAGTCCACACTGCCTATTAAACTCGGTGCTTTTGCAGCCGTGAAACAAGGCAACAATGCACTGGTAAGCTGGACGACCATTTCCGAGATCAATACCGATCATTTCGAGATCGAAAGAAGTCTGGATGGTATCAACTTCAGCAAAGTGGGTTATAAAGCAGCAAGTGGTAACAGCAACAGCGATATGAACTACAGCTTCGCAGATCCGATCAGCAGCAATGCAAGGATCATTTACTATCGCCTGAAAACGATCGACATCGATGGTAAATCATCTGTCAGCAAAACTGTCGCCCTCCGTATCGATGGCGTAAGCGTGAAGAGCTTCAACGTGTTCCCGAACCCCTTCACCGACAATTTGAAAGTACAAATCAGCGCAGATAAAGAAATCGTAGCTACCATCCGTATCACTAACCTCTCAGGCCAGACCGCAGTGAACCGCACCGTAACCCTGCAACCGGGTGAAAATGTGGTGGTACTGTCACAGGAACTGGCAACCCTGAGTGCAGGTATGCACCTTATGGAAATCAGTACGACAGAAGGGAAATATATTCAGAAGATCATGAAAAGATAATGCTCAGGGTTTTTATACCTTGACCCCTCTTGTAGTCTTACAGAGGGGTTTTTTTATGCCTGTACCCGCCGCCCATCAACAAGCTGTTCCGCAAAATGAAAAATGATGTATCTTAATTACCGGTTTTTCATTATCAGTTATCCATTCTCAATTATCCATTCTTAACTATCCATTATGATCAAACGTCTACCACTATTTACACTCACTTGCGCGTTGACGCTTTCCAATTTTGCCATAGCTCAAAACGACCGTTTCGCCTGGGCCATCACCGATATCCATCCCGAAGGTGCCAACTGGAGTTATCTTCGCAAGATCGATCTGCAGAAAGGCACATTCAGTGAAGTGGTGCTGGATGGTTATAAAAGCACCGGATTTTTTGATGCGGCCACCAAACAACCTGTCAGCGATGCGGCAGCCAGCCGCAACATGATCAACAGCAATACGGTTTTCGGGAATGGCGTGGCAGCTCTGGCTTATGATGATCACAACAACCGGCTTTGGTTCACACCAATGTATATCGATCAGCTGCGCTATATCGACCTGAAGTCGATGAAAGTATATGCTGTCACCGCTCAGGGCTTCACCGGCATGTCAGAAAAAACTTCCGACCAGGCGAATATCGTTACCCGTATGGTGATCGCTTCCGACCGCAACGGTTATGCACTCACCAATGACGGCAATCACCTGTTACGTTTTACAACAGGGAAGAATATTACTGTCACCGATCTCGGTACGCTGGTGGATGCGCCTTCCAACAATGGCATTTCGATCCATAATTCCTGCAGCAGTTTCGGAGGTGATGTGGTAGCGGATGACAATGGTAAGCTGCTCATCTTCTCTGCCGCGAAACATGTATTCTCCGTGGATCCTTCCAGTAAAGTGGCTACCCACCTCGGTTTCATCAAAGGGCTGCCCGATAATTTTTCCGTCAATGGCGCGGCCGTGAACGATAAGAATCAGATCATCCTTACCAGTGCCGTTGTAGCGTCAGCCGGTTATACGATTGATCTCCGCTCCATGCAGGCAACCGCAGTTCCTTTCAACGGTGATGCGTGGAAAAGTTCAGATCTGGCGAACAGTAATGTGCTGCAGACAAAAAGTTCCGCCAGTAACAGTGCTGCAGAAATGGTTCGCAACGACCTGAGCCCTGCCAACGATCAGATACAAGTGTATCCCAATCCGGTTACCAGTAATCAGTTCATGCTGCAGTTCAAACAGGCTACAGAAGGGAATTATACGCTGATCATTACAGATGTAATGGGAAGACAAGTGATCCAAAAAGCGATCACGATCAGCAACGGGAACCAGCGGACACAGGTCAGCTTACCCGCTGCGAACGCCAAAGGGATCTATTTGGTGAAAGTGACGGATGAAAACGGAGTGGCGAGATTTTCGCAGAAGCTTATTGTTCAGTAAGTATGAAGTATTGAGTATGAAGTATTAAGTATTAAGACAACAACAGTAAATATTATAAGAGGCGTGGCATGTAATTGTTACGCCTCTTTTCTTTTACCTTTTACCTTTCACCTGTTACCTATTACTTATTCCCATCTTCTTTCCAGACAACCCTGATCATCTTCGCTTTGCTGAAGAATCCCGGCAATTTCCCATCCCCGCGGCCGGTGAAGCCGCCGTCAGGCGCACCGAGTAAATGGCAACTGTCATCGTACACTACATTGAATTTATCGCAGCACCCTTCTCTGAAATAGTAAACAGTTTTCCCTTCATAAGTATATGTCGTGATGGACTGTGGCGGAGAAGGCGGTATGTCCATATTCCGCTCATTGATCAGGGAACGGATGCAGGCCGGTATGGAGTCCTTTCCTTCCGGAGCCGCCTGTTTTGAAGCGGAACGGGGTGCGGCACACCAGGCCAGTGGGAGGATCAGCGCGATGAGTAGCCATTTCATGGTTCAAATGTTTGATCAGGTACTAACAAGGTCGTATATATTATTATGTCGCCCAAAACACGCTGCACGTTGTACGGGTGCGGTATATTTGCAGAACATTAATACCCCAGCGTGGAGAAGACCAATTTTGTTGACCAGATCAGGATATTTTGCAAGAGCGGCCATGGCGGCCCCGGCAGCAGGCATTTCATGCGTAACAAGTTCACAGCCATGGGCGGACCCGACGGCGGCGATGGCGGCCGGGGAGCCCATATCATCCTGCGCGGCAACAAGAATCTCTGGACCCTGCTCCACCTCCGTTATTTCAAGAATGTACTGGCGGAAGACGGCGAATGCGGCAGTGGCAATAATTCATCCGGCCGTTATGGTAAGGATGTGATCATTGAAGTACCCCTGGGTACCATTGCCCGTGATGAAGAAACGGGTAAGCAGGAAGCGGAAATACTGGAAGACGGACAGGAGATCATCTGGATGGCGGGTGGCCGCGGCGGTCTGGGTAATGCCAACTTCGCTACACCTACCAATCAGGCACCTGAATACGCGCAACCTGGTGAAGATGGCGTGGAAGGATGGAAGATACTGGAGCTGAAAGTACTGGCGGATGTAGGATTGGTCGGGTTCCCGAATGCAGGCAAATCCACATTGCTCTCTGTTATCACCGCAGCCAAACCCAAGATCGCGGATTACGCTTTCACTACGATCGTCCCTAATCTGGGCATGGTTGAATACCGTGAAGGGAAGAGCTTTTGCATAGCCGATCTTCCCGGTATCATTGAAGGTGCGGCGGAAGGCAGAGGACTCGGTCACCGGTTCCTGCGCCATATCGAACGCAACGCGGTATTATTATTCCTGATCCCGGCCGATAGTCCGGATCATGGTAAGGAATACGCGATCCTGGTCAATGAACTGGAACAATTCAACCCTGAACTCCTCAATAAGCAATTCATCATCGGCATCAGCAAAAGCGATATGCTGGATGATGAACTGAAACAGGCCATCGAAAAGGAATTACCGGCCAACATCCCGCATCTGTTCTTTTCTTCCGTTACAACTAAGGGTCTGGTAGAGCTGAAAGACCTGTTATGGAAGACCCTGAACCAGCCGACCTCCTAAAACTACCCTTGAGAGGGTATAGTAAGGCAAGGGCTGATATCGTTACTTTACCGTTCAAACAAGCCCTTTATGAAAAAGACGTTCTTCTTACTCAGCCTTTCCGCACTGTTATTCCAGAGTGCCCTTGCACAGGATACCATTGCCATCAAACCCCTTAAAAAAGTACTGGAACTGGTCATTCCCCGCGAAGGCGGCGCCAATGCGGCTTCCGTGGCATGGCATCCGGTGCTGAAAAGATACTATGCTGCAATGGCGGGTAATATTGAGTTCTTTATCGGTGCGTACAGCACAACGGGTAAACTCCTGACAAAGACTGATCAGGAAACGCTGTTCGATGTCCGCGGATTATGGTACAACCCCAATACCAAAACACTCCAGATGAACGGATACGGCACATACGGCTGGGCGGAATATAAACTCGGCCCTAACGGCGCCCCCGCGTCTGTCAAGATCCTGGAAGAAGGATCGTTTCAACCAGACGAACAGTCCGTTGGCGCATACGATCCCATCAACAAACTGGTATACTTCTTCAATGAAGACGGTAATATTGAAAAATACAATGCCCTTACGCGTGAATATAAAGAACAACTGGATCTCACATTGGGATACTCCGCTCAGGAAGCGGAAGATGAAATTGAAGTAGATAACAGTATATACATTGATGATTATAACACCACAACCGTCGTGTATACCGGCATCAAAAAGGCCGAATTGGGATTATTGAATACCGTGAATAGAGAGATCGAATTGTATGATCTCGAAACCGGGAGTATCACCCGTAAATTCTCATTGCCTGAAAGTGCGCCGGTTGAAACCGCATTGAACTTCGCCTATGCGAATGGCATCTTCTGGTTATTCGATACGGAAGCCAGGATCTGGAAAGGTTATAAATGATACTGTTCCGTTTCAACTGAACTAAAGCGCCCGATCAGGCGCTTTTTTTGTTTTAAGCCCGGCACTTGCAGTTTACGATCGTGAAAACTATCTTTAGAAAAACCAACAACCATGAGCAAGGCTTTTTTGCTTAAAGACCTTATCACGCTTCGTTTCTGGCGTTTCTTGTTCAACAGCATCTGGCTCTTCTTCCCTGCCATCCTGTTTCTCCTGTTCAGCTATGCCGCTTTCTGGACACTGATGCAGGGAAAGG
The DNA here is from genome assembly GCA_029555415.1 of Bacteroidota bacterium. GTDB lineage: Bacteria > Bacteroidota > Bacteroidia > Chitinophagales > Chitinophagaceae > JAKPSI01. Next base: position 84,231 of record JAKPSI010000061.1, on the reverse strand, counting down.
ACCTGATGGTGCTTACGCTGGAGAATCCCAAAACATTCGGCTTCTTCATCCTTGCTCAGGCTTTCTGGAGTTATGTGACCTGGTATTCATCCCGGCTGGCCGCGAAGGCAAAGGCATTCATGCATAAAGAAGAAGACCCCTTATGGGTCGCCATGCGGGTGCAGTTCCCGCGTTTACTCGCCTACTTATGTTACAGTATCGTTGTCCTTGCTTTTTTCCAGATCGATACGCCGGGCCCGGATAGTCCTGTATTACCCGGATGGCTGTGCATGCTGCTGCTTGTGCTGACCATTCCCGCCTACTTCGGTGTTTATCATCTCTGGAATCTGTTCACGAATAAAAAAGAACGGTCGGATGATCAGTACCATAAATTCCTGAAGTCGGTACAAAAAACGGTCTGGATCATACTGGCCATTGCGGCCGGGGTGGTGATCATCTTCCATATCTTTCTGGGACTGATCCTGCTGCTGATGGGTATGCAACAGGCACTGGTGCTGTTGCTGATCATCCGCCGCAAACTGATCGAAGCGAAAGGAGAATCATTCTACCAGATGCCTGACTCAGAACGTCCATTCACGCCGGGATCCCCATTCTTCAGGCGTTTCACGGGATTGTTGCTTGACAAAGAGGATATTGGCTATGTGAAATTCTTCCTGGCCGTGGGCTTCTTCACTTTCATTGTTTATTTCGCGACCGTTATCTCCGTCAACTTTGCTTCCTTCATCGGCAGCTTTCCTTTCGTGTTCATCGCCTTCGGGGTATTGCTGCTGCTGGGTAATATCGTAGCATACATTTCCGTACTGACCCGCTTCAATTTTCATATCGTTTTATTCATCATTGCATTTTTAATGGGGCTGCTGCATGAGCCCCATTACGTTCAGCTGGAAAGCAAGAAAGATCCGTCCAGATCATTCAGCAAACGGCAGAATATTGCCGCGTATCTCAAGGCCTGGGTCAGTGACAGTGCAAGGATGCATTCGCTGAATGACACTTCGGTCAAAGCCTATCCGGTCATCTTCTCGCTGGCCGATGGTGGTGCTTCCCGTTCGGGATTCTGGGTCGCATCTTCCTTAACGCATCTGGAAGACCGTTCAGGCGGGAAATTCTCGGAACATCTGTTTTGTTTATCCGGCGCGTCCGGCGGCAGTGTAGGCAATGCTACCTTCTACAATCTGTTGCGCAGCAAAGCAGCATTGAAACTGAAGGATCCGAGTGATTCCGCGATGAATGAAGCCGCGATCCATTACCTGAACTCGGATTTCCTGACCTTCACGCTCGCCAGAATGCTGGGCCCGGATGTATTCCGTCACATCTTCGGGCTGAAGTCGATCGATGACCGTTCTGCCGCACTGGCGCATGCCATGGAAACATCCTGCGGTAAAAGTAATTTCCTGTATGACAGTATGGCCACAGGACTTTCACAACTCGTAACACAGACCGATCAGCCGTTCAATCATCTGCCGATCCTTTGCATCAATACAACGAGAATGCAGGACGGATCACCGGCGGTCATCAGTACCATATCGCTGGATAATCCTGAATTCAACAACCGGCATGACGTATTGGGAATGCTGGATGATAATGTGGAAATGAAACTCAGTTCCGCGCTGGTGCTTGGTGCCAGTTTCCCGTACATCAGTCCGGCCGGACGTTTCAACAGCCAATTACAGCTCAGGCAGGAGGATGGTTCTTACAGATCATTCACAGAGCCTGAGTATTTTGTGGATGGAGGTTACTTTGATAATTCCGGTTCCGGTGTGGTGAATGAAATGATCGGGCTGATCCAGGACATCATGAACAAGGATCCTTTTTACCTGCCTTACAGGAAAAAACTGCAATTCTATATTTTGCATATCTCCAATGATCAGCGGGGATATCGTGTACTTAAAAGTGTGAACCCGCTGGTGAATGACCTTGCCGCGCCGATCAAAACCCTGATGGGGGCTTATGGCACGCAGACCGCGGTGAATGACCTGCGACTGGTCAATTCCATGACCCATACCTACCTTAACAATGCCCATTACATCAGGTATGACCTGTATAAGCATTTTGATTCGAACCGGTATTCCATGAACTGGGTCATTTCCGCGCATGCACTGGAAAAGATGCAGTACCGGGTGAAGCACAACGAAGAACTGGATCGGGTGCTGGCACTGGTGAAATAAATATCGGGGGAAGTGGGTATTGTTTATTTGCTGCAGTGCTTTACTTTAGAGGAACACCATGATGCTTTCCAGGGAAAATAAACGACTGCTGGTATTGGGCCACTTTTTCCTGTGGCATACCTGGCGCTGCCTGCTCCGCTCACTGTGGTTATTCTTCCCTTCCATCATCTTCCTGTTCGCGGCTTATTTCGCGTTCTGGCAGATCACACAAGGGCGCGATCTGATGGTGATCACACTGGAAGAACCTGAAAAGACTAAAAGCCTTTATGAATTCAGCAGTTTCGTCGTTGCCCTGATCTTCTGGGTCTATGTTACCTGGTATTCCACGCGCATCATCGCCAGGGCCAAACAATTCCAGGACCCGGATGATGATCCGGTCTGGGAGATCTTCCGCATCCAGATCCCGCGCATCCTTGCCTTTACCTGCTTGTCCATTATCCTCATTGCATTCCTGCGGCTGGAATATTACAGTCATATCCATTTGAAAGAATGGCAATGGCATGTAATGTTATTACTCAGTTACGGCGAGTTCACGCTGATCTATCATTTCTGGACCTGGTTCCTGCAGAAAAAAGAAAGAACGAGTGAAGGCTGGGTCAAATTCCTGAAACGCGTACGTATGGTGGCACACACGGTCCTGTTGATCGCGATCAGTGTGGTCATAAAAATACATACCTACTGGTGGGTGATCGGTCTGTTACTGGTGCTGCAGCTGGCGCTCGTACTGTTACTGATCGTAAGACGTGAACTGGATGTTGCGGAATCGATACGTGTTCCGGAGAACAAACAACATGTGACACGTCATTCATCACTGATCAGAAGATTACAGTATATCATCGTACATGATGAGAATCCGAATTATGTCCGCTTTTTCCTGGTGATCAGTGCGATCGGGATCTTTTTCTATACCACCGCGATCATTGATATCCGTTTCGCTGTGTTCATCGGGTCCTTTCCATTCATGCTGCTCGCGTTCGGTGTATTGCTAGGCTTCGGTAATATGCTCACTTATCTTTCCGTACTGATACGTTTCAACTGTCACCTGTTACTCTTTGCCATCTCCCTGATCTTTGGTGCTTTCTGGGATTCGCATCAGCTGAAGCTGCCGGCCAAGACCGCCGATGCGCCACGATTCGATGATCGTCAGAACCTCAAACAATATTTCAATAACTGGCTGAATGATCCGATCCGTAAAGATCTGCTGGCCGATACTTCCAATAGTACATACCCGGTCTACTTCGTGATGGCCAATGGCGGTGCTTCACGTTCCGGATACTGGACGGCGAATATCCTGTGTGGCTTGCAGGACAGTTCAGGCGGCAAATTCGCGGATCATCTTTTTTGTTTATCCGGCGCCTCTGGCGGCAGTGTGGGTACCGGTACTTTCTTCAGCTTGCTGCGTGCAAAGGATAGTCTGCAGAAAAAAGGGATCACATTCGACAGTGCGGCCAAACAATATCTGGGCAGTGATTTTCTCACCTTCACGGTATCCCATTTACTGGGGCCGGACATCTTCCGTAATTTCCTTCCTTTCCTGAATGGTATGGAGATGGACCGAGGGCATGCGCTGGCCAGATCCCTGGAAAAAGCACCTGAGCGGGACGCGTTCCTCTATGATAGTTTCGCGGTGCGGTTCTCCGATATCATCACACAAAATGATTCCTCCATCTACCGGCTGCCGATACTTTGTATCAATACGACCCGGATGCAGGACGGGCGGCCCGCAGTGATCAGTAATATCCGCATCAAGGCAGACAGTGCGCAGAACAACTATTTCAATGACCGTTTGGATGTACTGAGCATGCTCGGGGAAAAACGCGATATGCGGTTGAGTACCGCGGTGGTGCTGGGTGCGAGCTTCCCGTATATCAGTCCCGCAGGGAGGATCGACGAAGCGGGAACCGGTGCCGACAGCAATACCTGGCATTCACAATATTTCGTTGACGGTGGTTATTTCGATAATTCAGGTGCGGGCGTGGTGAATGAGATGATCATCGCCATGCGAAACCTGATGGAAACAGATACGGCATTCATGCGTTATCGCAATAAGATCGAGTTCCATGTGATCCATATTTCCAATACGGATCCGAAAGAAATGCAGAAAGAACCGATCAACTCAATGACGAACGATCTGCTGGCGCCGGCCAAGACCCTGCTGGGTTCTTATGGCACACAGACCACGGTGAACGATCAGCGGCTGAAGAGTTATTTATACGCATTGTACAAGGACACGACACATTATAATAAGATCGATCTGTATGAAAACAAGGGGAAAGAGGATGAATTCTCCATGAACTGGGTGATCTCCAACGTGCAACGTACCCAGATGAATAATACATTGCTGGCGAACGCCAGTTTCCTGCGGGAAAGCAGGTACATGACGAAGATCAGTCCCGACCATTCCGCCTCCGCCTTGCTTGAACTGAACAAGCGTATCAGCACCACCCTTTTTGGCAAGCCCTCGAAATTTAAGTAGGTTTGTTCCACTTAAATTTCATTTTATGAAGAAGATATTTTTAACGCTTGTGCTTGCTATCGCCATCGTCTTCAAATCCTTTGCGGATGAAGGCATGTGGCTCCCTTTCCTGCTCGGTCAGCAGGTTTACAATGACATGGTGAAGAAAGGACTCAAACTGACCAATGAACAATTGTACAGTATCAACAAAGCCTCACTGAAAGACGCGATCGTCATTTTTGGTGGAGGTTGCACCGGTGAGATCGTGAGCTCCGAAGGACTCATCTTCACCAATCACCACTGCGGTTATGATGCGGTCGCTTCCGCAAGTACCGTAGAACATAACTACCTGCGTGATGGTTTCTATGCCGCCAATAAAGGCCAGGAGATCCCAAGTAATCTTTCCGTACAATTCCTGCTGCGCATCGAAGATGTAACTGCGGAAGTGCTGGATTCACTGAAAGGATTATCCGGGGTGGAACGTACACAGAAACAAACCGCGGTACTTGCTGCCATCAATAAAAGGATGAGCGATGCGGGACAGTTCATTGAAACCCGTGTCAGTCCTTTATTCAAAGGCAATCAGTTCCTGGCTTTCGTTTACCAGCGTTATAATGACATCCGTCTCGTAGGTGTGCCTCCGGAAAGCGTAGGTAAATTCGGCGGGGATACGGACAACTGGGAATGGCCCCGTCATACCGGCGACTTCTCTGTATTCCGTGTGTATACTTCACCTGACAACAAAGCTGCGAAATATGCGGCCACGAATGTGCCGATGAAACCAAAATGGTTCCTGCCTGTTTCCCTGAAACCGCTGAAAGACGGCGATTTCTCCATGATATATGGTTATCCCGGCAGCACCAACCGTTATGAATCCTCTTATGGAGTGGCACTCAGCACGGAGATCAATAACCCCACACTGGTGAAGCTCCGTGATGTACGTCTGAAATACATGTTCGAGGAAATGAAGAAGGATCCTGCGATCAAACTGCAACTCGCTTCTTCTTATGCAAGTATCGCCAACTACTGGAAATTCTATGATGGAGAAACCAAGCAGTTACTGAAATATGATGTATTTGGTCAGAAGAGAAAAGTGGAAGAGAAATTCATCGCATGGGCGAAAGGCAAACCGGAATATGAGAGCATCTTCGCCCAATGGAATGACGCTTATGATGCATGGCGCAAATACGCGAAACACAGGATGTATATGAATGAAGGCATCATGGGTTCCCCGCTGGTCGCTTTCGCGGGTTCGCTGATCCAGCTGGAGAATCTGATGGTAAAGACCGGCGTCAGCCAGGCGGATATGAAAGCCGCGCTGGACAATGCCGACAAAGCACGCAAAGGATTCCTGGAATCTGAGAATAAGCTCTCCGATCAGAACATCGTAGGCGCTATTGCGCAAATGTATTATAATGACGTCCCTAAAGACCAGCAACCGGTTGGTTTCTTCACCACACTGAAGAATAATTATGGTTCACTGGATGATGAAGCTACTTATAAGAAATTCGCGGCAGATATGTTCAGGAATACGATGATCCTGGATGACGCTAAATGGGCGGCTTTCATTGCCAATCCGGAAACACTGAAACTGCAGGATGACCCCGCGTTCAGTTATGCCGGCACTTTCATCAAGAATTACAACAGCAAATACGCTCCTTTCTACGCGCAGTTCTTTGCCCGCAATGCTGATTACGGCCGCCTGTACCTGAAAGGGATCATGGAAATGGATCCTGCGAAAGCGAAGATGATGTATCCCGATGCCACATTCACCATGCGCGTAAGCTATGGCAATGTGAAGAGTTACAACCCCCGTGACGCGGTACATTATGATTATGTGACCACTTCCAAAGGATTGCTGGAAAAATATGTGGCCGGCGATTATGAATTCGACCTGCCTTCCAAACAGATCGAATTACTGAAGAACAAGGATTTCGGCCAGTACATCGATCCCACCCGTAAGGACCTGGTGATCGGTTTCATTACTACGAACGACATCACGGGCGGTAACTCCGGTTCACCCGTGATCAACAACAAAGGTGAACTGATCGGTCTCGCCTTCGACGGCAACTATGAAGCACTGAGCCATAAGCTCGCATTCGATAAGGACCTGAACCGCACGATCTGCGTTGATATCCGTTATGTACTCTGGTGCATCGATAAACTCGGTGGCGCCAGCAATATCATCAAGGAGCTGAAGCTGATGAAATAAAGTTTGAACAGATGTTTTAAAAAGCCCCGACGTATAAGTTGGGGCTTTCATTTTTACAGGAGCTCCAGAGAAGCTGCAAGCTATAAGCTGCAAGGCGTACTTAGGGGCATCCTATGCGACCGAATTATCCATTATTCTTTATCTATTCTCGCTTGTCCTTTCAAAGCTGCTGGCTATTAGCTTTTTGCTGCTAGTCCTGCTAAGAAACATCCTACGTAGCCTCATTATCCATTATCAATTCTCCATTATCCATTACCTATTACCTTTTACCTATCACCTGTTACCTATCTCAGTTACTTTCTTTTTCAGTAACATTGCAGTACCTATTTTGAAGCGGATCATCTCCATATTCCTGACCGGGTTGCTTTTACAGAGCGGATCGCTGTGCGCACAGCCGGTCGGCTTCAGCATGGCCACTGATCTTGATTTTCAGCGGAATTTCCGGAAGGGTCAGCAGTTCTGGGCGGAAGGTGAAACCATTCAAATGCAGTTCCATTTTACGCCAAAGAACGCGGTCTACACCTGGGCTTCCTACTACTCGAACGGAAAGATCAACAGCACACAAACCGCAACCGCAAAAAGCCCTTCCACCCTCCCCCAAACGATCAGTTACAGGAATAAATCACTCATCCGGTTCAAGCATATTTCTGTCGGGGGAAAGCACTATTTCAAAGGTGACGCGATGCAGGAAAGCGGGTGGAGCATTTATGGACAGGGCGGATTCGGCGTTATCCTTGGACGTGTGATCAATTCATATGCTACACATGTCGACACTAGCCTGTATGTTACTTCACTGAGTGAAGGAAAAGCGAACTTCAAAAGACTGACCATTGACCTGGGAATTGGCTGGGAAAAAAGCCTGGGGGGTACACTGTACCTCTATTCCGATCTTCGCTTCTGGGTACCCACATCGGATTATCCCAGTACATATCTCTCGGTTAACCATGATGCGCCACTGGCAGGGATGCTCAATTTTGGCGTCAGGATCTTATTTGATTAAATACCACGTATACCATGATACAACCCGATCAGCTGAAAATAGAACAGGTAGAACTTTACAAGCTCTTCATCCCGTTGAAAGAACCCTTTGTGACCTCGCTTGGTGCGGACATCAATGCCGAAAACGTACTGGTGATCATCCGTACCAATGCCGGTATCAGCGGCTGGGGCGAATGCAGTCCGTATATGCCCATCAATGGTGAAAGTCAGGATACCTGCTTCATCGTAGGTCAGTACTTCGCGCAGATCTTCAAAGGCAAGAACCCGCTGGAGATCGAAGAAAGGATCAAGGATATGGACCGTGTCATTTACGGCAATACCAGTATCAAAAGCGCTTTCGATATCGCGCTGTATGATATCGCTTCCCAACTGGCCGGTGTTCCCTTATACAAATACCTCGGTGGCGAGAACAATAAAACGATCGTGACCGATTATACCGTCAGCATCGGCGAACCCGCAAAAATGGCGCTGGACGCGGTGAAGATCATGAATGAAGGTTACCCCGCCATTAAAGTGAAGCTGGGTAAGAATGGTAAAACAGATGTGGAACGTATGCGCGGCATCCGTGAAGCGGTAGGTCCCGATATCCCCTTGCGTATCGATGCCAATCAGGGCTGGCAGGTGGAAGAAGCCATTGAAACCCTGCAGGCACTGGCCGCATTCGATATCCAGCACTGCGAAGAACCCATTGCCCGCTGGAATTATATGCGTTTACCGGAAGTGAAGAAAGCCAGCCCCATCCCCATTATGGCCGATGAAAGCTGCGGCGATCATCATGATGCGGAACGCCTGATCGCGATCGATGCCTGTGATTATTTCAATATCAAACTCGGGAAATCAGGCGGTCTCTTTAACGCGCTGAAGATCGTGGAAGCCGCGAAGAAAAAGGACCTGCATTTACAGGTGGGCGCGATGGTGGAATCACGCGTGGCCATGACGGCTTTCGCGCATTTCGCATTGTGCAGCCCGCTGATCGTACATTACGACTTCGACACCGCGCTGATGTTCAGTGAAGACCCCGTGACCGGTGGTATTGAATACCTTGCGAATGGTGTGGTAAAAGTGCCGGAAGTGCCGGGATTAGGGGCCACGATCAGTGACGCGTGGCTGAAGAAAATGGAGTCGGTTATTATTTAATTAATTATTCGAAGCTTGCAGCTTCGAATAATGAGATTCGTACACCATCGTTCTTATTAAATTAATCGTTCGAGGCCAAAGGCCTCGAATAACGAGAATATACAAATAGCATATTATGTCTGGAGGATTTGAAGGTTTGATCACCGTATTTGAAGAATTGAAAGAAGAAGGCTTTGATGTAAACCACCCCCTGAAATGGTGCTGGTTCTTTGAAGACAAAGGCCAGGGCAAATTGCAGAACTTCGGAAAAGAGCTGCAGGGATTGGGTTACAACGTGGAAAGCATCGTAGTGGAGGAAGACCGGTTCCGAATGTGTATCAGTAAAACGGAGGTGCTGACCCCTGAAATGCTGAATGAGAACAACAACCTGCTGATCAATATGAGTGACATCCACAGCATCGAGAATTATGATGGCTGGGATGTGGAAACAGCCTGATCATTTATCATACAGCACCACTAATATCCATTTTTGTTTCAGGTCATATTTATGCGAGCGGCTGCCGATGAATAAGGTCGGGGCTGAAAGTCCGGCGAGCACTGCTTCAAAGCGAAGCCAGTCGCGTAAACCTTCTTTCCCTTTATTGATGATCGCTACAGGACCCAGTACCAGTCCGAGTATCGCGCCTCCTGCGAAATATGCAAATGGCAGCATCCAGCCACGGCTCCGGAACCAGTCGCGTTCGATCTTCCTTATCCCGTTGAAAGGAAGCTGAAATGTATCCACATGGTACATGGCTGACAGGACCAGTGAGTCTTTCCATTTTTTTGTGGCCTTGTCCCTGAAGCTTTGCCGGACCAGGGTATCCCTGCCTGTTTTGACAGAACCCACCAATTGCAGCGAAGAATCGGTATATCCGATGATCTTATCCAGAAAGTACGTTGTTGAATCCGTATAGAAAGTATACTCGAACCGCAGCGGAAGTTGCTTGTGTTTGCGTGGGTGGTTTTGCGACTGCAGCACCAGATGTGAGGTGGACTGCGCAGCAGCTTGTGCGGAAATGAAACACAGCAACAGAACGAATGGGTGAATTTTCATGTGTTGGGTTTACCGGGTCTGCTGATCCTGAAAATGATCCAGGCCGCGAACATCGTTTCCAGTAAACTTAAAGGTACAATAAATGCGAGGGAAGCACCTTCGATGTCGCCGGCGTTCCGCATGATCGCCCACATCAGGATGAATCCTGCCAGCCAGCCAGTGAACGCTGTGATCCATAAATTGAATTTGCGGGAGATCAGGTACATCAGCAGGGATATCACCAGTGCCCAGAAACCGATCGCATTGCCACTGTACCGGTCGGTATAGAGGTGATGCAAACCTGAGTCGTATGCGAATGAAGTGCCGGTTCCGGTAAAAAATTCGGTACGGATAAATTCAGCGAGACTGATCCAGACTGCTGCTGCGAGAATTGCGATAGCGTTTTTCAAGTGATCACAGATTAGGATGCGGTCAATATAATAAGATATTCCGAACCGGAATATGACGAAAGTCCTTTGAAATTAAAATCTGAATCCCATTCGTAACCCAATGGTAAAATTGGCCATGAATCCATCCCGGTCTTCCGCCTCGGAGATGATACGTTCTGTGCCAAAATTGTAATCCGGGCCTGAATGGACCGAATCGACCCTTGGGTTATATTCCAGATGCGATACTACATAGTTCCTGTAGCGTAGTCCGACCCCGGCATAAAAGTCAGTCACCAGGCCGCTCCGCCACAGTTTCTGTGCTCCTACCAGAAAATTGAAGCCATACACCTGTTTTCTCACTGCGAAAATATCTTCCCTGTCAATTGTTTCAGTTGGGCGTGTATAGACAACTGAGGTATGGTGTTTATCATTCGTATAGAACAGATTGAAGCCCGCGTATAATCCATAGGGAGCCAGATTATCCCGCAGGTAGTGTCTGATCTCTGATTTCAGTTTGAAGCCCCTGGTGCCTATGAATGATGTGTCCCGGCTTTCTGAAAGGCTACGCCGGTATTTGATCCCGGCTTCGTTGTACCATGACCATTTTTCATTCAGCATCGTTTCCAGTCCTGCTTGTATGGTCGGAAAGCTCACGTCATCGATCAGAGCCAGTGTATTGAATTTCAGTACCGGTCCGTTCCGCTGGGCTGAAACCGCAACGGCAAAAAAAAGGAATATAATGACCGGCGTTAGTTTCATGAGTTGGTTAGACCTGAAAGGCAGGCAGAAGTTTAAAGGAGAAAACAGCTTCAAGTTTCAAGCCACAAGCTGCAAGTCGTTCCTAACAGACCCCTATGCGGCTTCATTATCCGTTATCCATTATCCATTATTCATTACCTATTACCTTTTACCTTTTACCTATCACCTGTTACCTGTTACCTAGTAAAATAATCGCATTATACAAAGCCTGATGTGCGATCGTTGCATGATCTTCCTGGGGGAGATAATCAAAATAGACTTTAGCTTTTCCGCCCTTGACCTGCCGGATCTTATCGGCCAGCAGGTTGGCATCCACTTCCATCATACGGGGATGATCGCCGGGAGTGAGGCCTTCTTTGCCCACTCCCACATATACTTCCACGGGTTGATCGAATGCGGGCTGCAGCTGAAGTACCGAGCCATCATTCCACCAGATACTGGGACTGATAATGATATATTTACTGAACAAAGCCGGCTTGCGAAGCAGGATCTCCGTGGCCAGCAGACCGCCTAGTGATTCACCGATGAGTGTCCGGTCCTGATCCGTTTTGAATCGTTTAGTGATATAAGGCTGCAGTTCGGTTTCAAGGAAACGAATGAATGTATCGGAATGCCCGGTGGTGGGATATTGCTTCTTATCCTTTTCAATATTGGTCGGGAAAGTGAAGTCCCGCTTCCGGTCCGTATTGGCGATACCCACGATGATCGATGGTTTGACCCGGCCGATCCAGGAAAAGCTATTGAACTGATACAACCCTGTTACATGGATGAAATCCTCATCCGCAGAACCATCAAGCAGATACACCACGGGATATTTTACCGTATCCTTCGGATCATATCCTTCAGGCAGGTAAATATTGAGGATGCGGTCTTCCTTCAGTTCATTGGAATGAAGGGTTTCAATTCGACCGAGGATGAAGGGTTTGACCGTATCGGATCTTTGTGCAGTTTGTGCAAAACAATCAGTTGTCAGGATAAGTATAATCAGGCATGAAAAAAGCCGCATGTACATGGAATTTTCCGGTGAAAGGTAAAAATATGCAATAGCCTTTCAATTTCCGGATGAAAAATGACAGGAAACATTTGATCCTGGGCAAAGGCAGTTGGAACAGGGCGTATCAGTAGATTTTCACAGGCCGGCGTACCGCATAGATCAGCTCATCCAGCCGCTCCCCGAATTTCTCGATCACCCCATTGATACGTGCTTCGAGTACGAACCCATTCTTCTCCAGTACGCGCTGTGAACCGGTATTGGTATGAAAAGGACGGGCATACACACGATCGATGGGATAGGTTTTAAAAGCGAAATCCACCATCTGCGGGATCGCGGCGCTGATGATACCCCGGCCCCAGTATTCCTCACTGAGCCAGTAACCCAGTTCGGCATTGCGTTTCATGATATCGGATTGCGGATGGATACCGATACCGCCCACCGCCTTTCCTTCCACTTCAATGGCAAAAAGATGGATAGGATCATCTTTTGTTGCGAAAGCGATGAAGTGGCGTCCGCCCTCTTCCGTATACGGATGCGGAAACTGATCGGTCAGGAATTTCGCGATATTGATATTGTTGGCATGATGTACTAAACTATCCAGATCGCTGAGTTGCCAGGGACGAAGTTTGAATTCCATAAAATGTGTTTAGCGGTTGAGGTAGATCTTCACATTCCAGTCCGCCGATTTATATAATTCCAGATTGAAATACTGTCCATTGGTGAGTTGCGCACGGAGCTGGATCGGGAATTCCCGGATCTCAAAGGTCCAGGTATATTTCAACGGTGATTCAGTATTGGAAATATACCGGATGAGTGAAGCCTGCTTCATCGCGATCAGGTCACTCAGGTTAACGGATGGCCGGGGATTCAGTCGTACGGATTCTTCCGAGCTGGATGTGGTGGAGATCTCGATCGTGATGCGGTGACCGCTGCCTGCAGAGGGATTGATATCTACCCGGTCGAATTTCGGTACCGCATCGGTCTTGTATGTAACATAATTCTTACCCCGGTATTCATCGCCGCTCCAGTAACCTTTGATGACGCTGTCTTTCCCATCCGCAGTGTAGTGCAGTTCCCCTTTGCCTTCTTTCTTGCCATCCTGAAATGCGCCTTCATACCAGGTATTGCCATAATCCATACGACCCTTGCCATTGGGCAGGCCGTATTTGAATTCACCGGTATAGTGATACACGCCGGTGGCTTCACCTTTGCCATGTGCATATCCCTTTTTGCATTCTCCCTTATAAGCTCCTATCAGTTCTGGCATATCCACTTTGCAGGAACTGGTGCTGTCCTGTGCGGCTAACGGGAAACATACGATGCATTGCAGAAATAATACAGTAAAGAATTTACAGTTCTTCATAAACACTCATTTACTTGATGCTTACTTCAAAGTTACTTCGCGCGGTTGACGAAACCGGTCATGAATTTCCCGGTGATCCAGCCCAGGATGGGGCCGCCGGAGATCAGATTCGCAAAGGCCACGAAAACAGCCAGCAGTCGCGGTATCCCTTTGATAGTACTGAAAATCAGGAATACAAAAGTGGCGGCAACGACCCATCCGGCCAGACTGAAAAGGATCCAGCGGGTTGAACGTGCATTGATGGGTGCCAGGCAGAACTTGAATTGCAGGAATCCGCTAAGCGAAGCACCGATGGCGACCGCTATCACGATGTAAGATTCAGGTTTCCAATCTGAAAAAAACGGCAGAAGATCGAATGGTAGAAAAGGAAGGGTGAGTCCCGCGACCAGCATCCAAATCCATGACAGTGTAATGGAGGTGTATTTTCTGAGCAGCGCCCATTGCATGAAACCCACACCCATAGCCACACCCATGGCCAGTGGAAATTGACCCTGCACATGGATGGATTCAAATACTGAACTGAAGAAAATGCCGAGTGCAATACCCAGGAGCCAGCCAAGGGTGCTGAAGAGGATCCACCTGGAAAGATGAAGTTGTTCAGACGAGTTCATAGAGAGCCAATATAAATGAATTTTTTCCGGATGCTTCTGATCAGGGTCAGTTGGCTCTTTCTTCGGATATAGCAGTTGATCTATAGTTGGAAAGTCTACTCTGTATTGACTGCCTCAAGTTATTTTATTAAAGTCAAGATCCCTTTTCTTGTCCGCAACACACCAGCCATTGATTTATAACTGATCCAATAAACAAAAGTCCCCGGTGGCTGCATGGTTCCGCCAACCCTTCCATCCCAGCCCTTTTGCAGATCAGCCGTTTCAAATACAAGCTGACCCCATCTGTCGAATATTTTCATGGAAAAAGTACTGGCCATTCCTGTTGCACGGAACCGGTCATTGAGACCATCGCCATTCGGAGTGAAGGCACCGGGGATGAACAGTGTGTCTTTTGAGCGAACTGTTATCAGAACAGTATCTGACTGCGCGCAATTACCCAGTGTTGCCCGGACAATATATGTAGTAGTATATAAAGGAGTAGCTACGGGGCTCAGGCAGGTATAACAACTCAGTCCTGTTCCCGTCCATTGTACCGAACCGTTGGACGTAGTTGTCAGCGTAAGTGATGCACCCGGATCAATGACGGCATCGGGTATCGTTTGTACAACCGGCAGCGGATGGTACCTGACATTGTAGTTCACATAAACGGAATCATGACCGCATACATCTTTCAGACTGTCCACTACTATTGTATCCTCTGTGATCAGTATCCCTTTGATCCTGCCCGGTCCGCACGTTGCCGTATCCACTTGCTGAACAGCAGGTGTTTTCAGTTTAACTAAAATGAAATCCCTTTGGCCGTGGTTGCCGGAAATATCGCCATCATTGGATATGGCAGAACCGGTCAGCATTAAAGAACGATCGGGCAATGCTGCCACATCATAAAAATAATCGAGTTGGGTGCCGCCGTAACTAAACAGCCATTTTACATTGCCAGCCGCATCCGTTGAAAAGGCCAGTGCGTCCGCATCTCCTTTGGCTGAAACAATATCACCGTCAGTTGAATAAGCTTCTCCGGTAAAAACATAACTATTATCCGGTAACACGGCTACTTTTTCCACTTCCTCATTCAGGGTCCCGCCGATGCAATTTTGCCAGCGTAAGTTCCCGCTTTCATCCACTTCAAAAACCCAGGCATCCAATCCGCCGTGATAGCCGGTCACATCACCATCGGGTGAACTGGTCAGTCCAGCAACGATATAACCTCCGTTCAAAGTCCTGCGTACTGCATTGGCCTGGTCAGGTCCCGATCCGCCGTAATTCCGGCTCCACAGTACATTCCCGTTCAAATCTATTTTCATCACATTCGCATCGCCGGTCTTGCTGCGGCCGCAAACAATGAAGTCGTTACCGCTGGCCGGCGCGATGGACATCAATATGGAACTGCCGGTATTGAATTTTTTCCAGAGCAGATTACCGGTCTTGTCGATCTTCATGATCCAACCGGTCAGCACAGATAAAGTAGAAGGATCCCCGTCCCCATTCACGGAACTGGTCATGCCCACAAGTAGAGCGGATGAATCCGGAAGAATGACCGAGCTGTATACAGCGTCTTCAGCCGATCCGCCGAAATTTTTGATCCATTGCAGATTCCCAAAAGCATCTGTTTTCAATACCAGCCCATCAGTTGATCCGCCATGATATGCAGTTGGCAGATCCGTTGATTGTGTGGTGCCGGTGATCAGGAAACCTTTGTCAGGCGCTTCAGACAGAGAAAAAGCTTTATCACTCCGGTTGCCGCCAAAATGAGTATGCCAGATCAAGTTTCCACAAACATCCAGTTTCAGTATTTGTACATCCAGTAAACCAAAATTGATCCCCGTGAAATCACCATCTACGGATGAGCCGAATCCGCACAGTACAATATTATTATCGGAAGTATAGCTGATGGAAGGCGTCCAGTCTGCCCCGCTGCCACCATAACAACGTTTCCAGTTGATGGGCGGAGGCTGGGAGCATGCGACAGATGCTGAAAGAAGGATAAGTATGATGAAAAAACTCCGCATGTCCGTTATCACATAAAAATACGGGCTAATCCGGCAAATACTTACAAACTTTCCTTAATATATAATGATGCTGCAAGGAAAATGATCGCTCCCATGATAAATCGTAATGTTCAGAATATCCCGCAGGTTGGGTTTGCTCAGTAAAGAATACGCTAGTTTGTATGCCTCAGGATCTGATACTTACATGCAGTCAACGATTCCTCGCTAATACCCAGATTAGTAACAGGATTGTGAAAACCCTATGGAAACAAATAGTAGATAGGGTTTTAAATGGGGTGGCTCTTGATACGAAAATCAACATTACCTGAAACTGGCCTTCATCTTCATGTGCTTCAGCTGATCTGACATACGTTCAAAAGATCCGCTGCCAGCAACAGACTGATTGTAGATAAGGATCACCGGCTTCCAATTATCAAAGCCCATTTTGGAATAATACAATTCCTGAGGGTGCTCTTTCCAGTAGTAACTGAAGAAAACAAAATAAACCGTTTTCTTTTCTTCCTGAATGACCGTATCCCGGGTCCTGACGAAATACTGGTCCAGTAACAGATCGTTGGAATCAGGGAAAGAGGATTGCAGCTTATGGAATGCCCAGCGGACGTACTCATCATCTACTGAATATTTCATCACATCCTGATTCTTTTCAGCATTGGTGAAGTGTCGCTCCCTGTTGAAGAGCACCAACAGTCCTATTGCAATTACAAGCGGGATCATGATAAATAACAGGATCCTGAAAGTTCGATTCACACGTTTTTTGTTATCCATTCAGGTTCTTTTTC
Organism: Bacteroidota bacterium; assembly: GCA_029555415.1. Lineage (GTDB taxonomy): Bacteria > Bacteroidota > Bacteroidia > Chitinophagales > Chitinophagaceae > JAKPSI01. The sequence goes on along the minus strand of JAKPSI010000061.1, from coordinate 67,347 downwards.
GTGATCGTCAAATGATGCTCCACGTGATAGATCGTAAAGTAAAGCATCTCCCGCAAGGTGAGTTTGCCCAGTAAGGGATGCGGCAGGATGTATGCATCCAGATCTTCATCTTTCATACCCGCCACTATGCGACTCAGTGATGCAACTGTTGATCGCAAATGTTTCGCCAGTTCATCCCTCTGAGAAAATGCAACAGGTCCCGGAACGAACCGGCCGGAGGCGCGGCCACCTTGTTGCAGTTTATCCTTGTATTTTTCAACGAGGGCTTCATTGCTGCGGCCGGGGCGATTGGGTTTACCGAACAGCATGCGCGGAATGAAACGGGGAAGCCGGAAGGCCAGCGTGACAGGCTTTACGGCGCGCAGGATATGATCCAGTTGCTGTCCCGCGGTCCATTTGCCGGATGCGGCATGCATGAATTCCGCTTCAGACAATGAACAGAGATACGTAATGAAAGTATCATGATCACTGATGAGCCGGGTAGAAATTTGTTGATGGTCCATGGATGAAGTTTCGGTCAGATGTAGAGCTAAAATACAATTAATTCATGGCCCCGAATTTCATGAAAAGCTGTACCAACGTGTCCAGTTCCGGATGACGGACCCAGGCCGTGAGTTCAATATTAAAGGACGTGATCAGACGGCTTCGGTCATGAATATCTATGATCCGTTGCTTGCCGAAGAGCGCGTCTTCGCGATCAGTCTCAGTGATCCGTAAATAATCGTACGGAATGATCATCTCCCGCTCTTTGTTATTCAGGGTATTGACCAGCCGGATGGTAAGTGTGCTTTGATCATCATTGAAATGAAATGCAAAAGGGCTGCCAAAACGGAATTTACTCCACGCCCGGTAGCCCAGAAAAGCCGCCACCACCGCGGCAATGAGGGCACTCATGAGTCCGCCGTTATTGAATACAGAATCTTCGATGAGCGGATCCTGCTCTTTTGTGATGAAATAGAAAACACCGAACCACGCCACGATCCAGAAGATCATGAACAGGGCGGTATATTTCAGGAGCAGGGTGAACCAGTCTGTGTCGGAATTAGGTTTATCGATGCTGAAGGAGTGTACCATGCTGAATGTTCTCAAATATAAAAAGAACATCCGGTCACTCAAATCTGACGTCCCCCCTCCCTGATAAAACTGATCACCGGCCTGTCCGCACCGGAAACCGGCAGACAGGTCAGCTCATATGTGCAGTAGCCGGATAGATCAGGCCGACTGGGATACAGCGCCCTGTAGTACATGCTCAACTGATAATGCGTGTCGTCCAATTTCTCGAAATGTCTGATCTGAAAATACAGCGCTTTCGAACCCTGTCTTGTGAAATGGCTGATGAATATATTGTCACCCGTGATCATGGCCTCCAGCAACTCCGGGTGCTGAACCGTATTATCTATCCATACTTCATGAATAGCAATATTGAAGTGGGCCGCCGCACTGCCTGGTTTTTTTGGCGGAGCAGAAAGCCGTTTCGGGAAATTCATCGGATGGTTGAGGGACCGCGTGGTATTCAGCAGGTCCCTGACGAATTGCTGCAGGTAGGGTACATCCAGTTCCGGATCATAACCATAAATACTTATCAGGGAACTGTCCTTAGGTATGGCCATACAAATGCTTACTTCCCAGAAAACCTCGCTATCGTACATTTCACCGCGGTAATAATAAAAACAGGTGTGTCGGCTCTTGTCGTGGAACAAAGGACTCTGCTCCCGTACTTCGACAAACACAGGTTCATGTTCATCAAAGACATAATCGATGTTCAGCAGGGTCTTTTTGTGGAGGTACTGACAGGTAACTGAAGTATGCCGGTCGGTGAACCGGGCCGTGATCCTTATGCTGTCAGGAAAGTAATAAATGGAATCAGAAAAATCAGTACGTGGTAGCTGTGCATACCCATATACATTCATTACATGCCGTACGGCTTCTTTCAGCTGAGCTTCAGCACTTAATGTGCAGCCCAATAACACAATAAAGAGGAATCTTCTCATAAGCATTTTGAGAAGGATGCGGGGTTGGAAAGGATTACACAGGGTTAGTTATGGTCCGTCAGGAAACATGCCCATCCGGTACGTCATACCAAATGTAATACTGAAACCGGCTCCAGTGGCCGTTATACCCGCGGCTTCCGGATCATCACAATAGGATAGACGCATGATCTGTTCCGGCCCATTGTACAGGACCATCTGCGTGTTGCCAGCGCACGTTGCCAGTATTTTCTCTTGAAGTCCATTAGTGAATATGTCCCGGAAGGCATGCAGGGAGATACTGTCCGTGATGGTCTTATACAGTACCAACGAATCCCCCTTCCTTTGAAGTACAAGGATCCTGTCCGCGCGACTGACCGCCGAACGATAAGCTTCGATCTGACTGTTCTGTTTACAGGAGATCATTAAAAGAAGCATGCTTATAATAACTAAGCCTCTCATGACTAGGGCTTCTTCTCATACTCCGCCAGAAAATAACCCGGCTTGCCCTTCGTTTCAAAATCTGCCGGATAGGAAGTGCCGGCCAGATTGTAGCAAATGATCAGATGCCCATTCTCCATCTTATAACGTGTCATGAAATGTTTGCCCGTGTTCACACCTTTGCGTCCGTAAATATCCATCGTACCATTGGCATAACTCAGATCACCGGTATCTTCCGATTCCGCATTGAAGATATAATGATCGTCATTGATGATGAGCTTCTGTGTTGAGAAAGCCGCCGCCGGCAGCGCCTTGCCATTCATCTCTTCACGCACTGGCACCCATGTGCCATTGAGCGGATATTTGGAAGCGATCGTCTTTTGGGAAGAGCTGCAGGAAAGCATGCAGGTTAGCAACAACAGGTAACTGAATATGCGCATAAGATCAGGTTTCTTGTCCTGTTAATTTAATACTTTACCCGCTAAGGTGAAAACTTTTGCCGGGCCGGAGTTCAGCGTTTCGCAACTGACCCCTTTTCTCAGAATATGCTGAATGGCGGATCCGCCGGATGGCCGGACATAAGTTGCTGAATCTTATGGCATCATTAACTTCTGTCTCGTTATTTTTGAAAACATAATGCCAATTGCATGAACGTCCGCCATTGCTGTTTTTTGATGGTATGCTGCTGCCTGATCCCGGCACTCTCCGGCTCAGCCCAGGTTCAGAAGATCTATGTCAAACCCAAAGAAGCTGGCATCGAAAAGCAGTCGAAATTCGTGGACTCCATTCGCTTCATTCCGCTGGAAATTAAAAAAGATATAGAGATCCCTTCCTTTTCCAGCGTTGAATTCACCCGGAATTATATGATGTTCAGTGATCCGGAAGACAAGGTCATTGTGCTTTACAGTAAAGCCGGCGCTTTTGCCGGCAAGATCAGTTATAAAAAGATCGGCGACTCATTTGAATCTTCATATGATGAAGTGAATGATCGGATCGTATTCTTTGGGGATAATAATAATTATGCGCTCACGCCGAGGGACAGGCTGAAGATATTGCTCAACCGCAATGATCCGCGTAATCTGAAATATTTCAGGAAATATGAGGTCGATCTGAGCGACAATAGTTTTACCCTCCGGAAAAATGCCCCGGACGAAAAGGACCTGACCCATGCCATGCACTTGTATGATGATATCTGGTACAAGGGCGATATAACGACCAGTTCCTTATTCAAAGACAGCCTGGGTCATGAATTCAGGCTTTACAGGAATGACAGGTTCCTAAAAGGATACTTCGCCTATCATCATATCAGCGAACCAAGATTCCTGTATACGGATGAAGAGGTCAATATCACCCGTACGGGAGATCCTTTTGTGAATTTCCTTACAAGACCTTTTTGTGATACCGTCTATAAAATGTTCCGCGACAGTTTGTTCCCGGTATACCGGCTGGTACTGCCATTGGAGAACAGCCTGCCAGCGTCTTTTTTTATCAAGCCTTTCAAGAACAAAGCCGAAAGGGAAAACTATACCCGCAATAATGGCTGGATCTTCCACCAGGTATACAATATTTATGAAAACGATCGTTTTATAACCTTTGATATCGAGTATCTGACCCGGCTCGAATCCTATATTTATCAGAAGGAATCCAAAACCGTTCTCAATATCAAGAACATTAAACCGGACAGCAGTCAGTATAACCTGAAACTACTTGCAAACAACGGGTCGCAACTGCAGGGAGACCATTTTTACCGGCTCCTGCATGCGGAGGACCTGCTCTCCTTCTTTGAAGCAAACAAGAATATCCCGATACCTGATGACCTGAAAGATTTCCTGGCCGGGAAACCGGATGCAGAGGCACCTGTGGTCATTGAATACAAACTCAAAAACTGATCTTGAAGCCACTCCTTATTTTATTTTTCTTACTAAGCTGCATCTTGCCGGCTTTTTCCCAAACCGGCAAGCTGACCGGCACGGTGAAGGATTCTGCCAGCAGAGCCGTGCTGGAGCGGGCGACCATTTCTGTTCTGCGTGCCGATTCCACAGTGATGGCGTATCAAATGGCGGATAAGAACGGACGATTTCAATTCACCCAACTGCCTCTGAAAAAGAAATTACTGGTCAGTGCCACATACGCCGGGTATAACGTGTTTTACAGTACCATTGAACTGCAAGGAGGAAAAACCGATACACTGGAGGTGATCCTGACCCTGGATAATCATGACAGCCTGGGCGTGGTGGTCAGTTCCGGTCCACCTGTTCGGATGAATGGCGATACGCTGGAGATCAATCCCGCGGCTTTCAAAACGAAACCGGATGCGGTGGTGGAAGAACTGCTGAATCAGGTTTCCGGGATCACCATCTGGTCAGACGGAACGATCACTGTGAACGGAAAAGAGGTCAACAGTGTATTAGTGGATGGTAAACCCTTCATGGGATCGTCCGACCCCCGTATCGCCACGCAAAATCTTCCCAAATCAGCGATCGACAAGATCCAGTTATATCAGGAGTTCGACAGAAGTAAGATCGGGCAGCCTGTACAGCCCCGTGATTCGTTGCTGACCATGAATATCAAACTCAAAGAAACCAGCAAGAAGGGTTTTTTCGGTAAAGCAGGAGCCGGTTATGGTACCAGCAGCCGCTTTGAATCCGATCTGTCCTTCCAGGTCTACAATAAAAAAAGCAGTGCGGGTGTTGGCGGCGGTTTCAATAATATCAACAAGAATATCGGCAGCCTGCAGGAAATGTTCCAGAACAATACTTACAGGAATATGAATCCGAACCTGTATAATACCGGCCGGTTCGGTGGCAACGGGATCAACAGGAATTATTCAGGAGGTATTTCATTGGTGCACAACTTCACTGAATCGGCCAACAGCCGGCAGAATAACCGCGCCGTTGTCAATTATACCCGTTCCGGAACGGATCTGAACCTGACCGACCTGAATCTTCAGAACAGGACAACGACCAGTAACCCTCAGTTCATTCGCGATGAAGGGGTACAGAGCAACCAGCAGAACAGACAGGATCTCGGTATCAATTATAATAAGACCAATACGTATAATGACAACCTGAATCTGGTCACTAACTTCAGCACAAGTACCGATGATGGTCAATCGAACCGGAACACGGAAGTGCGTGATGCTTCGGATCAGCTCCTGAGCACCAATGCCACGACCAGCCGGCAACACCGCACATCATCTAATGAATCACTGAACCTGAGTCTGGCCAAGGGCAACAGCGATGAGCCGGCAAAGAATTTTTTCCTGCAACTCAATACGCGTGCGGGGAACAGCCGGTCTGAGCGGTATGTAACCAGTCATTTCAATTCGTTGACCGATCCGGCTCAGAATACGGATATCAACAGACGGTACAACAACAGCAACCAATCGCTGAACATTACGGGAACGCTGGATTATACCGGTTTTAAGCGAATGCTTTTGGGCAGGTATAATCTGTTCGGGATCTTTCTCAATTTCACGAACTGGTTCAGTTATGACCGCAATTCAGATAATACTGCTGTGGGCGATTATGAAAGCAGTACAGCCAGTTACATCCGTAACAGTTCACTTTCCAACAACAATAAAAGGGAGAAGGCGGAATACACGCCTTCACTTTCGCTGAGCAAGTTCTTTTACAAATACAGGGAAAGCGGTTATCACGGCATTCAGCTGAATCTGAAGCTTTCAGACGAACTCAAGTCAGAAAAAAATCAGTCTTCCTTCACGCAAAGGAATCTGAACAGGACCTTTCAGTTCTTTCACTATGACGGATCGCTCAGTTATCAGCAACAGAAAAAGGAAAAATACAGGTATTTCGGTTCATTGAATTACTTCAGAAATTTCGAATATCCGACAGTAGACCGTTTGTACAGTTTAGTAGACAGTATCAACGTTTATGATATCCGGATCGGGAACCCTGACCTGAAGAACAGTATCACACAGACATTGAATACGAATATGAATTTCAACACCCAGAACCCGAAGTCGAAATTCCTGATATCAGCGAACCTGAACGGTAATTATTCCGTTACATCCGATCCGGTCACGGACAGTATCATCAATGAGCTGTCCGGAAAGCGCAGTAACTATTATATCAATGCCGACAGAACAGAGAACCGGTCATTGAATTATAATTTCAATATGTCCCGGAAAATGAAGAAAAGTGAGCTGTTGCTCATGTACAGTGGGAACCTGCGCAATACCCGGTCATCCAACTACATAGACGCGCTCAGGAATACCAGTAAAACCTTCGGCATTTCAAATCAGATCACGCTGCAATATTCGATGAATACGGCACTCATCATTACCCTGCAACAATCATTTCAAAATAATAAAAGCCGGTTTTCTTTACCGGGACTGAAGAGTTTCAGTAACAACGGAAGCACTACGAGACTAGGGATCGTACTGAATTTACCCGCCAATATCAGTATCAGCAGTACAGCCGACAGGGTCATCAATTCAAATGTGAAAAAGCCTATTGTTCTCTGGAACACTTTCATGTCTTGCCGGGTCATGAAGCAGCAGGGTGAGATCAAATTCTCGGCCATGGATCTGCTGAAACAATATCAGAACATCAGCAACAGTGTGAGTGCCTATGGCACCAGCACCCGCATCACGAATGGGTTACAGCAGTACTTTCTGCTGACCTTCTCCTATTTTCCGCGCAAATTCGGGAATACGGCTGCCGGGAAACCGAAGAAATGATCATTGTAAATTCAGACAGGCACCTCCCGGCCCCAGCCGCATTTTCAGTGAAGTTCCGGAAACAGTAAAGCCAAGACTGTGTCGTTCGGTTTTTTTGGCCCCCCAGATCGGATAGCCGGTATGAATTGAAGCACATCCACAGTTACATCTTCATTTTTTCTGTTCCTGCACAACTATGATAAGCATGATGGTTTCCTCATAGGACCGACCGCTCTATCAGCCCCATCAGATCTCCCATTTTCGCATCATCCATCCAGCGGGTCACCACGACGAGGTCATGCGCATGATCGATCACAATGTAATTGCCGCCAAAGCCCACCGCATAATAAATATCTTTCGAAACTTCCTTCCATCTCTGACTGGTATTGATCCACCACATGTAGCCATAGTCCTTATTCGCAAAGGAAGGCTGATGCACCGACTGTATCCATTTTTCAGACAGCAGCTGCTGGTTCTTCCATTTGCCTTTGCGTACGAACAGTAATCCGAAGCGGGCCTGGTCCGCCGCGCTGATAAAGAGGCCACCGCCATGGTGTCCGCCACCACTGACGGATTGCATCATGATCCCGTCAATATTCACAAATGAATTATCATAACCATACCAGCGCCAGGTGGTAGAGGCGCCGATAGGATCCATGATCTTTTCTTTCAAAACGACAGGCAATGGTTTCCGGAATACCTGCAATAAGGAATAAGCCAGCAGGTTCACCCGCACATCATTGTATTTGAAAAAAGTTCCGGGTTCATGGAGTGTGCGGTTCTTCCAGTCATCGATACCGCCTTCTTTCGGTGGACGATCGGCCCAGTCGTGCAGCCCGAATAAGGTCCCGCTCCAGTCGGACGACTGATCCAGCAGGTTACCCCAGGTGATCTTGCTGTTATGCGCTCCGACGAAAGTGCCGTCCCACACATAATTGATGACAGGTTCACTTACGTTCTTAATAAGTCCATTGTCGATGGCCAGTCCCGCCGTGGTGGACAGAAAACTCTTGGTGGCACTGAAGGTCATGTCCACCCGGTTGATATCACCCCATTGCGCGACTATGTATCCGTTCTTAATGATGAGACCGGCAGGGCCTCCCCTCTCTTTCATGGGGCCGATGATCTTATAATCCGGTTCATTGGCATAAGCTTTCAGGTTGGCGATGCGAAGGTCACGCTCCACTTTATTCTCACTGGCCATAGCGAATCGGACGGCACTGTCCAATAGAAGCTTGTCCATCTTCAGTTCTGAAGCGGTTTTGGTTTGCCAGGCAGTGTCGGGGAAATAGGGAGACTGCGCATTTACAACAATTGAGTAAGAAAAGACGAATAGCGCAATGAGCTTTTTTGTCATGATGTGATTTTGCTTGAACGGGTTGAAAAGAAGGGCTTTGATCCGGAATCTTCTTCAAATTAATCAAATTCCAATTGAAGTAGTAAAAGTTGAAGCATGAATGAGCTGCTGTTGTTCAGCACCATCAGATATGCGTTTCTTCATGCTGGTAATGGTCTCAAAATGCTCCTCAGCCGGGGCCAGATGGAAAAAATTATGCAGCATTTTTCCATTCCTGATATTGCGGAGAACCGCTGAACCCGAACGTATAGGCTTCTAAATCTCCGGGTCCACCAGTAAGTGATTCTGATACGGGTATGGATGCAGGGATCAGACTAAGCCTGGCAATTGCATCAGGAGATCAATTCCGGGATTCAGGTAATTCATGCGTCATACAATGTATACCGCCGCCGCCCCTATTCACTTGTAAAGTGAAAATCTGAATGATCTGTTTGTCGGGAAACAGGCCACTGAATGTCTTCCTGACTTCTTCATCCTTTTGTTTTTGGGACTCTGGCATACCCAGCTTCCAATATTTGGGGATTAAGACCACTTTATTACTGATGAAAAAATTACAGTAACTGGCTGCCGGTACACGGTAAATGGTATCACCGGTATTGAAACCGAGTGCACTGAATTGTGCGGACTGGGATCCCTGAACTGTAAGCGTGAACTTGAGTTGTTCGATCTCCGGTACCGGTACCCGAACGATCTTCAGAGGTTTGCCGTCTGCGGTCGTAGCATTCTTGAGAATTTGAAAATTTGTTTCCAGCATGGGGTAATTCAAACTGTCTACAGGACTTTTATCCTTATCTGCCGGAGCGATATATGGCAGTACAACGGTATATTCATCCACGAACCGGCATAATTCATCAATATGCATATTGGCTCCGCCCCCGAAATAATTCTTATAAAACGGGCCGAATTTCGGGAACAACCTGTCTTCTATTAAACCGCCCGATAACCAGATGACTTTTTTTGCTCCCAATGTTCGTTTGAGCTCAGCTTCGATCTCCTGAATGGACTTTCCGGGGTTCCTTTGCTGTGCCATCTCCCGGATGACAAGTAATGTTCCGGCACCATTGGATTCTATACCACCGCCCTCAAATACATAATCGCTTTTGATGACAGGAAGCCCCAATTGATCGGCTACCCGCTCATCCCATTTGCCGAATAATTTTTCTTCTTCCGGCATGGGCTTCCCGTATATGCCGGGGTACATGCCATAAGAGGAATAATCAAAACAAACAACCTTAAGCTGTTTTTTCTGATCTGCTACAAAGAAGATGTAATCCCTTGTAAAGAAGTCAATGTAAGGGTCGATCACGAAATTGATCTTTGCAGTATCGATACTGAATGAAGTCATATACCGCATGGCTGCACCTTTCACAGATTCCGACTCTGCATTCAATGTGATTTTAACATATGGTTGAAGCGCTTCGATCACCCTGCATGAAACAGAGTCACGCCTTTCCTGCCCGAACCAGGTCAGCCATACTTTTTCCTGCTTTTCCCATTCAGCCGGAACACGAAAGGGTTGTCCAGCAACATAATTTGGTAAACCATAAACAAGCAGGATTGACAATACGTATTTGATCATGCGAACATTTTTTAGCAAGTTCACTACATTATTTTATATGATACTCCTTCTTCAGCGTTTGTATCAAATAGTAGGCATGGCGATCCATCATTTCCAGCAGGTCATTGTAGTATTGGACAACTCCCTCATACACGAAAATGAGATTCGCGAATTCCATCAGCCTGGCTTTATCGTTGGAGATCAATCTGAAATATCCTTTCTTCAGGATGGAATCCATAGGTACATTCGCGGAGACACCAAACCCGAATTTTTTGAAATTGAAGAGCTGAGCAGCCAATTTGACGGAGTTATTCTGATACAACTCATAATAGGCGCGCTGATCTGCCAGTTTTTTCGCCATGTCGTCATATAATATGATGCTGTCCGTTACGGTCTTCTCCCTGATCAGTCTCATCTCACCTGCATTCTTCAATTGCTGAATGGTACGTTCGGTCGGGCTGATCACTGCAGGGTGGAACAATCCATACAGGTAATGCCAGTAAATGGAAGAGTCGTCACGCTGATCACTGTGATAGTCCGCGCAAAGATTCGCCAGCGTGTCCAGATGAAGGATCCGCCGGTTGTTATCCGTGACCGCTTTTTTGATATTGATACGGTCCGTCTCAGCATCTTCGATCATCGACTTAACATACACTTTCTCCCGCTGATGTTCGATCACATGCTCCAGCTGATACTCGGCCAGGAAGCCGCAGAACACGGCGAGAAAAAGCATGAGGAATTCCCAGACATAGGAACGCCAGTTCTTTTTCCCATGGGCATGCGAATGATGATGTACTTCCATGTTTTTGTTTCTTTAGCGGGTGAGTATGAGTGATGACCAGTAATGATTGAAATTATACCTTTTTGCCTTCCTGCGGAGCACCTTGATTATCCTGATTTTCAGCGGCTCTTTCCGCGTTCATGAACATCCTTTGCAGTCTGCGTATCTGCCTGTGCCGGTTGAATTTTTCATCAAAGGCATAGGCGGGAATAAAACCGATGAGCCAGCATGCCAGCGTGGTAAGGTCCGGAAGATCGAAATAGACGGAAAGGAAAACACTCAACGCCAGAAAGATGAACCCAACGAGAGAGTAGTAGTTGGCTTGTTTCAGCTTTAAGATATAGCCATCATCCCGGAAATTCTGTTTGAAGGCAAAATTTAAAAGTGGTATGAATATGAAATAGAACTGGTTCTTCTGGAGGATTGTGAGATCATCAACTATATTTCTTTTGATGTACTGCTCGGCTTTGCCAGCCTGCACTTCCTTATAATCGATGATATCCTGCTCTGAAACCTGCCGTGATGCAAGTTCCGCAAGAGCAACACTGACCGCCAGATCCGTGTACTCGAATTTCCGGTCCACGATCTCCAGGAGTTCTGTAGTGGAAAGCGCGGCGTAGGTCTTTTTGAGTTCTTCCTGTGTCATACGAAAAGGATAGAATTTTGATCACTGTTTCAGATTCGGAATCTCCGCCTTATCCATGAAGATGATCTTCCCCTTCGCTTCTCCGGTCCTCACCATTTCATCCGCGCCTGATGAAGGGCCACCAATACGCAGTACCGCGTCACAATGACCGATCAGCTGTACAGCAATGGGATGAAAGATCTCACTGAAGATATCGTCCCCCACAGCTTTTGAACCCGCCGCTTCGATCAATGGCAATGCGAACCATTCGCCCAGTACCGGCATATGTCCCATACGGTAGAGCTCCAGCGCCGTATCGGTCATGGCTTTTACATTGGCTTCGATCAGTTCAGGAATATCGTTGGTACCGGAGCGGTATGGGCCCGCGACAAGTATCATGAGGGGTCGGGTTGTTTGAGACATAAAATGATAAGGTTAATTGTTTTTTTGGAACGGAGTGAACCCCAAAATGTTACGCGCTGCGCAAGATCTTTTCCATTTTCTTTCCCTTGGCAAGTTCATCCACCAGTTTGTCCATATAACGCACCTTTTGAGACAAAGGGTTCTCAATATCCTCAACCCGGTATCCGCAGATCACACCGGTGATGAGATGCGCATTGGGATGAAGTTTGGCTTTTTTGAAAAAGGTCTCGAATGTGGCTTTCTCATTGATCAGCTCCTGCAATTGTTTATCACTGAAACCGGTCAGCCATTTGATGATCTGGTCAAGTTCCGCTTTCGTACGTCCTTTCTTCTCCACTTTATTGACATAATGCGGATAGACCGAAGCAAAGGTCATGCTTGCCATACGCTGATCCGATGTGCTGGAATTACCCATAACCTGAATTTGGATAAAGATAAATATTCATCTGTGAAACAGAAATAGTCAGTCAGCCGCTCATCCCATTACAATAGCCGTGTACAGGATGGTACCGATCAGCAGCAGCCAGGCATAGAGGTGAAGCGACCGCAGACAGAAAAGGTCTTTCTTCCAGTAAAGGAATGTCCAGCCGGTGAGCAAACAGATCAGCATGATACCCGGCAACCACAATGCCTCGAAAACCGCTCCCACAGCGGCGAAGCGGTAAACATTGAGGGTCATGCCCGCGATCCAGAAAAGGGAAACGAGTACGCTTGCCAGCAGGACGGCCCTGCTTTTTTTATCGGGCAGATCAGGACTGTTTTCGTTCATGCCTTATTTCGATTTATGCGCCTCCATATCGATCTCGATCAGTTGTCCTGAAATGGCCAGCCCTTTCACTTCCAGCCAGGTGCCGGTGGGGAATTGTTTTTTATATATGGAGTTCCGGAAACCAGAGACCCTTTCGAATTCCTTCATGTCGGTGGTATATACATTCTCCGCCACCACATCATCGAACGTGTAACCGTAATGCTGCAGGATCTTTTCCAGATCAACGTAACAGTTCTTCATCTGCTGTTCCATATTGCCCGGAGCAACAATGATACCCTTGTCGTCCATACTCACTGCTCCGGATATTTTCAGATCATCACCGATCTTCACCGCATGCGTGTATCCGTACTCTTTTTCCAGTTGAGGACGTAAGTTGAAATATTCAGTCGTGTCCGCTTTGGGCGCTACGGTTTGTATCGAGACGGAAGGCTCCACACGGTTACACCCGGTAAAAAGTGAGATACTCAATAACAGCGATAAGAAGCATAATAATAATTTCATGTTGGTTTGTTTAATGGTGAATGTTTAGAGGGGTCATGCCCCTGTGAAGCGGCAAACCGGGTCTGTTCATCCGTGAACAGGTGTGCCGGCCGAAGATGAATATCCTAATATAACCAAATTAATGGCAGACAGAGGAGCTAACACAATACTCAATCCTTCGGTTCCCACAATTCGATCTTATTGCCTTCCGGATCCAGGATATGGATGAATTTACCGTAATCGTATGTTTCCATTTTATCAACGATCGTTACTCCTTCTTTTTTCAGTTCTTCTACCAGCGCTTCCAGGTTCTCCACCCGGTAATTGATCATGAAGTCCTTAGTGGAAGGATCGAGGTATTTGGTCGTTTCCGGGAAGGGCGACCATTGCGTTTGCGCTTTCTTCGTACTGTCGAAGCCCTCGAACCATTCGAATGTGGCCCCGTAAGGATTGGTATCGAGACCGAGGTGCTGCTGATACCATGCGGTGATCTGTTTCGGATCCTTGCATTTGAAAAAAATGCCGCCGATGCCTGTTACTTTTTTCATTTTTGAAATGTTTGGTTGGTGAATGACCGATCTGAAGGCGAAGCCGGACAAGAAAGAGCCGGCCACCAGTATAAGGAGGAAAATGATCTTTTTCATGATCAGGTTGATTGAGATATGATGACAAAAAATATTGCTGTCCTTATTCACTCATCGGGAACGGGCTGCCGCGGTGACAGGTATAACAATTGACCATATTCAGGAATTCAGGCCGGGCCAGTGTATCAAAATAAAAGAACTTACGGTTCACCTCCATCTGCATGCGGATCATCTTCCGGGCATCCTCCTTCATCGGGTTATCCGCCGCGAAATCCGTTTGCTGCGGCTGTTTCAGGGTAATGCCATATAAAGAATTCGGTTTCGGCGGGTGACAAAAGCCGCAATCCACTTTCAGGGCCCTGCAATAAGCGTTCATACAACTATCGAGCTGCTTTTCAGTGATATCCTGTGGTAATGCTTTCAGGTTCTTGTAGATCCCGCCATTGGTGGTCGCGATCAGGGATCCGGCCGAGAATACCAGGATCATGGAGACGGAACGAATATTGAAATGATGTGTCATGGTTCTTGTTTCTGAAATACGCTGCTTGCTAAGCTAAATGAAAATTCCGGCTCCACGCCATTTTGCCGTTAAGACTTTCCCTTACAATCAATTACAACAGACTTTCCGTTTTCCGCTATTTCAAAGAAGATCCGGCCGCCTTCCATTCTGAAGGCTTGCATGATATCTTCCGTTGCAAATAAAAGAGGTGATTGTGTATGCTTATCCGCGAATTCGATATCACTCCGGTAGAAAGTCATTGCCTTCAGTTGTTGTTCATCTTCAGCGATCATCCTGTACGGGTAAGGGCGGTATGCGCCATCGGGCCTTCCGCATTCCGGACAAATATTGGTGATCACAAATTCAGGGTTCGCTGCGGTATCAAAACGAACAACGTTGTTGCAACGCATCACATAATAATTCTTCAGGCCTGGGATCAGTTCAAAAGTCAACCCATTCATACGGTATTGCTGATAGATCTCAACAAACCGATCCGATACAATGGTCACACCATCCCAGGTTTCATAGAACAGTCTGTTGAACCGGGACCTGTACACTTTGATCCCCGCTTGTATAGCGGCTTCACGGTCGATCACCTTTTTACACAACCTGCAAGACTCAAAATGCAGTTTGTCTTCTTTGCCGTAATAGAATTCATGACGATCATCTGAATCGCCGAAAACATAATAATATTTAAGTAAGGTATTTGCCATATTCAGGCGAAGTGATCACAAACTATTACAATTCAGAAAATGATATACCACAACAGGATCCCACTTAAATCATATATCACAACTTCAGTTCCGCTGCTGCTTTTGCCATCAACACTTTATTGAATCCCTTTTTCCCGAAATATTCAAACTGCTCTTTGATGATGGTCTTCTGCGCTGCCTGATCGGTCGATCCCTTTGCAATGAATGCCTGATACAAACCTATCGCATTTTCATATTCGTTCAAGAACAGATAACAATGACCCAGATCAGCCATAGCGGCGTAATTGCCGGGCTCCAGTGTCAACGACCTGTTCAGGTAAGGGATCGCCTCTCTGAACCTTTTTGTTTCCAGCAAATGCCAGCCAAACACTTCCAGCACCCCTCCATTGGTTTTGATCGTATCGATCTTTCCCACTTTGGTTGCCGCCGGAAGCTCTTTGCCATACAGTTTTCTTGCATAGCCGGTCACGTTACCCTCGCCATCCCTGATGAATGATTTTTCAGTCGGGAATTCAATATTCACGAAATCAGTCGAAGATGTAAAATACATCCTGCTGGTCTGACCATCCGCCCAGTAAACAAGGCCCTCTTTGTCTTTCGTTATTTCCGCCAGTTTTCCTTCATACAAATAAATACCGGGGTATTGAGCGGTCGTGGAAGCCGGTACACGGACCGTTTTGATATTGGCCGGTTTGTCAAATCCTTTCCAGTTGTAAACAGATGCCACACTGCTCAGTATTTCCAGGATGATATTCCCGTCATCCGAATTCACGAACACTACCACGCCATTCCCGCCATCCACACTTCCGTAATACAATCCCCTGTATCCTTCATTCCCTGCGTCATGAAAGAAATACGATTCTCCGTTCCTGTCCCCGATGAATGCGCCCATCGTGGCGGAGTTATCAATATAGCGCGTCAGCATCAGTTTCGCCATTTGCTGTCCGATCAGTTTCCCGGGTTTCCCTTTATTCGCCAATTGAGTGGCGATGACGAACTGTCCCAACTCGGTCGGGTTGGTCCATAAACCCAAAGGCGCTTGTTCCGGATACACATGAAAGGTTGCACCCACGGGATCCCCATCAGCAGTATACCCCATCGCGACCGATCTGAGCTGATTGCCTGCAGGCGGAGCCGCAGCATAATAACTGTGTGTCATGCCCAGGGGCTTCAGCACACTGTCATACATGAATTTTTCATACGACTGATGGGTCAGATCTGTTAAGATGAGTTGAGAAATGATGACACCGCCGCCGGAATACATAAACTGGATCCCGGGCTCGAATAGGGAACGCACCGGCGGTGTATTGGCAGGCGCTTCTCCATCCAGCACCTGCTGTATAGTTGGGATCTTACTTTTTATATCATAGCCCGGAAAACCGCCATAAACGGACAGTCCGGCGGTATGGCTGAGCAGATTCGCGGTGCTGATCTTTTTTCCTTTTGATAAACTATCATACGGGAATTTCCAGGACGTTAAATATTCATTGATGTCTTTGTAGATATCCAGCTGATGGTCTGCAGCCAGTTTCAGGACACCGACCGCATTCAATGATTTGCTGATGGACCCCGGCTTGAATAAAGTGGCAGGCGTTACCCTGATCTTATCTTTCTCATTCGCCCAACCATATCCTTTAGCCCAGACCACCTGATAGTTTTCAATGACCGCCATACTCAGTCCCTTGACATGGTAATATTTCATCCTATCCAGTATGTTGTATGGCTTTCCGTCGATGATCACACGGCCGGCGAGGTTGTTCTCGACCTGTTTGATCCGTTCCTGTAATGCAGCAGACTGGTTGGCCTGCCCCCATGTGCAGGTAAAGATCAGGAACAGGATACTTGTAAACAGTAATTTTCTCATGACAAAGTTGGTTTGCTTCGGTAAGATCATCCGGTAAAGGACGTCCTTCTAAAGATGATACATTTGATCTGAAGCAACAAGAAAAAGGGCTTTTGGGGATGAGCCGGAGTAAAGGGCATTTAACGGTTAGATACAATTAATTTTAAAAAATCCCCTGTTTCAAGGGTACCAGCCCTCAGCGAATGGTATATATTTACAAAGTACTGCTACAGGTCCATTGAATTTCATCAACCCTATCTCTGTTATTATGAAAGCATTTATTCTGACTATTGGTTTACTCATGGGTGTTTGCAAACTGAATGCCCAGATCAATTACGGGATCGCGTATTATCAGGTCCCTGCTGGCTGGAAAGTGGTACAACAGTTGCCCAATGTTATCATGGAAGAGCAGAGGACTGATGGCAAGACATGCAGGATCATCCTTTCTGCCACCGAGCCAGTGGTGATCGACAACCCCGAAATATATGTCACCAACCGTCAGCAAAAAAGTACCGGCAGTTTCAGTTATACAAATCCTGGTAAGGTTGTCCGGAAAGAGAACCCCTACTGTATCGCTTACATCAGCTATACAACTGAGCAGAATAAAAGTAAGAACATGAAGAGTTCCTTCTTTTCATTCACTAATAAGAAGGCCAGCTTTTTCGTACAGTTCCTGGCTGAAGATGCAAGCAGCGAAGCGGCATTCAGCAACTTCATCAAAACACTTGAAGTCGAAGACGGGAGTCCGGAACTCAATGCAGCAGGAAGACCCAGCAAAGCCAAAGGCAAACCGAGAGGACGTCCCCGTAAAAATCCAGCATAAAATTCTTAAAAGGGTATTTCTGACAAATAATGCGTTCTGACTATATGTCTCAGATCTTATCCTTTCTGCGTTCCTGGTCCATCATGGTATCCTGAACTGCATTCTGTGATCCGGGTCTGATGCGTTTCCTACCCTTTATATTCTTCCTGATCAGTAATGTGACCGCAATTACAGCCAATAAAATTATCAGGGTGATCATTCGGATATTAGACATGTTCTTGCTATTTAGATGCAAGCTAAGTCTTATTCAATGCCTTCAGTAAATACTTGTGTTAACATTTATATGTTCAGATCAGGAACGGCAGGATCAGAGGCGGCTCAAAGCAGGTCCGCATTCTATTAATTTTGTTTTTTCATGTCATTGACCTCTTCCAGACTAAGGGCTTTATAGTCGATCCCCAATTCCTCCTTTGCATAATCTTCGATCGTAGCGCGGAAGCCGGCTTTCTTTCTCCGTTCGTTGACATGCGCGGGATCTTTTATGGGCCAGATGATATACCTGAATTCCTTAGCTCCGGTTTGTGCATTCACTGCATTGATACCCATGCCCTGCGTACCGTAGATCTGTTCTTTTCCATTATACATGAGCGACCGGTCAAGCATCATGGCATATAAGCGGAAATTCAGTTCCTTTTTGTCAGCGGCTTTTTTGATCAGGGGCAGGTACTTATCGATCTTTCTGGAATGCTGAATGACGAAAAAAGCGGCTTCATTGGTCCGGGGTCCGACCAGCGACAAGCCCGGGTAGCCGTATTGACGGATGATCTGATCCACGCGCAACAGGTTCAGGGAATCAATGACAGGAATGGATCGTACAATATAATTCAGCAATTCGCTTTTGGGGATCTTGTAGGAATCCGCGATCGAATCTCCCTTTGTTTGTAACAAGTCAGAAGACGCCAGCTCCCTTAAATGCTGATCCTGCTGATAAATACTGTCCAGTTCGTGTTTTAAGGCGGAATTGATCTTGTTTTGCCCTGCTGCAAACGTACTTATCAGTATGAAGACAAGACCGGTCAGTATTTTATGCGTCATGTGTATTTTTAAACGGTAAGATGTCGCCAGATGGCGGATACAGATCAGGAATAACTTCGCAAAACGATCAGCCTGAAAACGATTGTATTCAGTTCTTTATTTTCATAAAGAAATTTTTAACAGTTCCAAAAGCCATATCTGACTAATCCGGAAACCGGAACAGCTGTTCTTTGAATTAGGTAATGAATTTACTCAACCTGGTCCGTAGCCGTAACGGTATCACCATTCAAATCCGTCTTCAGTTGCTTCCAGTATTTTCTCCGCAGTATCCCTTCATAATAACTGCCCGACAACAGCAGGTGCAATCCCAGCCAGATGAAAAATACCGGTTGGCCGTAGAATAATGGGATATCAAGATCTCCGGGCGACCAGTAAAATGAAGTAAATCTGACACCGGGAGAGAATTGAGCAGCACCAAACAAACCAGCTAGTATAGTAAGTCCGGTGGCCAGTACACCAAGCCTGTTCTTCTTACGGAAACAGATATGTGTGAACGCCAGCAAAATCATGGCCAGCCAGTGATGCCAGGTCAGCAGTATATCCTGATTGAAGCGGCTCCAAACCGTGTGGATCATGTAACCGGTGAGGATCAGCAGGGGCAAGGCATCCAGCAAACGTTTTTCACGCTTTTTCTTCCGGACCGGTATAGATATTTCGGGTTCAAGTAAACGGAAACGGTATCTTCTGATTTTTTCCTGATAGCCCATTTCAAGCATGGTGCCCATGGGCTGGGGCAGATAAGGCTCGAGCGCATCTGTAAGTGTTCCTGTGAAGATATCACTGCTGTCTCCGATGTTCAGGAAATTATCGCCATAGATCCGCTTCGTGGTGCCACCGTCATACACATTCATCCCGTGTATTTCTTTCCCGCCGGTAAAAAATGCGAAACGGTGCTCCATCGCGGTCTCACTGACATCAAAGTAAAAGAGATCGAATCCCTCCGAGATCTCATGTTTCCACAAATAACGCTCCTGGATCGTATCAGAAAAAGTACAGACACAGCCTTTTTCACTGGAATAGATATCAATGCAATCATCACCCGGCTTTCGCATGATCAGCGCTTCAAAAGGAAGCTCACTGTCGAATACGATCTCTGACGGTCTCCGGTTCCGGTGATTGGTGGAAATGATGGAACGGATGATCCGCTGCTCATCTGCCTTTGCTGCTATGCCGGTGATGGTTACACCCATTCAATGCAATTCATGTTGTACAAATAAATGAAATCGTAGTTTACTATTTTTTAAACCTATAGAAGACCAAACGCCCGTCAAATCAATTCTCTACAGACCACTCAAAAATGTGCCAGCACATAATTCCCGCTTGTTTCACTGGTGAAATAGTGATTCCCTCCGGAGGCACAAAGCCCTTTGATCTGGCCGAAGAAAAGACAGGAACATTTATTGCAGAAATACCATTCGCTCTGATGGCTTGAATCGATGACGGCCCCGTTCTTTGTATAACAGAGGATGTAACTGTCCTTACTTTTTGAATCCGTGGCGTGCTTGCCTCCTGTAACGCATTTCGCATTCGCTAATCCAAAGAACAAACAGGAGCATTTCTTACACCAGAACCAATCCGCCTGCCCTTTGCATTCCGAAGTACCGTAACTGAGGGTATAACTTCCTGCTGTCGGCTCGTGAAAATGCTGGCCTCCAGCCGCGCAAACACCTCCTGAAGCACCGAAGTACAAATTGGTGCATTTCGCACAGTAATACCAGCCATTCTGTGTTTGGGCTTTCGAAGTGTTGCTGAACAGGAAGAATAAAACGGCAACGATCAGTGATCTTTTCATTGTATAAGGTTTACTAATTGATGGTTGAAAATAATAAAATATTACACATTTTCAGATTCGTGGTTCAGCAACGAATGATCCTGATATGATCTTTACACGTTGTGTGATCTCTTTTTGTCTGTCCGGGAATCATTGTCCACGCGACAATTCCTTTAACCTGTTTTTAGCTTCTTCATAATCAGGGGTGATCTCAAGTGCTTTTTTATAAAACCTGACCGCTTCATCTTTTTTGTTCATAGCCAGATAAATGTTACCCATCGTTACCATGACAAGATCTTTATCAGGAAACTCATTTACATTATTTCCGCAGATCAATTCCGCCTCGCTGAATCTTTTAAGATTCAATAATTGTTCCGCTATAAAATTCATGGAGATCCAGTCTATATAATAATGTGCCGTATCGCGCTTCATTTTTTTATATTCCTCAATGGCTTTCAATGCTCCCAATTGCTGAATATATATTTCCATTTTTTTATGTGCCGGCTGCTTGATGTTGACCGGTTGACCATCCAGCGCTTTCAACAAACTATTGGTGATCCCGAAAAAGTCGGTCGGGGTACTGTTACACAGGATCACCACCAAACTATTTGTGGAAGGGATCCTTCTGATGAAGGAAATGAAGCCATCGGTCATTCCTAAATGAAAATTGGAGGCAACACTGTCATTGGCTGAATATTTGAATTGTTTATTGAACCAGCCATAGCCATAAAATGCAGGTCCGATACCCGGTGTAAACATTTCATTCGTCAGTTCTTTATTCAGCAAAGTGTTATTTTCCAAAGCCAGGTGAAATGTAAAGAGGTCTTCAACAGTTGAGTAAATATCACCGGTACCCATCGTGTTCGACTGGTCCCGGAAATCAGATGTAGTATAGCCGCCAAAACTATAATCGTAACCTGTGGCCCTCCCGGATACAATTTGGGTATGATAATAAGAACCTGAATGGTCCATGTGGAGTTTCCCGAAAATGTCACTGGCCATTAACTCCGCGTATGATTGATTGGTCACTCTTTCCAGGATATAGCCAAGGGTAAAGTATCCCCAGCTGCTGTAAGCGTATTGTGTGCCCGGTGTAAAGATCAGGGCAGAGTCCACGAACAATTTGATATAGTCCTGTCTTGTGAAATACTGACGGCTGATCCTCGGGAAGAAGTCTTTGATGATATCATAATTGGGAATTCCGGAAGTATGTGTCAGTAATTGTCTGATCGTCACCTTTGCGGCGGGCTTATTGATGAACTCCGGTAAATAATCCCCGATCGTTTTATCCAGGTTGAGCAGCCCCTTTTGAACCTGTATCAGGGCTAAAGTGGCCGTCAGCGGCTTTGATACGGATCCGATCATGAATTTCGTATCTGTCGTATTGGGTATGTTCCATTCCCTGTTCGCCAACCCGAAAGCACCTTTGTAAACGATCTTCCCATGATCTGCTACCAGAACGGCGCCGTCAAACATATTATAACTGTGATAAGTCCGCATGATAGCTTCCAATGCGGTTTTTTTATTTTGCGCAAATACCGTTTGTCCGGTAATCAGGCAAAAAAGAAGCAATAAGGATCTTGAATTCATATGCTGTTGTTTAGGCGGGTTAAGGCTACGAAAGATGCGCGGTGTGGCCATTCGTGAACCGGAGCACCGGCAGCGATGACCGAACGGTGATTTGGAATCAAATTAACTCAATTCTTTTTAAATATTACAAGCTCCGGGTGAGCTGCATCATTCAGTTAAGAACACCAATAAGGATCGCATTTCTTACACTAATCATTCAACCCCTTCCCTTTCAGGATCTGCCCAATACATTTAGCGATGCGCGCTTCCCGTGTCGCACTTTGTTTGGCCGATGAGAAGAACAGCAGGTATCCCTTTGCCGGCCGGGAGTGAGTTTTTCAAAAGCAGTTTTTACCGCCGGCTTTTCTTTCAGGATCTTTTTGAATTCATCGGGCATAGCGAAGGCTTCCGTCTTTTTGAATTCCACTTGCCGGCCGGATCTTTCGATCTCCATGGCTTCACGGATATATGCTTTGATCGTTGCCCTTAGTTTTTCGATCTGCTTCAGATCCGTAAAGCGGAGCTGCCGCCTGTCCTGTACGTTCTCCGTTTGCTGGATCAGGATCTTTTTGGGATCCTTCATCAGCACGCCTTTGAAGAATAACAGGGCACAGTATTCCTTGAACTGATGGATCAGTACGATGTTCTTACCATCCATGGAATAGCAGGGATGCATCCATTTGTAATCCTCATCCAGCTTGCACTCCAGTACGATGGACCTCAACAGCACCATTTCCTGCTGCCATTTTTTGGCCAGGGCTAAAAAATGATCGACTTTCCTGTTCATATCATTTCGTTTTGACCTACCAATATAACGCAAGCCCGCTGAACCGGCGCTCTTCATTTCCATGAACGGCAAATGCTTGTTGCATTCAAAATTTAAAATTCAGCATTCAGCATTTTGACAACGATCCCGATCTGCCCCATATGGTAAATATCATGCTGAATGATCCCCTCGATCAGGTAATGGTAATTGTAGTCCGTATCCTGAAAAGGGGTTTCCAGATACGCATCATCCTTGCCATCGATCAGCGCGATCATATCATAACGGCTCTGTTCAAATGCTTCCAGCAATGCAGGCCAGCCTGTTTGTTGCAGTTGTTCATTATCCTTCCAGTCCTCCGGCGCATGCATCAGATCATATTTTTTATCCAGGAACCGCTGCATGCATTCCTTCCTCCACTCCAGCATATGCGATACCTGCTCGGCCACACTATGCATGAATGGATGCGGTTTTGTAAAAGCCTCTGTTTCCGATAGACCGCCGATCTTCTCCTGAAAATATTGGTCGAACCACTTGGAACCATCATGGATCTCATTAAGCTGACGAATAAGGTTGTTGACCAGGAGTTGTGACATAAATTGACTGCTGCGTGAATTAAAATTAAGCCGGGCAACTGAAATAAGTATCTATTTCAGTGTGGCCTTATAAATAAGAATACCAATGACCAGGTTCGCCAGCACCGAAGCTACCGCCAGCCACCAGAATAAATTACAAAGCCGCTTCAGGTTCTGCAATTCCAGCGGCACTTCTGCCTTGTACGGCAATAAATACTGACCCGGCGCGAACAGGAAAGATGCAAAACCCGAAACGCTGCCCTGCTTGCGGTCAATGATATAATGCGTGAAAAGCTTATCCAGCAGGAAGATAATGATCGCGATGCCTGAAAGAGTATGAAATAAATTCAGCATGTATAGAATCATTTAATAGCCACTTCTTTGTAATATTCAATGATCCGGGCATATTTTTCCGGATACCCGCCCATTAGATAGAGATCATGCTTCACGACAGAACCATTCTCCAGAAAAAGAACAAGGAAATAATTGGTCGCCCTGCCTTTCTGTTTGTTCATGATCCCGGTTTCCACCATTTCATCCCAACGAACCAGGTCGTCTCCCCTGCGAATGCCTTCGGTGTTGATGAATATTTTATACACGTAACGTTTATTGAAGTAGGCCTGGTAAGCCAGGCCAATGATCATGAGTGTTATAAAAACCCAAAATGAGAAAACAACAGGTATTAGCTTTTTATTGAAGACCTGGATGAATAATAGCCCTGCCCATATCAATGTGGCAAAAGCAATGATAATGCCTGTGATCAGCCTGCCCCAGAGAGAGGGCCCGATCACAACGCCATTCCCGGAACCTTTTATCCGGTCATTCCCCGCTAGGAAACGTGTGGTCCTGAATTGCGGATAATTCCGGAATACCCGGTCGAACCAGTTCATTTTCTGTTGCTCGGCTTGTATGAAGTCATCGATATAACTCATTTGAAACAACTGATCATCTAAAAGAGTAAGATTTATATAAAATCTTAGGGTATGTGCCAGGTAGGCCTTTGTCAATCTTTCAGTAACGCAAATATATCCAGGCTGATGAATTTTCCGTTCTTGATCTCGCATTCCCGCATCGTGCCCTCGTGCATAAAACCCAGTTTGGCCATGGCTTTTTTGCAGTTCTCATTCTCCGTTTCCACGATCCCTTCGATCCGGTGCAGTCCCATTTCCCGGAATCCATAATTACAGATCAGTGGCATCGCTTCCTGCATGATGCCCTTTCCCCAGTATTCCGGCATGAGCCAGAAACCAACCTCCGCTTTCTGATGCGCCCGGATCAGACCGTTCAATCCGCCCGCACCATAAAACACTTGATTATCCGGTGAACAGATCGCCCACCAGATGCCGGTCCCGTTCTTTTCCAGGTCCGCAAAAAATGCCATCTGTGCTTTTGTAGCATCCAGGCTGTCATAGCTGACGCCATAATATTTAATGATGTCGGGGTGCGACAATCCCCTGAATACATTTTCCAGGTCGCGATCATTGAACTGCCTGAGCAATAGCCGTTCAGTCTTTATTTCAGGAAATGAAATCATGCACAGTTATCACCTTTTACTTTTTACCTATTACCTTTTACCTATTACCTTTTACCTTTTACCTATTACCTCTTACCTATTACCTATTACCTCTTACCTACTTAAAACACCTTCATCTCCGGCGGAACGAAATCCATTCTCCTTTATCAATTATCCACTCTCCATTATTCACCGCTGTCTTTCCATCTCCACAAATGCATACATGCATAAGTCCTGAACGGACTCCACTTCTCCGAGATCCGCAGCATATCCGCTTTCAGTTGTTTTTTGTCAGATACATCCAGTTTGTATAATCCCGCCATGGCCTGCTGGATACCGAGGTCGTCCACCGCAAATATATCCTCCCGGCCCAGCGCAAACATGAGCAGCATCTCTACCGTCCAGCGGCCCACGCCTTTGATGGTAGTGAGATAGGCGATCACTTCCTCATTGTCCATGGCCTGCAGTTTTTTGTGGTGCATGCCGGATTCGATCTCAAACCGCGCCACATTCTGCACATAATTCACTTTGGCATTGGAGAGGCCGATCCCGCGCAGCGCTTCAAAAGGCGTATCCAGCACCTGCTGCGGCGTAGGCTCCTTGCCTCCGTATAATTTGATGTAACGTTTGTAAATGATATCCGCCACCTTGGTCGATAACTGCTGACTCATGATGGAAGCGCACAGGTAAGTAAAGAGATTGCGCCGCTTCTTCAGTGCGGGTACCTCGATGGTTTCGATGAGCTTCTTCAGCTTGCGGTCTTTACTTAAATGTGCTTTGTGTGGCATGGCGACTATTTGTTTCACGCAACGACGCGGCGGCGCAGCGGCGCAACGATTCTATTCTCTCAAAGAGTATGGAGATCCCTGACTATTTCAAGTGTTCCTCAATTCGAGTTGTTGGTGATAACCTGCCTTTGCCGGCAGGCAGGCACCAACAACGGCGTAGAGGCACGATTCAATAAAGAGGTTTCGACTTTAAATGACCCACTAGCAGCTAAAAGCCAGCAGCGAGTAGCTTCACTCTATATTCCAGCTCATCCCCCCGTCCTTCTCATCTTTCAATGAAATTCCCATCGCCGCAAGCTGATTCCTGATCTTATCAGATGTCGCGAAGTCTTTCTTCCCTTTCGCTTCCTTCCGGATATCGATCAGCAGCTGCATCACACCCTGCAATTTGGCGTTATCCGCTTCCGATACGCCTTTCAGGCCGAAGATATCTTCCAGCCAGGTCTTGAAAGAAGTTTGCAGTAAGGCGAAAGTCTCTGCAGACAAAGCTCCTGTCGGGATCGTTTTATCTTTCATCGAATTGATGGTGGGCACCAGCTCGAACATATTCGCAAGCACCTTGGCGGTGCTGAAGTCGTCATTCATGAATTCAGAGAACTCAGCTACAAGCTTCAAGCTGTTAGCTTCAAGCTGCAAGTCGGGTCCTCCGTCTTGTGGCTTATAGCTTAAAGCTTGCAGCTTCTCATACGCATCCCATAATCGCTTCAGCCCTTTCTCAGCTGCCTGCAACGCTTCATTACCAAAATCCAATGTACTGCGGTAGTGCGTTTGCAGGATGAAGAAACGGATCGTCATCGGATGATAAGCTTTCTCCAGCGCCGGATGATCACCGCTGAACAACTCCGTCAGTTTAATGACATTGTTGTAACTCTTGCCCATCTTGCGGCCATTGATGGTGATCATGTTGTTGTGGATCCAGTAACGCACCGGTGAAGTATGATTGCACACCGTGCTCTGCGCGATCTCACTTTCATGGTGCGGGAACAACAGATCCATACCGCCGCCATGTATATCGAATTGTCCGCCTAAATATTTCGTCGCCATGGCCGAGCACTCAATGTGCCATCCCGGGAAACCCTCGCCCCACGGACTTTGCCAGCGCATGATATGTTCCGGTGCAGCCGATTTCCATAACGCGAAATCCGCACGGTCATTCTTTTCTTCCTGTCCCTCCAGTTCACGCGTCGTCTCCAGCAGGTCTTCGATCACCCTGCCACTCAGCTTACCATAATCATGCGTGGCCGCGTATTTCTTCACATCGAAATAAACTGAACCGTTCACTTCATACGCGTAACCGGCCTTGATGATCTGCTGGATCATCCCGATCTGCTCTACAATATGACCTGTTGCCGTTGGTTCAATGGTCGGCTTCAGTGTATTGAATTGTTCCATGGCCCAATGGTACAGGTTGGTGTATTTCTGCACCAGTTCCATCGGTTCCAGTTTTTCCAGAATCGCTTTCTTCGAGATCTTGTCCTCTGCCTCACGTCCTTCTTCTTCAAAGTGACCTGCATCGGTGATGTTGCGTACATAACGCACTTTATACCCCAGGTGCTGCAAGTAACGGAAGATGACATCAAAAGTGATGTAAGGGCGCGCGTGACCCAGGTGACTTTCACCGCTCACGGTAGGTCCGCACACGTACATGCCAACGTGACCGGGCGTCAGGGGTGAAAACACTTCTTTCTGTCTGCTGTAGGAATTATAAACTTTCAGGTCACTCATAAATTGCTGGAAAGGCCCAAAATTAATCAATCCCGCTTACTTTATGAGCGTTATGTCGGACACCAGCATGTAGTGATCGGAGTAGTTCTTGACCAGGCGGTTGAACTGCCTCACTTTGAAATGTTCATCGGCCAGGATGTAGTCGATCCGCAGTGTGGGCGACAGGCTGCTGAAAGTGCGGCCCACGCCGAAACCCTTCTCCAGAAAGGCGTCCTGCATATTTCCCCGGACCGTGAAATAGGTATATGAATTGGGCACATCGTTCAGGTCGGCACAGAACAGCATGGGGTAAGGACAATCCTGCAATACCTGTTTGATGAGATCGGCCTGAATGCTGCGGTACATGAATCCCTTACGGATCTTGGAAGCGATGGAACGGGAGTTACGGACCAGACTGTCATTCGCATCTTCAATGGCACTGATCTTTTCATAATCATCCTTGCCGAACTGGAGCGACTGCAAATGCGTGGTGTACACCCGAATGGTATCATCATTGATCTTGATATCGGCATGCAATAACGCATCCGGTAACGTAGGGCGCGGATAACGGATCATGCCGCTATCGATGATCGGATAACGTGAA
The DNA here is from genome assembly GCA_029555415.1 of Bacteroidota bacterium. Taxonomy (GTDB): domain Bacteria; phylum Bacteroidota; class Bacteroidia; order Chitinophagales; family Chitinophagaceae; genus JAKPSI01. The sequence goes on along the minus strand of JAKPSI010000061.1, from coordinate 39,481 downwards.
AAGATGATGCTGCCGGTATAATGTTTCTCCCCGTCGTTATCATGCGAATAATACCAGTAAGGATAGTTGAAATTATCGCGGATATAATTGATGTTGGGATACCAGGCCGAATCGAAGGAATGGAAGAATTCCTGAAAGCAAAGGATATCCGCATCCTGCGCTTTAATGAGGTCCATCATCTTCAGTCTTGTCTGACTGCCCTTGTTGTTATTGCGCATCATTTCAATGAAACGCGCCACATTCCAGGTAGCCACCCGGATATTCTTCGGGTCCTTCTGATACTGAAACGCACCCGGTGCATGGAACGCGAAGAATACGATGATACTCTTGTATCCCATCACCAGCGTAATGGCTGAGATCAGCGCCCAGCGCGGCCTCACGATGAGCCAGCAAAGCAGGAAGAAGACCAGCAGGAATAAAAAGACCGGAAAACCGAGGCCCAGCATGGTAATGTACCACCATTGCCGCGGGTCCACCCAGGATGCCAGACATGACAACAGGAATACCACCGCCAGGATGACATTGCTGTAGATGAAGAATCTTTTGGTGAACATGCGGAAGCGGCTGGCCATACACAGCGAATTTCACGAAATAAGTTCAATTATGTTAATGTACCCCTTATTTTGTCACATAGGCATAGAGGACATGGAGACCTGAACACAGAGATGTTAGTTATTGAACACAAGGCATTGGGTCTATGAATTTGGAGCCCTATGTGTGTATTCCTCTATGGCCTCCATGGCTATGTGGCAGAAAAATCAAGAAAGATCATTCTCACCGGCTTTCTTCAACAGTTCCTTTTCTTCATTCGTGAGCGCATTAAACCCCTGCTGATTGATCTTATCGAGGATCATATCGACGCGCTGCTGCGTCAATTTTGTTTGTTTTGTATACGGGTCGCCTTTGGAGCGGTAGAATAATTCTTCGCGGAAACTTTTGCCTTTCTTAGGCCTGTTGGGATTGAACAGATTCCCGATCCAGTCGAACACCGCATTCATCCATTTTCCCATATCCATACCGTTGCGGAGGATGACGATGAATAATAGTCCCATCAGCGCTCCCACGATATGTGAAACGGGGATCGCAGGATTGACATAAGGAATGCTTGCCAGGTCGATCAGCAGATAGAATACCGTGATCACCCACAGCGGGATACCGCCACCCAGCAAGGGGAAAATGCGGTAGTTGGGGGCCGACAGGGTCGTGGCCATTGCCACCGCCATTACCGCGGGTGACGCGCCGAATATCCACACATTGGCTGTCAGGCCCTGGAGCGATGGCATATTATTATACACCAGTACGAGCGACAGTGCGCCGGCCACTCCACCATAAATATAAACGGGAACGATGCGGCGGTTACCGCCCAGATCCTGGAAAATGTAACCGAAGGTCCACAACCAGATCATATTGCCGAAGATGGACCAGAAATCATTGTGCACGAAAAGCTGCGTGATGATCGTCCACGGGCGATACAGGATCTCCATGGGTTTGACCGGCATCGCGAACCAATACAGGATCGTATCATGAAAATGCGTCAGTGCAGTGGTGCTGTCCGCAAAGTGGAAGATGAACAGCACTTTGATGAAACCCAGGATCACATAGGAAAGCAGGTTGATGGCCAGCAGCATGGTCAGCATATTACCACTTTGCCCGAGGGCCATTCTGCCTGTATAATCCCGTTCGTATATACCCATTGCTTTCAGCTGTTATCAATAAAACGTTTTCCGGCTTGTTTTGTTCCAGATCAGTACGATAATAAATCCTGTGATCGCGCCACCCAGGTGGGCGAAGTGCGCCAGGTTATCACCCGCGATATTGGCCACACCACCAAAGAGGTCGATCGCCGCCAGTCCCAGCATGGCCCATTTGGCCTTGATGGGGATCGGGATGAGCATGATGTATAATTCCGTGTTCGGGAATAAATAAGCGAAGGCGGCCATCACACCCATGATAGCACCGGAAGCACCAAGTGCAGGAACGATCCCTGCGATATTCGCGTCCACACCCGCCACATTCTGATGCTGGAACGCTTCAAGCAGCAACTCACAACGGTAATACTGCATGCCTAAGTGCAAAATTGCCGCACCCAGTCCGCACGCGATGTAAAAGATCAGGAACCGTTTCGCGCCCCAAACATTCTCCAGTACACGCCCGAACATCCAAAGCGTGAACATATTGAAAAGGATATGATAGAACTGTGGCGCCGGCGCATGCGCGAACATATGCGTGAAGATCTGATAAGGCTGGAAGGACTGGGGTTCCAGATCCAGCTTTTTCATATCGAACATCATCTGCAGATAGGGCTTCAGTTCCCCCGGCATGATGGGCCATAATTCCAAATGTCTGGTAACGGCGTACTGACTGTCGAGCACCGATTGTGCGACAAATACCAGTACGTTGATGATCATCAGGTTCTTAACAATGGGAGGGAACCTGTCAGGCCTAACCACTCTGAATTCGCTCATGCTGTAAAATTAATCGTTATCGCTGCTTGCGGGTTCATAAAATTTTTACAAAGGCCGCAGTTTCAGCTGTGCTACATTTTCTATATGATGGGTATGCGGGAACATATCGACCGGCTGCAATGCCGTTACGTCATATTTCTCCGCCAGTAAGTTCAGGTCTCGTGCCTGTGTGGCCGGGTTACAACTCACATAAACTACGACCGGCGCGGCCATATCCAGGATCTTCTGCACCAACTTCTCATGCATCCCCGCGCGCGGCGGATCGGTGATGATCACATCCGGACGGCCATGCGTCTGAAAGAACGCATCATCACATACATCGATCACATCACCCGCAAAGAATTCCGTGTGCTGCAGGTTGTTCAGTGCAGCGTTCTCTTTCGCGTCATCGATCGCTGCGGCCACCATTTCCACCCCGATGATCTTTTTCGCTTTCCCGCTCACGAAGATGCCGATACTGCCGGTGCCGCAATACAGATCATATACGGTTTCAGTGCCGCTGAGCTCCGCGTAATCACGCGTGACCCGGTACAGCGCTTCGGCCTGCGCGGTATTGGTCTGGAAGAAAGACTTCGGCCCGATCTTGTACCGGAAACCTTCCAGTTCCTCGATCACATAACCCGGACCCGACCAGGTGATGGGTTCCTGATCATACAGACTATCGTTCCACTTCGTATTGACGGTATATAATAAGGTAGTGATGGAAGGGAATTGCTGCTGGATATGCTGCAGCAGTTTTTCGCGGTTGGGCTTGTCCTCTTCACCCAGTACGATGTTCACCATGATCTCACCGGTACGGCAGAGACGGATCTGCATCGTCCGCAGAAAGCCGCTGTGGTTGCGGATATCATAGAATGTGAGTCCGTTGGCATGGCCGAATTCCTTCACCGCTTTACGGATCAGATTGGTGGGTTCTTCCTGCAGATAGCAGGTATCGATATCCACCACTTTATCGAACAGGCCGCGCACATGAAAGCCGGCCACATCCTGCTGGCCGGAGATCGCCTCATCATGCAGTTCCTCTTTCAGCAAAAAACGTTTGTTGCCGAAGGTGTATTCGATCTTGTTGCGGTAACCTCTGGTGGCAGCAGCGCCGAGGATGGGTTGTACAACAGGCAGGTTCACTTTACCGATGCGTTTCAGCGTTTCTTCCACCTGCTTTTGTTTGTACTGAAGTTGCTTTTCGTAGGGCAGCATCTGCCACTGGCATCCGCCGCATACCCCGAAATGGGAGCAGAAAGGATCCACGCGGTCGGCCGAATACTGATGCACATGTACGGGTACACTTTCAGCCCAGTCCTTCTTGTTTTTCAGCAGGCGAACGTCGGCAATATCACCGGGAACAAGGCCTTCCACAAAGATCACTTTACCATCCACCCGGCCCAGGGATTTGCCCTCCGCGGCGTAGTCTTCCACGAGCAACCGCTCAATTACGATGTTCTTCTTTTTTCTTCTCACGGCGCAAAGCTATGGGTTTAGGGCTTTTTGCGGCCTAAAACCCGTGAAGGGCTGATTTTGAGGAGGTTCAAAGCAACCTCCGGGCGCCTCCGGTTGTCTATACAGGGCTGCCCCCCGGGGGGTTAAATAGTTAGCTTTTTACGGCTTATAAATTATCTTTACCGCTTATTCGTGATTATGAAAAAATGGCTCGTTTTTGCTTCTTTGATCATGGCACTGGGTGCTTCGGCACAGACAGGATATGAGATCACTGTTACGTTCAAACCTTTTAAGAATCAGTACATCTATCTCGGCCACTATTTTGGGAAACAATACCCCATCATCGATTCAGCAAAACTGAACGCGAGTGGTGTTGCCGTCTTCAAGGGCACAAAGAAACTGCCGGGTGGGGTGTACCTCATCGGCTATCCGAACAAGTCAGGCTTCTTTGAGATGATGATCGATAAGCAGCAGCGTTTTTCCGTGTTCGCGGATACGGCCACTATCGCCGCAGGAGGTGTGAAGTTCCAGAACTCCCCTGATAACGACCTCTTCAACAGTTACCAGCATTTCATGGGTGAAAAAGGAAGGGCGATCTCGGAAACAAGACAACAGTTGAAAGAAGCGCTGAATGCCGAGGACTCCGCATTCATCCAGAACAAACTCACTGCACTTGACAAAGAAGTGCGTACCTACCGCGATGGCCTGATCAAAAAGAACCCGAATCAGATCCTGTCCGTATTGCTGAATGCGATGCGCGAACCTGATATGCCGGAAGCACTGAAGAAACCCACGAATCTGAAAGACTCCACCGCCGCATACCTGTATTTCAAAAACCATTTCTGGGATGGTGTGAATTTCTATGACGGCCGGCTGGCCTATACCACCTTCTTCGAAGACAAACTCGATAAGTATTTCGAACAACTGGTATTGCCGCAGCCCGACTCCGTGATCAAAGAGATCGATAAGATGCTGGCCTATTCGGTAGCAAATGAGGAAATGAACTATTTCCTGCTGCTGAAATTCGTGAACCGTTACCTGGTGCAGAAATACATGTGGGAGGACAAGGTGTTCGTGCATCTGTTCGAAAAATATTTCTCTTCAAAGAATTATTCCTGGCTGACCGAGAAAGGAAAGAAGACCATTACCGACAGGGCTTATAGTCTGATCGCGAATATCATGGGATCCCCGGCGGCGGATATCGAATTGCCGGATGTGGCGGATAAGAACGCGCAACTGTACAAGACCGAAGCCGAATATACCCTGGTCTGTTTCTGGGACCCCAACTGCGGCCACTGCAAGGAAGTGCTCCCGAAGCTGGACACGCTGTACCGTACCAAATGGAAGTCCATGGGACTTCGGATCTATGCAGTAGCCAAGGAAAATGACGCGACGAAAAAAGACTGGATCGGTTTCATCAACGACCATCAGCTGAACGACTGGATACATGTGTTCTATTCCAAGGCGGCCGATAAAGCCCGTGTGGATGCAGGCATTCCGGGTTATTCCCAGCTGTATGATGTTCAGACCTTCCCAACGATCTATTTGCTCGATAAGGATAAACGCATCATGGCGAAGAAGCTGAGTGTGGAACAGATAGATGAGGTGCTGGCACTAAAGAAGAAAGGGAACTAAAGAGAGGTGTTGGGTTTTGAGTTTTGGGTGTTGGGTTACATTCTAACATGGTTCAGTTTTAGTTGAAGCTTTTTAGAACGATCCAGCAGCCAGTAGCTAGTAGCCAGCAGCCGTTAATGGATAAATGATAACTGAAGCCGCATTGCATCCACTTGTAGCTTGAAGCCTGAAGCTTGCAGCTTTTCAAAAAATAATTGAAGTAAATTCATACAATACCTATGTTCAAAAGATCCCTCCTGCTCCTTTTCATATGCGGAGCATTCCACGCGCAAAGCCAGACACTGTTCACCTATGGCAAATACAGTGTAGACAAGAAAGAGTTCCTCCGTGCATACGAGAAGAACAATACACAGCCCGTGACCAACCGTGCACAATCGGTGAAGGATTATCTTCAGCTGTACATCAATTCACGCCTCAAGATCCGTGAAGCGTATGTGAGCGGATTCGATACCCTTTCATCGATCAAGAATGAAGTCGACAATCTGCGTTCGCAGATCGTGGACAATTATATGACCGATCCTACAGTGACCGCCCGGTTGATGAAAGAAGCTTTTCAACGCAGTCAGACCGACCTGCGTGTATCACAGATCTTCATCGCCACCAGTAAAGGTGAGCGTCAGCTCGATACCGCTGCCGCGCAACGCAAACTGGAAGATGTATTGGCGCAACTGAAGCAGGGAAAGGATTTCGGCACCGTGGCACAACAGTATTCGGATGATGGTGCCGCCCGCACCACCAAAGGTGATATCGGTTTCATCACTGTGTTCAACCTGCCTTATGAAGTGGAGAATGCCGTTTATGGCACACCGGTCGGCTCCTGGTCCGCACCTGTGCGTTCCAAAGCCGGTTACCATATTTTCAAAGTAACGGCGCAGCGCAAGGACATGGGCCGCATCCGGGCACAACAGATCCTGCTGGCATTCCCTCCCGGTGTGGGTGATGATTACAAAAAGACCATAGCGGCCAAAGCTGACTCCATTTATAAACGCATCCTGGCAGGTGATGATTTCGCGAAGCTCGCCGCCATTTACAGTAATGATTATATCAGTGCCGCCAACGGCGCCAATCTTCCTGATATCGGTATCGGACAATTCGATCCCGCTTTCGAGAACGCTTTATTCGCCCTGGCCAAAGATGGCGCGGTGAGTAAGCCTTTCATGACCAGTCACGGCTGGCATATCCTGAAAAGGGTCTCCCTGAAACCCGCTGTAACGGACCCGAATGACAAACTGTTCCAGCAGGACCTGCAGCAGAAGATCACACTCGATGGCCGCTGGAAAACCTCCCGTGATTTCATTTACACCGCTGTTCAGACCAATCCCGGTGTCCGTAAATACGGCTACAACCCTGACCTGCTCTGGCTTTTCGCTGATAGTCTGCTGGAATACCGCAACATCGGCGGGCAAGCCCGGTCGATCAGTGCTACCACTGCATTGTTATCGATCGGCGACAGCACCTACCGTGTTTCCAATTTCATCTCCTTTGCGCAGGCCTATCGTTACAAACAGGATGGCAGCGGCACCAAACCTTATCCGCAGGTGATGGATGAATTCGAGAAAGAAATGCAGTACAATTATTACCGCGATCATCTTGAAACCTACAGTGAAGATTTCCGCAACCAGATGGCTGAGTTCCGCGATGGCAATCTCTTCTTTGAGATCATGCAGCGTGAGATCTGGAACAAAGCACAGGCCGATTCAGCTGCACTGGCACAACTGTTCGAAAAGAACAAATCCAATTACAACTGGAAACAAAGTGCCGACGCGGTGATCTATTTCTGTTCCGATCCCGCCATGTCAAAAACGATCTTCGACCTGGTGAAGAAGGATCCGAAGGATTGGCGCAAGATCAATGAAAAATACAGTGAGAAGGTTCTGGCCGATTCATCCCGCTATGAATGGTCACAGATCCCCAACCTGAATTATAAGATGAGTGCGCCAAAGGCCGGCACCATCACTACACCGCTGGTGAACAAGAATGATAACACAGCTTCATTCGCTTACATCATCCGCACCTATCCGCAATCTTCCCCCCGCAGTTTTGAAGAAGCCCGCGGACTGGTCATCAACGATTATCAGGCGATCCTGGAAGAAAATTGGATAAAGGCATTACGCGCGAAATACCCGGTGGTGGTGGATCAGGCGGTGCTGGAGAGTGTTCTTAAGTGACGTTTCACGCAGCGACGCAATGGCGCGGCGGCGCAACGGTTGCCTTACGCCTTTGTTGGTCTTATGACCAACAAACAACTTTGAACGACTATCGAACAGTTATAACCTGATGGATGTCTCCGATGTTCGTGCTGTTGGTGATAACACCAACAGCGGCGTAAGAGGCATGACCAGCTTTGCCAAATACTTCTGAAGATTCGGTTGTACGTGTTCAACCCGCAACCCGAAACGCGTAACCCGCAACAGATACTATGGAAAACATTGTTTCCGGTGTAACAATAACAAGCTTAGAACGGACTACCGACTACAGACTACGAACTACTTTCGCCACTACGTGCGGCTTGCCCAGCGTATAATAATGCAGCACCGGCACACCGCTTTTCTTCAGTTCCTTTGATTGCATGAGTAACCACTCCGCTCCTACCTGCTCCACTTCTTCATCGGTCTTGCATTTGAGAATGGCATTGGCGAGATCGGCCGGCAGGTCCACATGGAAAGTACGGGGCAGAACGGTCAGTTGTTTCTTATTATAAATGGGTTTGAGACCCGGAATGATGGGCACATGGATACCTGCATCACGGCAGGCTTTCACGAATGCATGATATTTCTCGTTGTCGAAGAACATCTGCGTGATGATGTAATCCGCACCCGCGTCCACTTTCCTTTTCAGGTGCTCGAGGTCGGTATCCAGATTGGGTGCTTCAAAATGCTTTTCCGGATAGCCGGCTACGCCGATACAGAATTTGGTGCGGCTGGTGTCTTTCAGTCCTTCTTCCAGATAGATCCCTGAGTTGAGATTGACCACTTGCTTGAGCAGGTCGATCGCGTAACGGTGACCACCCGGTTCGGGTTCGAAGGAAGTTTCATTCTTGGCGGCGTCACCACGCAGTACCAAAACATTATCGATACCGAGGTAATGCAGGTTGATGAGCGCATCTTCGGTTTCATTGACACCGAAACCACCACAAATGAGGTGGGGCACGGTATCCACATTGTATTTATTCATGATGGCCGCGCAGATGCTCTCGGTACCGGGGCGTTTGCGGACCACGATCTTCTCGAAACTGCCATCGGCCTTTTTCTTGAACACGTGTTCACTGCGGTGATAGGTCACATTGATGAAAGCCGGCTTGAACTCCATCAGGGGGTCCAGGTGATTATACAGCGCGTTGATACCCTTGCCTTTCAGCGGAGGAAGTACTTCGAATGATACAAGGGTGTTGCCTTTGGCATTATTGATATGATCGATGACTTTCATTTGCGGGAAAATTCCTGCAAACATACAGCAGTAGCGGCGTATATCAAAGTTCTGGCCGGTCAGGCCCTGCGTTCAGCCTGCTATTTCAAATAGGGATCAAGGTCACGCTGCCATCCGTTCATAATCTTTTTATAATCCTGCACGAACCGGGGAGTAAGAGCATAAGGAAGGACGCCTTCCGAGATCAGGTACCGGTGTTTATTCGGGTCCTTTCCGTACAGTAAGGCAAGGAGATTATAGAATCGCTTTTTATCCAGCGAATGTTCATCCCACAAAAGAGGATCGAGATTGGCAACGGGCATGTTCTCATATTCTTTACCGTATTGGTAAAAGACGTTGGCACAGTCAATAAGTGCACGCTCAGCCTTTTCATCGCCATGGGTGAGCAGGAAAACGGCAAAACAATCAGCCTCATCTTCTTCCGGCCCTTTGACCGGCAATTGATACTGGTCGATCAGGGCATGACCCATTTCATGGAACAGGAAAAATATCACCACATTCATCACATGCTCTGAAAGTTCAGGTTCCTGATAAAAGGCAGATAATTTTTTGTAAAAATCATATACAAAGGCCGAATGAAACTCGATGTTCTTTTTGACCGGGTTATAGAATGCGTTCAGTGTATCCGATTCCTTAAACAGGATGATGATATCACGGGGAAGGTTGAATGAACTGTTCAACCAGTCCAGTTTCTCCTGTACAATTCCGCTTTGCCTGACCGCATTGATCACATTATTCACGTGCCGGTCACGGAACAAAGGATAAAACACACGGAAATCCCCCTTGTCGGGATAACGGATCTCAACAGGGACATTTTTCGCATTTGCTGCCGGGTGATCGTTGCATCCTGATGAAAGCAGCATCATTGCGGTGATCCCGAAGGCCAGAATGTTGTTTGTACGCATGATTTAGCAGTTGAATATTAAGTCGGTTCGTGACAGGGTCATAAATATCACTTTCAAAACGATGATCCCTATACCCTCTTCTACTGATATTGCCTTTTTATACGCAGCAGCGCTGCTTTGTCACGGTCATTCCTTGAATTCGTGAACGACCTGAAATGGCCGTTCAATTCAGTTTCTTCCCGTTCCGGTCAATATAGAACCATTGCCCGCCTTTGCTGATATACGCCTTGCCATTCACGAAATTCGCGGGTGTATCATATTCGTAAGAGATCACGAGCGTACCCGAATGATCGATGAATCCGAATTTCCGGCTATACGTGGTGAATGTGCCGGCACAGGCAAGTCCTTCCTGGAATGATGCGAGATAATCAAATCTGACCGGAATTTCCTCGGCTCCACGCTTACTGATCGATCCCCATTTTTTGTTGCGCTGCACAGCGGCCAGTCCTTCACTGAATGACAACGTTTCATCATATATAAAATCCGTGACCGCCTTACCGGCGGAATCGAAATACGCGAATTTCCCGTTATAGGATCTCACCAACGGGATCATGCCTTCTGTGAAATCCTTGAGATAAATATAGTCGGCCGGTATCACTACGTTTCCCTTTGCATTGATGAAACCGGTTTTCTCACCCGACTGCACACAAGCCAGGCCCCATGTATTGAATCCATAAATGACATCATCATACGGCAGTACTTTTTGTGCGCCACTGATGATGCTCATCACAGCGAATTTTCCATTCTGTTTTACGATCACCGCATTAGCATACGGGTAACCATACACTTGACGTGGCCCGGGTTTCAGCACTTCCTTTCCGGTCTTATCCACCAGTCCGTCACCGGCAGATGACGTCACTACACAATACCCATTCTGCATATCCGTGACCTTATCATATTTGAGCGGAACGATCACTTTACCCGCCCTGTCGATCAATCCGTACTTTGATCCATTAAAGGCAATCGCATAGCCGTTCTTATAATATACGATCTCATCCGTGATACTGGATCCTTCTTCTTCCCCGGCGGTCATATCATATTTATAGAGCAGGGGCACGACCAGTTTTCCGGTGGTATCCATATAACCATACTTGCCTTTCAAACCCACGAAGATCCTGCCTTCCGATACATGGCCCACTACATCGTACTGTACCGGAACGATGACCTTACCGTCATTCCTGATCAAACCATTCTTATTTCCCAGCCGGGCAAAAAAGCCGAATGCATTCGCTTTGTCCCTTGCGTCATCTTCGGGATAACGCAGCATGGTGCCCAGCCAATCGTAATCCGCGGGTATCACGATCTTCCCCGCCCCATTTTTCACTCCGTATTTTTCACCTTTTCCCGAAGGAGCTTTCACACTGAACCTTTCAAAATAGTCAATGGAAGGGAATCGTTGAACGGACGGAGCAGCAGTCGCAGGTGCTTCCCGGGGCGCTGATGCGGCCTGCTCAGCTTCCTCTGATTCCCGTGCAAGCCTTGCCATCTTCACTGCCGCGGTATTCAGATTTCCCGCGATCTCCTGATAGAACTCCCTGTTGAATGTGCCTTTCATTTTCAGATCGTCCATCAGGTCATTCGTCTTGTCAATATAACGGATCGCCGATCTGCAGTAATCCATGATCGCATTTTTAAGATCAGCATCCTTTCCGGCTGCGCTGATCTGTTCCAGATTGCGCAATTCATTCCCGAGATTTTCGGTCACGGATGTTCCGAATACATTCAGCATCTGCATATCAATGGATCTGTTCTTCAGCATATCATTGAGATAATAATCATATGCCTTCCCGTGTTTACCCCAGATATCGCCCACGGTCTTGTATTCATCCATCAATGATGAATGCTGGGCCAGTGAACAGAACGGTGTCAGGATGATGAAAAACAGGATGAGTGCATGATCCAATACTTGCCGTGTGCGGCGTTTTGCAGGACGGAGGAAGGTCATATTCTGGTATAAAAGGGTTAACGTTCAATGAGGCCGGTTCAGAGGCGGTGCAATACCACTTCCGGCTTCGTCAAACCTACCCATTAAATGAAGGGCGCTGAATGTGATAAAAGTAGTAGGCCGGGTCAGAGCAGTCCGGTCTTTTTCAGGGCTTCCACGCGACTGTTCACCTGCAGTTTTATGTAAATATTGCGGATATGGGTGCGTACCGTTTCAATGCTGACACTGAGTTTGTCAGCGATCTCCTTATACCGGTAACCCTTGCTCAGTTCTTCCAGGATCTCCTGTTCCCGGCGGCTGAGCTCCTGAAAATATTCATTCGTCTTTTCCTTTACCGCGAACGCGTTGATCACCATGCGCGCGATCTGACTGCTGATCGGGCTTCCACCCCTGCCCACTTCCTCAATAGCTTCAATGATCTTTTCAGATGGGGTGCTCTTCAGCAGATAACTGATGGCACCGGCTTTCAGCGCTTCAAAGACCGTTTCAGGTTTATCATACACCGTCAGCACCATGCATTCCATCTTCGGATGGATCATCTTCAGGCGCCGGATGCATTCGATGCCATTCATGCCCGGCAGGTTCACATCGAACAACGCGATCTCCACCGGATCGGCCGACAATTCTTTCAATGCCGTTTCCGCATCCGCGAAGGTCTTCAGCTCCTCCACTTCGATCTGCATACCGATCCCCTCGGCCAGATAGTGGCGCACTTTGGCATCATCTTCAACGATCGCTATCGACTTTACCTTCATCATTCAAAGTTGACCGTTACCCGCGCGGCAACGGATGTGATTTAAGTAGTAGGCGGTAAGGGAATGGCATACCGGTACTTGGTACCGTTTCCCGGCGCAGTGATCAATTCCAGCGTACCACCCAGTTCCGTGGCGCGCTGCCGGATATTATGCAGTCCGTTCCCCGTTCTTTGCTGTTGCACATCAAATCCGCACCCGTCATCCGTGATCCAGAACCGAAGGAAACCCGCTTCCAGCAAAGCTTCTACGGTCAGATGCCGCGCACCGCTGTATTTTACGGCATTGTTCACGATCTCTTTGGTGATCAGCAAAATGTTGCGCCGCTGTTCATTCGTAAGTAATATATCTGACCCGCCTTCCGGTAACCGGATACTGAATTCCATTCCGGCATATTCCAGTTGTTTGTTCAGCTGCTCACGCAGATAAGAGATCAGATGTTCCAGTGTTTTGTATTCGGGATTCAGACTCCAGATGATCTCACTCATGTTGTTCACCAGGGTGCGACTGGTCTGCGCGATATCCAGCAATTCTTTCTCATTATCATTTCCGCTTTTTTTTCTGGCCGATTCACTCATCATCGCGATCTGTGCAAGTCCTGCACCGATATCATCATGCATCTCGCGTGATATGCGGTGCCGCTCCCGGTCCATCTCCCGCTGTCTTTCCATTTCCGCCAGTTTCTTGCGGAGCTTTCGCTGCACCACGATCTTCGTCAGCAATACTGCCAGCAATAACAACACAATGACAACAGCAGCATAGAACCAGGTACGCTCCCAGAATGGCGGCGGCCGTAATCTCAAACCATATCGTCCGGTCAGATAATCATACACGGCCGTTGTTTCCTGCTGATCAAGTACCCGGTCATAGATGATGATCTCAGCGATATCACCATTCAATACTTCCGGAATGGAATCCGTTGCCGTACCGCCGGTCCTTCCGTTGAATCCGATCTTCAGGGTATTGACCGCCGGATCACCTTTCACGATATTGAAAGTTTTATCCAGCCGCCCGCCCTGATAAATTTTCATGACGGTATCACCTGTCCTTTCCAGCGTCAGGATCTGCCAGGGATTCTGCTCCGAAGGATGGATCGGAAAACCATGTCCGCTCAGTCCATCATAAAAAGAAATGATCTCACCATCCGATCCGAATTGCCAGCTGAGTCCTTCGCCATGATAGGTTGCCAGCAAATTGCCCATACCGACTCCGGATGTCATACTGCGACCATTGATCCTGGCCACGATGATGATCGTTCCGCGCGATCCCGGAAATGTGGCGAATGAGGGTGTTTCCATTCCCGTATTCGTGCCGTTGAACCGTACCACCGGATGTCCGTTCAGTGCGTCATGGATGAACTCCGGCCCATTACGTGTCTGGGTGATCGCCTGCCGCTGATGTCCGCTGAGATCATTCCAGATAAGCACGCGCTTGTTATACAATTGCAGGCCGGAATCCGCACGCATCCACAGGTCCAGCCCGCGGGCCGGCAACTGAGCGTGAATTTCTTGCTGCAGCATGAACACCAGCAGAACAAATACGATATGCAGTCGGTATGTTTTGTACAAGCACCTCAAATTATGCATTTTTTGCACCCCTGAAAATGTTAGGTTTCTGATAAAAGGAAGATGCGCGACACGCCTTTCTTGCCGATCCCGTATTTTTGCCCCCATGGCACTCACCATACATACTCATAATCTCGTCAAGACTTACGGCGCTCGCCCCGTTGTGAGCCGCGCCAGTATTGAAGTGAAACAGGGTGAGATCGTTGGTCTGCTCGGCCCTAACGGTGCCGGCAAAACGACATCTTTCTATATGGTCGTGGGCCTCATCAAACCTGATGAAGGTGAAGTATTCCTGGGCGATGTCAATATCACCAAACTGCCGATGTACAAGCGCGCGCAGATGGGTATCGGTTACCTGCCGCAGGAAGCTTCCGTATTCCGCAAACTGAGCGTGGAGGATAATATCGCCGCCATTCTGGAAATGACCGGTAAACCCAAAGCAGAGCAGAAAGCCAAACTGGAATCCCTCATCAGCGAATTCCGTCTGGGTCACGTGCGCAAGAGCTATGGTGATGTGCTGAGTGGTGGTGAAAGAAGAAGGACCGAGATCGCTCGTGCACTGGCCGTGGATCCCAAGTTCATCCTGCTGGATGAGCCCTTTGCCGGTATAGACCCCATTGCGGTGGAAGACATCCAGGCCATTGTTGCCAAACTCAAACACAAGAACATCGGCATCCTCATCACCGACCATAATGTAACGGAAACCTTATCCATCTGCGACCGCGCCTACCTGCTCATTGAAGGCAAGATCTTCAAACATGGTACCGCGGAAGAACTGGCCGAAGATGATGATGTACGCCGCCTGTATCTGGGCCGCAACTTCGTACTGAAGCGGAAAGACTATCTTCACGCGGAGGCCATCAAAGATGCCGAGTCACAGGAACCTGTTTAACCTTTTTCCTATTCCTTTTTTAATTCTTATTTTTCGGCGGTGAAACTGCTCAGCCCTGCCATATCTTCTCTTGCCCGCATGCGGCAATGGCGTATCGAAGCCTGGATGAACAATCCGGTGGATGCGCAGCGCGAAGTATTGCAAAACCTTGTCACTTCGGCGCAGTACACCGAATTCGGCCGCAAATACGATTTCTCCCAACTCTTTACCGTCCGTGCTTTCAAACAGGCCGTTCCCATCCATGAATACAATGATGTGAAGCCTTACATCGAACGCATCATGGGTGGTGAACAGAATGTGCTCTGGAACACACCTGTGTTCTGGTTCGCCAAAAGCAGCGGTACCACCAGCGATAAAAGCAAGTTCATCCCCGTTAGTGAAGAGAGCCTGAAGGAAACACATTTCAAAGCAGCGAAGGATGTACTCACCTTATATTATCATTTCAATCCGGAGTCCGAACTGCTCACCGGTAAAGGCCTCGTGATCGGTGGCAGTCATAATATCAATCCTGTTAATACCGATGCGCAATACGGTGACCTCAGCGCGGTGCTCTTGCAGAACTCTCCTTTCTGGGGACACTGGCTGCGCACGCCCGATCTCACGATCGCGTTGATGGATGAATGGGAAAGCAAGATCGAGATGCTGGCAAACAGTACGATCAAAGAAAATGTGACATCCATTTCCGGTGTTCCTACCTGGACGCTCGTACTCTTCAAACGCATCCTTGAACTCACCGGTAAGAATACAATAGCCGAAGTCTGGCCTTCGCTGGAACTGTACATGCATGGGGGTGTTTCCTTCACCCCTTATCAGGAACAGTTCCGTAAACTGATCGGTAAACCGATCCATTACCTTGAAATGTACAACGCGAGTGAAGGATTCTTCGCCGCGCAGGATATACCCGGACAGGAGGGCATGCTGCTGTTCGTGGACCATGGCATTTTCATGGAATTCATGCCTGTGGCGGAATACGGTAAATCCGATCCGCAAACGATCAGTCTGCAGGATGTGGAGATCGGCAAGAACTACGCACTGGTCATCAGTAACAACTGCGGACTCTGGCGTTACCTCGTCGGTGATACCATACAGTTCACTTCACTGAAACCATTCCGCATCAAAGTGAGCGGAAGGCTCAAGCATTTCATCAACGCGTTCGGGGAAGAACTGATCGTGGAGAATGCCGATGCGGCGATCGCGGCCGCAGCGATGCGGACCAATTCCGTTGTACGTGATTATACCGCGGCACCGGTCTATTTTTCCGACAACGCGAACGGCGCGCATGAATGGCTGATCGAATTTGAGAAAGAACCGGAGAATATAGAAGTGTTCACGGACATACTGGACAGCGCACTCAAAAGTCTGAACAGTGATTACGAAGCCAAGCGCCATAAGGATATCGCCCTGGGTCCGCCGCAATTGCGCATACTCCGCCCCGGTACCTTCACCGAGTGGCTGCGCATCAAAGGAAAACTCGGCGGCCAGCACAAGATCCCCCGTCTCAGTAATGAAAGGACCTTCCTGGAAGAAGTTTGGGAACTGAATAATAGTACTTTTGCAACTAAATAAATCGTTCATGAAACTGCTCGAAAACAAAACCGCCATTGTCACTGGTGCCGCACGTGGTATCGGTGAAGCCGTAGCCCTCAAATTCGCCGAACACGGCGCTAATGTTGCTATCACCTATGTGAGCGACAGCAGTGCGGAAAAAGCTGCGGCGGTAGTCGCGAAGATCGAAGCCATGGGCGGTAAAGCGAAGGCATGGAAAAGCAATGCAGGTGATTTCGCACAATGTGAAGCGTTCGTGAATGATGTACTGAAAGAATTCGGCACCGTTGATATCTGCGTGAATAATGCGGGCATCAGCAAGGACAACCTGCTGCTGCGCATGACCCCCGAACAATGGGATGAAGTGATCAAAGTGAACCTGAACAGCGCGTTCTACATGACCAAACAAGTGATCCGTCCGATGATGAAAGCCCGTTCCGGATCCATCATCAATATGAGTTCCGTGATCGGTGAAATGGGCAACGCAGGCCAGACCAGCTATGCCGCCAGCAAGGCCGGTGTGATCGGATTCACCAAGAGCGTGGCGAAAGAACTCGGCAGCCGCAACATCCGCTGCAACGCCATCGCGCCCGGTTTCGTGGAAACCGATATGACCAGCTATCTCAAAGAAGGCGAAGCCGCCGATAAATACAAAGCCAGTATTCCCCTCGGCCGTTTCGCATCTGCTGAAGATATTGCCAACACCTGTCTCTTCCTGGCATCGGATATGGGTAACTATATCACAGGGCAGACGATCAGTGTTTGTGGTGGACTCAACATTTGAGGAAAATTTTGAATGTTGAATTTTGAGTTTTGAATTGCTGGAAACTCCGTTATGCGGGCACTTCGGGCGTACCTGTGAACCTTGCTGATGACAAAGGCAACCACAAAGCCATTTAATAAATTAGTATGCTCAGGCGAAACGTCTCACCTGCAGCCAAAAGCCAGAAGCCAGTAACCAGTAGCCCACCATTACTTCTGAGGTTACCAACAAAACCTCAACTGCTGAGGTCATCAAAATATTTATGGCATGAGCGAATTCAACGAAAAGATGGCCCACATTGCGGAAGACGCAGTTGACTATGCCCGCAAACTGAAAAAGGAACTGGACTATTCAGAAGCGAGCATCAAAGACATCGAAGCGATCTGCACTTTACTCTACAATGATATTCCCCGCGGTTTATTCAAAAAACTGCTGCGCAAGCCTCCTCCCGAAGATATGTTCGTGCAGATGTCGACCATGCTCGGCGCTTATGTGGGCGAAGTGATGCGCCGGCATTACGGTGGCGACTGGAGCATTGAAGATGTGTTGGGCAGCGGCAAAACGATTGTCATTACCATCGGCGAGCTAAAGACCTTCCCTCCTGCTAAAATTTACAAACGGCTGAAGAATGGGCCGGAAGACAGTATTGATTCTTACTATCATGTGATGACAAAGGACCAGGAGAGAAAATTTTGAAATTTAAATTTTGAGTTTTGAATTGGAGAGCACTCCGCTATACAACTACTTCATGCGGATCGGGGAACTTCAATTAAGCGGCCGGTAATTGTAAAGATTAAATAAAAAAATTACTACCGGCGAAACACGTGCTACCAGCAGCTAACAGCCAGAAGCTAGTAGCTTTCTTTCCCTTTCGTTGCGCCGCCGCGCCTTTGCGTCGTTGCGTGAAACAATTATTTTTTCTTGAAAGCCGCTATCGCTTCCCTCGTAAACTCACTCAACACCAACCTCCCACTGATCGCCGCCCTCTCCTTCAGCAACACATCCCATTGCTCGGTTCCCTTCCAGAAGATCTTTTTCATTTCCGCCATGGCTTCGGGACTGCTGTGGGATAACGTATGGGTGAGATGCCCGATCGCTTCATCCAGTTCTTCTGTTGAATCATATACTTCCGCGAACAATCCTTTATGCTTGGCCCACTCCGCGGTACGAAAACGGGTGGCATCAATGGCCAGTTGTGTGAATGCAGAGGTGCCGATCTTTCTTTCCACAGCGGGGCCGACCACAAAGGGACCGATGCCCACCGCGAGTTCACTCAGTTTTACATCCGAACCTTTCACCGCCAGCGCGTAATCCGCCGCCGCCGCAACACCCACGCCACCGCCCACACATTTGCCCTGGATGCGCGCGATGATGAATTTGGGGCAGGTACGCATCGCATTGATCACTTCCGCGAAACCACTGAAGAAAGCCAGTCCTTCCGCTTCATTTTGTATCGCTACGAGTTCATCAAAAGAGGCACCGGCGCAAAATGCTTTTTCTCCGGATGAATGCAAAACGATCACTACCGTGGCCGGATCATCTCCGGCATGACGGATGGCCTTGGCCAGTTGCTGCAACACGGAAGCCGGCAAGGAATTGCTTTGCGGATGTCCGAACCCGATGCGCGTTACACCGCGATGGGTCTCACTGTGCACATGTCCGTTTTTGTCTGCGTGATTACTCATATACTTAATTTTTTTTAGCCACCATGGTCAGGATCGTGGCCACACCCGTCAGTTCTCCCTCCCCATCCAGCATTTCCACCATCCATTTTACGATACCCCGCGGGATATCCGTTTCTTCTTTCTTGTCCTGCTGCAATTTTTCCTTGCAGGTAAAACGCACCTGCAACTCCATACCCGGATACACCGGTTTAGTGAAACGCAGTTCATCAATGCCATAATTCAGCAGCACCGGGTTCTTCGCATATCCTTCCACGAAAAGGCCTGCAGCGGCACTCATGATGAAATAACCATGCGCTACTTGTCTTTCGAACATCGTACCGTTGAAATCCGTTTCGCGGATATGCGCGTAGAAATGATCTCCGGTGAGGTCCGCGAATTTGTCGATATCATCCGCCGTGATCGTTCGTTTATCGGTGATGAGCTGATCACCCACTTTCAGTTCCTCGAAATATTTTCTGAACGGATGAATGCTATCCTTGTTGCCATCAGCATATTGCTGGTACACACCTGTGACCGCCGTAATGAAATTCGGAGAACCCTGCAACGCCGTTCTCTGCAGATAATGTTTCACGCCCCTGATACCCCCCATCTCTTCCCCGCCACCGGCGCGGCCCGGACCGCCATGCACCAACAAAGGAAGAGGGGAACCATGTCCCGTACTTTCTTTCGCACATTCGCGGTTCAGTATTAAAATACGACCATGATAAGCCGCTGCACCCAATACATATTGGCGTGCGGTCCTGGGATCAGCTGTCACGATCGTGGAACACAAACTCCCTTTGCCCAATTTGCTCAGCGCGACCGCATCATCTGTATTGCCATAAGGCATGATCGTACTCACCGGACCGAATGCTTCCACTTCATGCACTGCGTCTGATGTAAAAGGGGAATCATTCTGTAATAATAAAGGAGAAAGGAACGCGCCTTTCTGATTATCCGCATCCAGCAGTTCAACGGAATCCAGACTGCCATAAATGAGTTGTGATGAAGCCAGGAGTTTTTGTACCTGCGTAAGTACTTCTTTACGTTGCTGCTGTCCTGCCAGGCTTCCCATCCGCACTTTTTCCTGCAACGGATTACCGATCACGGTCTGGGCCAGTGCCGCGGAAAGCGCCTGGGAAGCGGCTTCCAGCTTATCTTCCGGAACAAAGATGCGGCGCACACCTGTACATCTTTGTCCCGCTTTCAGTGTCATTTCTTTCCTCACCTCCTTGATGAAGATCTCCCACTCCGGCATGCCGGGTTCCACATCGGTGCCCAGTACAATGCAGTTGAGACTGTCCGCTTCCATTGTGAAAGGAACGGATTCACTGAGGATGCGCGGATGCGACTTCAGTAACAATCCTGTTGATGCGGATCCGGTGAAGGTCACCACATCCTGTGAGGTGACATGATCCAGCAGATCACCCGCGCTGCCGCAGATCAGTTGCAATGATCCTTCCGGGAAAATACCGCTGGCGATGATCTCACGCACCACGGCTTCCGTCAGGTAACTCGTTACCGACGCGGGTTTAACGATGGCCGGCATACCCGCCAGCAGGTTCACCGCTATTTTTTCCAGCATGCCCCACACAGGAAAATTGAACGCATTGATATGGATGGCCACACCTTCTTTCGGCGTCAGGATATGCGTGCCCATGAACGTATTACCCTTACTGAGGTTATGACTTTCGCCATCGATCGCGATCACATCATCCGGGAATTTGCGGCGCAGCGATGCATTCGCGAACAGATTACCGATGCCGCCTTCAATATCCACCCAGCTGTCCGCCTTCGTGGCACCAGTCATGTAACTGATCTGATAGAATTTTTCGAGATGACCGCGCAGGTGCATAGCCAGCGCTTTGAGGCGATTGCCCCTTTCATGAAAGGTCAGTTGGCGTAACGCGGGATTACCGGTCTGACGTGCATAGTCCAGCGCCGCTTTCAGATCGATGCCTTTTGTAGTGGCAGTGGCAACCGGTTCACCATTCACCGCATTGAACAGGAGCTGACCATCGCCATCGCCTTCCATCCACCGGCCCGAAACATAATTCCCGAGTTTACGCATAAGCAAGCATTTCGATAGCACTAAATTAGTTGAAATCAGTGGTCAAAATGAGTTCTCTGAATGAGATAAACAATGTCTGTTTTATATTTGCACGCTCAAACTACAATGAAGAGGATCGCCGCTTTTTTACTCCTGCTGGCCTTCAGCCTGCAAACCTTCAGCCAGGGATTGACCCTACTCGCCTTTTACAGGCAGCAGTCCTATATCAAGGCGAATCTTTGCGAAAACCGTTACCGGCCGATGTTACATTGCGACGGCAAATGCGTCCTCGCCAAAAAACTCAAAGCACAGGAAAACCGGGAACAGCGTAACCCCGAAATGAAAATGTCCGCCAAGAACGAAGTGCTCTCCGCTTCCCGCCATTCCCAATTTTCTATCACTGCACCGGTCCATCAACCCGATCACGCCCGGCCGGTTTCGGATAACCGCACCTGCGACCGCTCCGCAACATTCTTCCATCCGCCAGGCTGCTGATCTTTTCATACCGTTCATGAAAAGACCCGGGTGACCCCGGGCAAAATTCTCATTCATTCAACTCAAACAAATGAAAAAGATCCTCATTGTTATCATTACCCTTTTTGTATTCTCATCAGCAAACGCCTGCGAGATCTGCGGCTGCGGTCTCGGCAATTATTATATCGGCATCATGCCCCAGTTCAGTCACCGCTTTGTAGGTGTACGTTATCATTACAATCATTTCAGTACGCGGCTGCATGATGATCCCACACAATTCAGTAACGACTGGTACCATACCGCGGAGGTCTGGACCGGATTCAATATTGGCAAACGCTTTCAGGTACTCGCTTTCCTGCCTTTTAATTTCGTTCACCAGATGAGTGATGAGGGCAGCAGCAACCGCAGCGGACTGGGTGACGTTGCCTTTCTGCTCAATTATAAACTGATCGATCAAAGCTCCGGTACAGGTGCTGGCAAAACGCAACAACAACTCTATATCGGTGGTGGCATCAAACTCGCCACCGGAAAATTCGATATCGATCCGGCCGATCCTGATGTTGCGGCAGCCGCCAATTCACAGCTCGGCACCGGAAGCACCGATTATATGGTGAACGCGATGTACAACCTGCACCATGGTCGTTTCGGTTTCAGTGCCAACGCCAATTATAAGATCAACGGGGGCAATGACGCAGATTATACTTTCGGCAACAAAGTCTCGGCGAACACTTTCCTTTATTACAGTTTACCAGCCCCATCCGCAAATATGGTACTGACCCCTTCTGTCGGTTTCCTGGCAGAACATGCCAATAGCAATAGCCTGGCAGGTAAGGAACTGACACTGACTGGGGGCAGTCTGTATACTGTAGCAGGGGGCCTGGATATCAACTTCGGCAAAACATCACTGGGTTTCAATGCGCAACTGCCCGTCAGCCAGAAATTCGCAGACGGACAGACCAAATCAAAGGTCAAAGCGATGGTGCACCTGACCTTTTCGTTATAAAAAAGCAAAATGATCATGGTCACCCGGAAATGCTGGTGACCATATTATATTTGCACTCACAAAATACTTAACCATGAAGAAACTCTTATTGCTGGCAATGATCGCCTTCTTTGCCGCCCCCGCATTTGCACAGGAAACAGAAAAAGCCAAATGGGCAGAACTCGACGCTTTCCATGAAGTGATGAGCAAAACGTTCCACCCATCTGAAGAAGGTAAACTGGACCCGATCCGCTCACGCAGCTCGGAAATGGTAGACAAAGCCGTTGCCTGGAACAAATCCAAAGCACCCGCAGGCTATAATAAGAAAGCCGTTAAAGGAAATCTGAAAGAACTGGTAGCCGGTGCCAAAGAACTGAACAAACTGATCCAGGACAAAGCCGCCGATGATGTGATCAAGGCTAAACTGAAAGCCCTGCATGAAGTCTTCCACGGCATCGTTGAAAAATGCGAAGCGGAAGATGCAGAACATGAAAAACACTAAAAGAAACATGAAGAAACTTTTCATACCACTGGCTCTCTGCGCCGGACTTTTCCTGACCGCATGTAATAATGATGCGAAAAAGGAAGAACACGCCGGACATGAAGCCCCGAAAACAAAAGCAGACAGCCTCATGGCCGACGTTATGGATGGCCATGATGTAGGCATGGGCAAGATGGGCAAATTGAGTACCTACGAACAACTCGTTCAGAAAGCACTCGACTCCATCTCCAAACTTCCCGCCAAAGCGCAACAGGCGGCCGCTCCCTTAAAAGAGAAGCTGAATGTGGCTTTGGAAGAACTGAAACAAGCGGAAACAGGTATGAACGAATGGATGGACCATTTCAATATGGACTCCGCTCTGGACAATGCGGAAGAAAGGATCAAATACCTGACCAGTGAAAAAGACAGAGTAGGAACCGTGAAAGTGAAGATCCTCTCCAGTCTGAGTTACGCGGATTCAGTTCTGAAATCGAAGTTCTAAGGAGTGGGAGGCTCCACACCGAACTGCCTTAAATGATGCAGGGCGTGTTTGTAGAGCAACTGAACATTCTGCTCAAAATTGAGGTCACCGAAAAAAGGATTGCGCGTCACCAATTGCGGATTCTTTTCAAATGCCTCGAAGAAATAGATCAATTCCTGTTGCAGGGCGCCGATGGCGCCCTGTACTGTTTTATAACGGAGCGGAGCAGGGGTTTCACCCATCAGAGGATTCACCGTATTTTCTTTGAATGGCTTATCACTCATCATGAATTCACGCATAGGGCCCAGGCGTTCCGGGGGCGTCAGGATCTGTTCCATCTTCAACCGGCCACTCGCAGTACGTATGGCATCCCCGCCATAATGCTCGATCATCTGTTGTACGCTCATTTTGCCCCAGCGGGCTGTGGTAGCGGGATCCAGTCGCTGCAGATACGCGACAAGTCTGGTGCGCAGGAAATTCTCTTTACCAATACTCATGACAAACAAATGTTAGCCAAGTTACGAAAACCCGGGAACCCGCGAACAGTAAGAAGGAACGGGAAAGATCAGCTCATTTTGCTGTCGATCGCTTTGCAGATCGCTTCGAAGATGTCATCAACAGTGCCTTCACCATGAATAGCTTCGAATTTTCCGGCTGCCTTATAATGCGTAGCCACTGCGGTGGTTTCCTGCATGTACACGGCAAAACGGTTACGGATCACCGCTTCATTGGTATCATCACTGCGTCCGGACGTCTTGCCCCGGTTCAGTAACCTTTTGACAAGTTCTTCTTCCGTCACCTCCAGTGCCAGTACGGCTGCGATGGAAGTATTTTTATGAGCGAGTAAGCTGTCCAGCGCTTCAGCCTGTGCGGCTGTACGCGGAAAACCATCGAATAGAAAACCTCGTGCGCCTTTGTGTTTATCGAAGTACGCGTCCACCATACCGATCACCACTGCATCCGGTACCAGGCGGCCTTTATCCATGAATGATTTAGCCTCAATACCCAGCGGGGTCTGGTTGGCGATCTCTTCACGCAGCAGATTGCCGGTTGAAAGATGGATCAGCCCGTAGCGGGCTACCAGTTTGTCAGATTGTGTACCTTTTCCGCTTCCCGGAGGTCCGAACAGTATCAGATTAAACATAAGCGTCTTCCGTGTCTTGGTAAGCAACAAATATAATGTACGGCGCCTGAAAATCGGGCACCTGTAGAGGCTGATTGATAAGAATCATGGACCTTTTGCAGGAAAAAGTTAAAGCCCGCCCCTCCGCAAACCTTTCCGGCACCCGGTGCGTAAATAGACTACCTGTTCCGGCGGAAAAACGACCGGGACCTCTTAAATTGACAATATGAACAAACAAGAAAACAACCCCGTTTATTCCCGGACCGACAACAGTCCTGTGAAAATGACCGAAGAAGAATGGAAAAAGATCCTGCCGCAGGATGTGTATCATATCGCCCGTCAGAAAGGAACGGAAAGGCCCTGGAGCAGCAAATTTGAAACCTCAAAAGAAACCGGCACCTTCTATTGCGCGGCATGCGGCAATCCTTTGTTCAAAAGCGACGCGAAATTCGAAAGCGGATGCGGATGGCCCAGCTTCTATGAACCCATCAGCAAGGAGAGTATCATATTCACGCCCGATAACTCGCATGGTATGAAACGGGTCGAGACCCAATGCGGCCGCTGCGAAGCGCATCTTGGTCACGTATTCGAAGACGGTCCGCCGCCCACCGGTCTGCGTTTCTGCATCAACGGTGTCGTACTGGACTTTGAAAAGGCGAAGGAAGCAGCTGATCAGTACAATTCCGCAAAAAGCGAGTGAGCACCACGACCGGCTTGAAGTTTTTCAATAATTTCGGCCGGCCAACATGGTCCGACAGATCACTGCATATCTATTGCTCATTGCTTTTATCTTACAAAGCTTTCAAACCGGTTTGTATTACCTCGACTATTACCGGAACCGGTCGGATTATGCGAAGGACTGTATCAATAAACTGAGGCCTTACCTGCATTGCAATGGTCAATGCCAGTTGATGAAAAAGATCCTGCAACACCAGAAAAAGGAAGAACAGGAAAAGAAGGAAGATACCCGGGAACTCATCCAGGTCTTCGCGCCTCCTTCCTTCATCACCGGTGCAGCCTGTTGTTTCGATCCCTTACAACCCGGACCCGGCGCGGGTCACAGCGAAGGAAAGACCTGCAATCGTTCCTATCCCGTCTTTCACCCGCCCGGCATCTCAGCGGTATCCATCTGATCTTATTGCATTCATTTCACGTTGTGGCTTTGCTTCCATGGCATCGCCACGCGCATCCGTTCATTCAAACAAACCAACAATATGATACGTTCCGCAATTGCGGGAATGCTGATTTTGTCATTCCTGTTCCAATATACTTCCGCCCAGTCCGTCAATACCGACAGTCTCGCTAAACGCCATCAGGAGAAAATGAATATCCTCCTCACTAAACCCAAATATCCCGTGAAGACCATCGGCATCTATCTCTACAATGGCTATCAGACGCTGGATGCCATGGGACCTTATGAAACACTTTCACAGTTATCCGGCGTAAAGGTTTTTTTCATCGGCAAACAAAAAGGTCTCATCGCTAACCAGCGCGGCATGAAAGTGCAGGTGGATACTTCCATTGACAAAGTATCCAAACTGGATATCCTCGTCATTCCCGGTGGTGCTGCCGAAACATTCATGGTCACACAGGATACCGCCGTGCTCAACTGGATCCGTCAGATCGATAAAACCACCACGTACACCACCAGTGTATGCACCGGAGCCTGGATCCTCGGTGCTACCGGACTGCTGAACGGAAAGAACGCGACCACCAACTGGTACCGCGCGGATGAAATGCTGAAACATTATGGTGCCACCTTTCATGATGAACGATGGGTGCAGGATGGGAAATACTGGACCTCCGCGGGTGTAACGGCCGGCATTGATATGAGTCTGGCCATCATCAACGACCTGATGGGAGAAAAGTATACACAGGCCACCATGCTCAATCTTGAATATAATCCGCACCCGCCGGTGACCGGTGGTTCCGCCAGCAGCAGTCCTGCCCTCGTCAGGGAAATGCTGGAAGAAATGTATGACATGGGAATGCAACCGCTTTTCAAAAAATACCTGAACAAAGCCAACTGATCTGTCACTTTTTTTATTTCTAAAGATGCAGTCGCCCGGCTGCATCTTTTTTTATGCCCTCACCACGGTTCATATTTAACCGTTCATAACCTGCAGGCACCATCGCCTGCATTTCTTTTGCCCCGCCTTGCTTTATTGAGTAAGTTTAGACACCCAAAACTAATGATCATGAAAAAGCTATTCTCATTGCTGCTTGTCCTGTTCGGGATGCTCCACACTCAGGCACAGCAATCGGTACTCTCCCAATTCAAGAACTGGAAACCCCGTAACATCGGTCCCGCGGGCATGAGCGGCCGTATAACCGCCATCGATGGCATCGCGGCCAACCCCAATACCATTTATATCGGCGCGGCATCGGGTGGTGTATGGAAAACGGAGAACAGCGGACAAACCTGGAATCCTGTTTTCGATGAGCAGCCCCTGATCAATATCGGCTCCATCGCCATTCAGCAAAACAATCCCAATATCGTTTGGGTCGGAACCGGCGAAGGCAATCCCCGTAACTCACTCAACCTCGGTGCGGGTATTTTCAAATCGATGGATGCGGGCAAGACCTGGAAAAAAATGGGTCTCGAAAAAACCATTTGTATCCACCGCATCGTGATCGATCCGGAAAATCCGAATACGGTATATGCGGCCGCGATCGGCAATCCTTTTGCGGAGCACAGCGACCGTGGTGTTTTCAAATCCACCGATGGTGGCGAGACCTGGAATAAAATTCTGTACGTGAACGATTCCACCGGTTGCGCGGACCTGGTGATGGATCCATCCAATCCCAATAAGATCATCGCTTCCATGTGGCAGTTCCGCCGCACACCGTGGAACATGAAAAGTGGTGGTCCCGGCAGCGGACTCTACATCACGATCGATGGTGGTAAGAACTGGAAGAAGTTAGGTAAGGATGATGGCATTCCCGACGGACCACTCG
This sequence comes from Bacteroidota bacterium, assembly GCA_029555415.1. Classification (GTDB taxonomy): domain Bacteria; phylum Bacteroidota; class Bacteroidia; order Chitinophagales; family Chitinophagaceae; genus JAKPSI01. Next base: position 11,938 of record JAKPSI010000061.1, on the reverse strand, counting down.
GCCGTATCGGTATGGCATTCGCACGCAGCATGCCTTCCCGTGTGTATGCGAAGATCGAAGCCACAAAGAATGGTTTCTATAAAAGTGATGATGGCGGCTTCAACTGGACACTCGTGAATGGCGATCCCGCGCAGATCTCCGACCGTCCTTTCTACTATCAGGAAATTTATGTGGACCCGAAGAACGAGAACCGTATTTATGATATCCACTCCACCGTCACTTTCAGTGAAGATGGTGGTAAATCCTTCAGCACCCTGATCCCTTATTCCGGCATTCACCCCGATCACCACGCGTGGTGGATCAATCCCCTCGATGGTAATTTCATCGTGGAAGGAAATGATGGGGGTATCGGTATTTCACGCGACCGCGGCAAGAACTGGGTCTTTGATGAAAAGATCCCTGCGGGTCAGTTCTATCATGTGAATGTAGATAATGAAACACCTTATCATATCATGGGTGGTATGCAGGATAACGGCAGCTGGCATGGTCCCGCGTATACCTGGACCAATGGCGGCATCCGCAACTACTACTGGCATAATGTGGGTGGTGGTGATGGTTTTGATGTATGGCCCGATGCAGAAGACCCGAACTGGGTATATAGTATGAGTCAGGGTGGTTCTGTAGGACATACCAACTACAATACCGGTGAAAGCTGGTTCATCAAACCGTTCGCACTCGATCCTAAAACTCCTTTACGTTTCAACTGGAACGCGGCCATGGCGCAGGATCCGCTGGATAAGAAAACGATCTACTTCGGCTCCCAGTTCCTGTATATGAGTACGAATAAAGGCAACAGCTGGAAGACGATCTCTCCCGATCTGACCACGAATGATTCTATGAAGATCGCGGCATTCAAATCCACCGGTGGATTGACAATGGATGTGACCGGTGCGGAAACGCATTGCACCATCCTCACCATCGCGCCTTCTTCCAAAGAAAAAGGAACGATCTGGATCGGTACCGATGATGGCAATGTACAGCTGACACGCGATGGCGGAAAAACATGGACCAATTTCCGCGGTAAGATCCCCGGTATGCCGCTCAGCTGCTGGGTTCCGCAGATCACCGCTTCACGTTACAATGCGGGTGAAGCGTTTGTGGTCGCGAATGATTACCGTCGCGGCGACTTCAAACCTTATATTTTCCGCACCACGGACTATGGTAAAACATGGACCCGTATGGTGGATGAGAATAAAGTGAAAGGATATGCATTATGCATGATCCAGGATCCAACAGAACCCAATCTGATCTTTGTCGGAACCGAGAACGGACTGTGGGTGAGTTTCGATAACGGCACTACATACGAACAATGGAAGAACGGTTATCCTTCTGTTTCTACTTACGATCTCGCTATTCAGGAACGCGAAGCTGATCTGGCCATCGCCACCTTCGGCCGTGCGATGTGGGTACTCGATGATATTCGTCCATTACGTAAGATCGCAGCGATGAATGGTAAATTACCCACCGCTCCCATTACAGCATTCGCCGCTCCTGAAGCGATACAAGCTGAATATGCGCCGGCAATGGGTTATGAGTGGAGCATCAAAGGCATTTATGATGGTGAGAATCGCCGCCGTGGCGCGGAGGTTTCTTTCTATATCAATAAACCGAAGAATGATACCGCTGCGAAAGCGGCACCGGCTGCACAAGTTGCACCAACGACTGAAGTAGCTTTTACTCCGGGTGCCGGTGGAGGTGGCGGCAGAGGTGGCGGCGGTGGAAACCGCGGTGGTGGCGGATTTGGCGGACCCGGTGGCGGCCGCGGTAACCGTGGCGATACTGCTGTGGTGCGCATCTTCAATGCCAGCAATGAACTGATCCGCACACTGCGCTGGAATGTGGATACCGGATTCAACCGTCAGTATTGGGGCATGGAAGAAAAAGGATTCCGCGGTGCCGGATCACCCAAGCCTACACCCGGCGCTCCTGAACCCGGTGGTTATGATGTATTGCCCGGCAAGTACAAACTCGTGATCAGTTATGCCCGCGCGATGGATTCCACATTTGTTACGGTGAAAGATGATCCGCGTATCGGCAATACCAATGAAGTAAAACTGGCGCAGCGCAAACTGGCGGCACGCTTACGTCAATCCACTGATAAACTCAATGATGGCCTTGACCGCTTAACAGAGGCAGAAGAAGTATGTAACAAGATCCAGGCGGGTGCCAAAGGTGTGGAAGGAAAGGATGCGGATTCATTACGCAAATCCACCACGAAGATGCTGGATGAGATCAAATCCATCCGTGAAATGGTGAATGGAAAACCTTCCGACAAACAGGGTTTATCCAGAAGCCCGTTTGATGTAACCACCATGACCCTGATCCAGTCCGCCAACCAGGCCATCGGCTCCAGAATGATCATACCCGGAGAAGATGAAACGACGATGGTGGTGAATGCGGAAACAGGTATTGCGACTGTAGTTCAGAAGATCAACGCTTTCTTTGAAAATAAATGGAAAGGCTACCGCCAGCAGGTGGAAGGCACCAAGCTGAGCCTTTTTAAAGAGTACAGCCCGTTATAAGATCCGATCGAATCCTAAAATCCTAATGGCGTGTGGTGACACACGCCATTTTTTTATGCAAATCTCTTTTTACTGAACCCTGTTTCAATCAGCCTGAATTTTTCATTCAGATCAATCGTTTTCACTACCAGCGAAAAGCCATTATAACTTATAGCCGCTCTATCAGAGTCGGAAACCATTCGTTGTTCTATCGCTTTATAATTTTCAGCTTCGGCATATGTACCCGCAGTTTTTTCATTCGTTTCGCTAAGGATCCAGATCCTTTCTCCGGCCCGGATAATTCCGCTTCCTCCTCCAGTAAAGGGCGCAGACCAAAGTGTAATAAATGAAATTTCCTGATCAATCTTCGCTTCATACAGATCTCCAGTTTTTGGAAATCTATAATGCGCTGGGATGAGACTTACTTCATAATCCTTTGCCCACTCTGCCTCCTGCTGCCCGATCAAATCCCTTTTCCCTTCTTTCATTTCCCTGAACAGATCACTCACAGTTAGTTTCCATTCCGGAGGCCTTGGTGGTATGACATTGCGTTTTACCTGAGGGAACTGTGAATTGAATATTTTCCGGAGCCAACTTTTCATAAGACTCAATTTACAAAAAAGCCATTAGTTGATAGCTTCTGTCTACTAGTGTTGACGTTTCACCGGAAGTGTGTTGTATTGATTTGACATCTAACTGCCTGAGGCTTATGTAAGGTTCCTCGTAAAACTCGGAATGACAGGAAAACGTAAAGTATAAAGGTCGCTGCAGCAACTTCAGTCTCAATTCAGGCATTTCGAGCGCAGCGAGAAGTAACTTCCCGCTAAAATGAAACTTCAGTGGATAACGCCTGCAGGCCTGTGCCCTCCATAAAATCTACCCACTTTAGTTCGCGTCCCGATACAATTCCTCCGTGCCTCCCTGCCTACCGGCAGGCAGGCGTGGTTAAATTCAATGATCAATCAGCAACCAGCAGCTTCTCTTTTGCCCTTCCTCCTGAATCATTTACTTTTGCGCAAACTGCGGTTATGAAACTCTCCCACTTATCTGAAACCCTCATCGGCTCTGAGATCGTTAAACTCGGTGGAGAGATCCGCGAAAAGATCCGGCAGGGTGCACGCATCTATAATTTCACCGTGGGTGATTTCGACCCCTCCATCTTCCCCATCCCCCAGGAACTGGAAGATGGTATCGTCGATGCTTACCGCAAACATTTCACCAACTATCCAGCGGCGGAAGGGAACCTGGACCTGCGTGAAGCACTCGTGAGTTTCATCAAAGACAAACAAGGACTGGCATACGGACTCAACGATATTCTGGTAGCTTCCGGTGGCCGTCCGCTCATCTACGCTGTGTTCCGCGCTATTTGCGATGCAGGTGATAAAGTGATCTATGCCGTTCCTTCCTGGAACAATAACCACTATACCCATTTCGTGAGCGGTGAACATATCGTGATCGAAGCGAAAGCGGAAAATCATTTCATGCCCACAGCGGCTGATATCCGTCCGCATGTGAAAGATGCCACGCTCATCTCCCTCTGTTCCCCGCAAAACCCCACCGGTACTACCTTCCGTAAGGAAGAGCTGGAAGCCATCTGTGATCTGGTGATCGAAGAGAATAACCGCCGCGGACCGGACCAGAAGAAATTATATGTGATGTACGATCAGATGTACTGGCACCTTACCTATGGTTCCATTCAACACTATGATCCCGTATCACTCCGTCCCGCTATGCGCGAGTACACCGTATATATCGATGCCATCAGTAAAGTATTCGCCGCTACCGGTGTGCGCGTGGGCTGGAGCATGGGCCCTGCCACCATCATCAGTAAAATGAAAGCCATTCTCACGCATATCGGTGCATGGGCCCCGATGGCTGAACAGAAAGCTGTAGCGCAATTCCTCGGTAAACGGGATGCGATCACCAATTTCCTAAGTCATTTCAAAAAAGAGATCGAAGAAAGACTGCACGGTATCTATGCCGGTTTCAAAGCCTTACAGTCAGAAGGATTCGAGGTGGAAGCCATCGCACCGGAAGCCGCTATTTATCTCACTATTCGTATGTCCCTCGTCGGTAAAAAGTCAGCTGATGGTACGGTGTTGAAAGATCAGGCAGCCGTCACGGCTTATATGCTTGATAAAGCAGGACTCGCCGTCGTTCCTTTTTATGCATTCGGTGCTCCGGCCAGTTCACCCTGGTACCGCCTCAGCGTGGGCACCTGTAAAAAAGAAGAGATCGGTGAAATGACCAGCAAACTCCGGGAAGCACTGCAACAATTGTCCTGATCCGTTCACACCTGTCATCGCTGCTACCATTCTATGAACAGCACAGGATCTGAATTACCAGAAGTGATACAAAGGAAGTTGACAGGATAATGCATCCTGTAAAAGATCAGAAAAACAGTTCCCTTAATTTTTATTCAGGAAAAAATGGAAAGGCTTCAAAGTACTGAACCGTGCTGCGCGGCGGATCTGCCATTTTCTGCGCGTGATGCTATTGCGGCGCACCAACTCAGTAGCATTGCAAAAGGATTCGGAATTTTCTACGGAACGTACGATCGCACTCAGGCGTTCCACATGGGCTTCAATGGCATGCTGTGACATGGTATCGGTCCTGAGCAGGACCAACAGGTCTCTCTGTGGAAAGTTCATCGTTAGGTCTTCTGTTTCTAAAGGTCAATAGCCCGACATTCCCTTATGGCTGGGACATCCGCAATTGCTTCCTTTACCCGTTCCGGAATAGTAATTCCGGCTGCAGGATGAAAGAACAACGAGACCAGCTACCAGTAATATCAGAGCGAATTTGTTGGTTATCTTCATCATATTGATTTCAGGCCCCCCGAGGGGGGAAGTTCTAAAATAAAACTATTTTACAAACAAATTAGTATACGGTTTAGCTAAAACCGGCAAATTTTAACATGAATCAGCCCCCGGAAGGTAATTTTCCCCTCAAAACCGGTCCAAAAGACAGGAAAGTCCGGGTTTTGGTAGCCCCGCTCGATTGGGGCCTGGGCCATGCCACCCGCTGTATTCCCATCATCCGGGAACTGATCCGCCAGGGCGCCGAACCCTGTTTAGCCGCCTCGGGTCCCACCGCCCGTTTGCTGGAACTGGAATTCCCCGGACTGGCCCTGTACCCGTTAAGAGGTTATGAGATCCGGTATGCCCGCAGCCGATCCGGTCTCTTTATTTCCATGCTCTTTCAGATCCCGCGCATGCTGGCATCCATTCGCCAGGAACGTGCCTGGCTGAAAGAACTGACCGCACGTGAACATTTCGATGCGATCATTTCCGATAACCGTTACGGTCTTTCCCATGCCCGCATTCCAACCGTATTCATCACGCATCAGCTCCGTATTCTTTCTCCGCTGGGCAAATGGAACGAAGCCTTGCTGCAATGGATGAATTACCGGTACATCAGACGTTTCACGCAATGCTGGGTGCCGGATCATCAGCGCCCACCCGGGCTCGCCGGTATCTTATCGCATCCTGAAAAACTGCCTCCGGTAACGTTGAAATATACCGGGCCTTTGTCGCGCTTCACGAAAAGCGATATACCTGAAAAGAAAGGACACCTGCTCATTCTTTTATCAGGGCCCGAACCACAGCGTTCAATGCTTGAAGATCTGCTGAGTAAGGCCATTGCGCATTATCCGGGTACGGCTGACTTTGTACGCGGAGTGCCCGGCGCCATTTCACAGATCCCATCCACCAATATGCTGCACTTCCATAATCATTTATCCGCCGAAGCCCTGCAGCAAAAAATGGAAGAAGCGGAATTCGTGATCGCACGCAGTGGGTATAGTACTGTCATGGACCTGGCCGTATTGCATAAAAAAAGCATCCTCATCCCCACGCCGGGACAGACCGAACAGGAATACCTGGGGAAGTTTTTACAGGAGCGGAAACAGGCCTGTGTATTCAGTCAGCAGGAATTTGACCTTACCAAAGCCCTGGAAGCCGCTGCTGCAGCAGATCAAAGAATGGATGAAACCACAACAGGTGCCGCACTGGAACATTGTGTAACAACATTACTGCGTTCCCTGTAATAAGCGCCGCGAAGGTTAACTTTGCTTTTCTTTATTACGCTCCATTGACCACTACATCCAAAGCACATATCGCCGTATTGCTGACGAATCTGTTCTTCGGCATCAATTTCAGTCTGGTGAAACTGATCTCACCCACATTGGTCGGACCCTATGCGCTCAACATCCTTCGGGTAACAGGAAGTTTGATCCTGATGTGGTCCGCCTGGTTCTGGGGCAGGCATTTATCCAAAGAAAAAACGGTGGCTGCGGGGATTGAGAAAAAGGACATCGGACGTTTCGCTATTTGCGGCTTGACCGGTGTGGCCATCAACCAGACCTTTTTCATCAAAGGCCTCACCATTACTTCCACCATCCATGCTTCCCTGCTCATGCTTTGCACTCCGCTCATGATCACACTGCTGGCGTTCTGGATCCTGAAAGAAAGGATCACGACCGCCAAAGCGATCGGCATCGCGCTGGGTATCGGAGGCGCTTCCTTGCTGATCATCTCAAAAGATAAAGGTGCGGGTACCAGTTCATGGGAAGGCGATCTGCTGATCATCACAAATGCCATCTCTTATACTTTCTATTTCATTCTCGTGAAACCGCTGATGAGCCGCTATCCGCCGCAGCATGTGATCCGATGGGTATTTACATTCGGCTTGCTGATGATCCTGCCTGTGGGCGCGCAACAATTCACAGAAATTCGCTGGGAGGCATTTCAGTTCACGCATATCGCGGCACTCACATTCATTGTCATCTGCGGCACCTATCTCGCCTATTCCTTTACCATCTATGGCATCCAGCATCTCGGCGCGGGTGTTACCGGTTCCTATATCTATACCCAACCTGTATTCGCGAGTATGGTCGCCATCCTGTTCCTGCATGAAGTCATGACCGGCCAGAAAGTGATCGCGGCCGCACTCATCTTCACCGGTGTGTATCTCGTTAGCTTGCATAAACGTGTTACCTATGCCCGTTGAATTCCTCCGCGCTACCACGCCTGAGCATTACCGCTCCGCCACCATCCTGTTCATGGAATACGCGCAATGGCTGGGCATCGATCTCAGCTTTCAGCAATTTGAGGAAGAAATAAAAGAGATCGGGATTCAGTACGGACCGCCTTCCGGAGGTATCATTCTTTGTAAAGAAGAAAACTCCTTCACCGGTTGTGCCGGCGTACGGATGCTGCATGATGATGAAGCGGAATTGAAAAGAATGTACCTCCGCCCGGAATGGCAGGGAAAAGGCATCGGGAAACAATTGCTGGACCATTCACTGGAACTGGCGCGGGAACTGGGTTACAAAAGTATCCGGCTGGATACACTTGATACACTGAAAGCCGCCCTGAAGCTTTACCGTGCCAATGGTTTCAAAGAAACCCCGCCGTATTATAACAACCCCATCAGCGGCGTGGTCTACATGCAGAAGTTCCTATAATTCAGCTTTGGGAGAATCGAAGAAATCAAATGCTTTTTCAGCGGACATGAATTCCTTCCACTGACCCGTCATCACTTTCACAGCGAAGATGCCGCAGGTCGGCATGTTATCGATGCGGGCATTCGTTAAACTGTTTGCGAAATCCGTGATACCATTATTATGGGAGAAGATGACAACAGTTGAGAGCGCATCATCCAGTGTGCTGATGACATGCACGAAATTATTCACCGAAGGTTCGTAGAGTTCATCAATAAGGCGGACAGCGGTCTTGTCCAACCCGTATGCTTTGGCGAAAAAAGTGGCGGTCTTGCGGGCACGGCGGGCGGGACTGGAAATGAATGCGTCGACGGATGGCATGCGCTTGCGGAGTCGCTCACCCATCACCGGCGCGTCTTTCTTTCCGCGTTCATTCAGCGGACGTTCGAAATCAGGGAGCAACGCGTTGCCCCAGTCGCTTTTGGCATGGCGCACCAGAATGATCTCTTTCATGTGGATGTTTTATTGAAAGACGAAAGGCTGATCAGTATCCGCGCACATTGCGGCCTTCCATGTAATTCATGAACGCTTTGTTCACCACCTTGTTACCACCCTGGGTGGGGTAGTTACCGGTGAAGTACCAGTCGCCCAGATTATTCGGACAGGCTTTGTGCAGGTCTTCAATGGTCTGGAAGATCACTTCCACCGGCACTTTCAGGCCCGGGGGTGTGATCAGCTGCGCGATCTTGGCACTGATCTCCGTTGCGGTGAATTGTTTGTACAGTTGCTGCACCACGTTCTCTTCATGCAGTTTATTATTGCGCGCGAGGTCCTTGCAGCGGTCCAGCATTTGCGTGAGCAGATCGGTATTCTTCCTTTCTTTCAGCAGTTCCACCGCGGCATTGAAGGCGATGAAGTCGCCCATCTTACTCATATCGATACCGTAGCAATCGGGATAACGTATTTGCGGAGAGGACGAGACCACCACGATCTTCTTCGGCTGCAGGCGACCCAGCATGCGCACGATACTTTCTTTCAGTGTCGTTCCGCGAACGATGGAATCATCGATCACCACCAGCGTATCCTCACCCGGACGCACCGTGCCATACGTGATATCATACACGTGCTGCACCATTTCATTGCGGCTCACATCTTCCGTGATGAAAGTGCGCATCTTCACGTCCTTGATCGCGATCTTCTCCACCCGGATGCGGCGGTTGATCATTTCCTTCAGCTTCTCATCATCATAATCCTTGCCCCAGCTGAGGATGCGTTCCACCTTCACGCGGTTCAGATAATTCTCCATGCCTTTCAGCATGCCGTAGAATGCGGTCTCGGCTGTATTCGGAATGAAAGAGAAGATGGTATTCTTCAGGTCGTGCTTGATAGCGTCCAGTACCGGCTCACTCAGGTTATAGCCCAGTGCTTTTCTTTCTTTATAGATCTTTTCATCACTGCCGCGGGAGAAGTAGATGCGTTCAAAGCTACAGGCCTTGCGCTCTTTGGGTTCCAGGATCTGCGCCACTTCGATCTCTCCGTTTTCATCCACGATCAGTGCTTCACCGGGCATGAGTTCCTTCACCTGATTCTCACCCACATTGAATGTGGTGCGGATCGCGGCACGTTCAGATGCGGCCACCACCACTTCATCATTCACGTAATAATAGGAAGGGCGGATACCATGCGCGTCGCGGAACACGAAACCGATACCGTTACCGGTCAGTCCGCCCACATGGAAACCGCCATCGAGCAGCGGCAATGTTTTCTTCAGTACTTTCTTGATGTCCATCCGTCCCGGTGATGCTTCGTCTTCCTTGCAAAGGAAAGTATGCATCAGCTCGATCATCGCGGCCAGGTCACTGAAACGGGTGGTATCACTCGGTTCTTTGCCCACCAGCGCGAAGAGCTCTTCGGTATTGACGATATTGAAGTTCCCGGCCAGCGCGAGGTTGCGGGTAGGAATGGTATCACGGTTGATGAAGGGATGGCAGTATTCCAGTTTATTCTTGCCCTGTGTGCCGTAACGGAGATGGCCCAGTAACAGTTCACCCAGAAAATTCACGTGGCCTTTCATGAGGCCGGGATGTGATTTGATGCCGGGGTGGTAACGTTCCAGTTCCGATACTTCTTTACCGATCTGCTGGAAGATATCCGATATGGCCTGGGGTGCATTGCTGCGGATCCGGTTCATGAAGGGATATCCGGGTTCCACATTCAGTTTCACGGAGGCTACTCCGGCGCCGTCCTGTCCGCGGTTATGCTGTTTTTCCATCAGCAGGTAGAGCTTGTTGAGCCCCCACAGTACGGTGCCATACTGCTGCTGGTAGTAGGAAAAGGGTTTCCGGAGCCTGATGAATGCCAAACCGCATTCGTGTTTGATCGGATCGCTCATGAATAAAACAGGGTGTTATCTGCGAGTTGAAAGTCCCTGCCGGAATCGGCAGGCCGCAAAGGTAGGCAATTAAAAGCAGCGTGAAAAAGGATGTGCAAAGGATCAGTCGTGGTGCTCCAGCGGCACATGCACCGTCAGCGCGCAACCCTTGCCCGGAGCGGTTTTGATGTCAACCCGGCCTTTGAACAGCGTGGCCCGGTTCACGATATTCTTGAGCCCCTGCCCTTTCCGGTGATGATCCGGGTCAAAACCGATCCCGTTGTCAGAAATGAACATCACGATATGCTCCGCATCAGCCTCCAGCAGGATCCGGATCTCGGTGGCATCGGCATGGCGGATGATATTATTGACCTGTTCCTGAAAGATCCGGAAGAACATCAGTTTCATGTTATCCGGAATATTCTCTTCATTGAAGTAGCGGTGCGCGAATTCCAGTTCAAAGCGGTGCATGATCTTGAGCGAATTACAGATATCGCGCATGGATTCCACCAGACCGATATCACCCAGTGTGGGGGGTACGAGTGACTGCGACAGATGCCGGATCTCATTGATGATATCCGAAATATTCTTGTGGATCCTCGACAACATTTCCTGCGAAGCCTCATCCGCTTTTTCACGCATCACTTCCACATACAGTCGCGTAGTGGTCAGGTGCTGACTGATATTATCATGCAGTTCTTTACCGATCTCCATCCTTTCTTTTTCCTGCCCGTCGATCGTTGCCTGTGTGATCAGCTTCTGTTTTTCGATCTCATGCTCGATCAGTTCACGCGCCATATCTTTTTGTTCGGTGATATCCGTATAGGTACTGATGATGTTGAGTAACTGTCCTTCCGCACCGAACCGCGGTTCCGCGCTGACCAGCAGCCAGACCCGGTCATTCTTTTTGGGACGGTATACGCCCATCACCACATCGCGGACCGGCTTTCCGGTGCGGATCGCCAGCGGTACAGGGTGATCCTTTCCGGGGAAGGGTTCTCCGTTCTCATGGATCACATTCCATAACGGGTCATACGAAGAGGTCCCGTACAATTGCTGTTCATCCAACCCCAGTAATTCCAGGGCGGCCTTATTGCTGATGATGATATCCGCCTTTTCATTTTGCAGCAGTACCCCGAGATTGAGATCCTGTATCAATTGACGGAAACGGTTCTCACTTTCGCGCAGCGCGTCCTCTGCCTGTTTACGCGCAGTATCGTCGAAAAAATAGACCATGATGCCATTGACGATACTATTGTGCAACAGGTTGTGACCGCGCAGGATACACCAGCACCAGTCGCCTGATTTTTTCTTCACCCGTACCCGGATGTACCTGGACCTTGGGTTATGATTCAGTTCATCCCGGAGTGCATTCCGTCCCGTTTCATAATCTTCGGGGTGCGCGTAACTCATCACGTTCGTGCCTTTCACTTCTTCCGCGGTATAGCCCAGTATCTGTTCAATGGAGGGTGAAGAGAAATGGATGACCCCGGTATCATCCACGATCAGTACGCCATCGCGTGTGTAGGTGATCAGGGTCCGGTAGAATAATTCACTTTCCTGCAAACGTGCTTCGGCAGCTTTCCGTTCCGTGATGTCCTTGCCTACCACCAGCATGCCGAT
>JAKPSI010000047.1 GCA_029555415.1 Bacteroidota bacterium | reverse complement strand
AACAGCATCTATACTTTCATTGAATCCAACCCGGAGAAAAAGTTAGCGTTGCGTTGACCGCCGTTCAGGTCAATCATGAATAATGTTACCCGGATCCGTTTAACTGCACCCATCTGCCGTATCGCAAACTTCCCTTATTTTCGCAGCCCCAAAAACAACCCATTGATGTTTTCAGAACCCATCGCACATAAACTTAATATCAGGAAGCAACAGGTAGAAACCGTTTTGCAATTACTTGCAGACGGATCAACGATCCCTTTCATCGCCCGTTACAGGAAAGATATGACCGGGGCACTTGATGAAGTGCAGATACAGCAGATCCGTGATGAGCAGCGATCTATGCAGGAATTTGCCGAAAGAAAAGCTTCTATTGAAAAAGCAATCACCGAACAGGGAAAAATGACGGACACGCTGCAAGGGAAGATCGATGCTGCAGCTACCATCGCCCAACTGGAAGATATTTACCTTCCTTACAGGCAGAAACGGAAAACAAAGGCAGATTCGGCGAGGGAGAAAGGGCTGCAACCGCTGGCAGAACTCCTGTTACAACAGGGGGACATTATTCCCGAAACTGCTGCTGCATCCTATATCAATGAAAGCGTGCCAACAGCAGAACTGGCTTTACAGGGTGCCAGGGATATCATTGCAGAGATGATCAATGAAGATATAACGGTAAGGGATACCTTAAGAAACCTGTTCAGGAAAGAGGCCTTCATCATTTGCAAAGTGGTTACTGAAAAGGAACCGGAAGCCATTAAATACAAGGACTATTTTGACTTCTCAGAAAATATCGCCCATATTCCTTCGCACCGCATCCTTGCTGTCCTGCGTGGATTCCTGGAAGGGTTCCTGCGGATCAGCATCGAACCTCGCGAAGAAATGGCACTCGGACTGATTGAAGACATTTATATCAAAGGAATGAGTGCTTCAAATGAGCAATTGCGCAAAGCGGTTAAAGACAGTTATAAAAGATTGTTACAGCCATCGCTGGAAACCGAATTCCGTACGTCATTAAAAGCGGCCGCAGATGAGGAAGCCATCCATGTTTTTGCCGAAAACCTGAAGCAGTTGTTACTGAGTGCGCCATTGGGCAGCAGGCGTATCCTGGCCATTGATCCGGGTTACCGCACGGGTTGCAAGGTTGTTTGCATAGATGAAAAAGGAGAACTGATCACGAACACACTGATATATGTACATGAAAAGAACCGGATCAGTGAAGCCGCATCTGTGATCCGGATGCTGCTTCGTTCACATGCTATTGAAGCTTTCGCTATCGGGGATGGTACGGCCGGCAGGGAGACGGAGCAGTTCATCAAAGGATTGGAGACCGGACTGCCGGTTTACCTGGTGAATGAAGACGGGGCAAGTATTTATTCAGCTTCAGAAATAGCCCGCAGTGAATTTCCGGATCATGATATCACAGTAAGGGGAGCGGTGAGCATAGGAAGGCGGCTGATGGATCCGTTGGCCGAACTGGTAAAAATTGATCCCAAGAGCATCGGGGTAGGGCAGTAA
>JAKPSI010000008.1 GCA_029555415.1 Bacteroidota bacterium | reverse complement strand
GATCGAAACCGCTAAATCCAAAGGCGCGATCATTCTCGGTGTTGTGAATGTGGTGGGTTCTTCCATCGCCAGAGCCAGTCATGCCGGCGCTTATACGCATGCGGGACCTGAGATCGGCGTGGCGTCCACCAAGGCTTTCACCGCGCAACTGGCGGTACTGACAATGATGGCTCTGAAGATCGCGCATCTGAAAGGGACCATCAGCCAGGAACGTTACCAGCATTTACTGAATGAGCTGCATGATATTCCGGAGAAAGTAGCGGTCGTACTGCAATCCGCAGATCATATCCGTGCAATTGCAGAAAAATACAAGGATGCCCGCGACTTCCTTTATCTCGGTCGTGGTTATAATTTCCCGGTGGCACTGGAAGGTGCGCTCAAACTGAAAGAGATCTCCTATATCCACGCGGAAGGATATCCCGCAGCGGAAATGAAACACGGGCCGATAGCACTGGTGGATGAAGAACTGCCGGTAGTATTCGTTGCCACCCGTGATGCCTATCATGAAAAAGTGGTAAGTAATATGCAGGAGATCCGTGCCCGGAAAGGGCGGGTGGTATCCGTTATTTCCGAAGGCGATGAAGTGGCCGCCGGTCTTTCCGAAGCGGTGATGACCGTTCCGGAAGCGGATGAGATCGTAGCACCGATGCTGAGTGTGGTACCGCTGCAGTTACTCGCCTATTATATCGGACTGGCAAAAGAGCTGGATGTGGACAAGCCGAGGAATCTGGCGAAGTCGGTAACGGTGGAGTAGCATGCTAAAGGCACAAGTTTAAATCGGGAGCTTTTCATTTCATAGCCAAATAAAAGCTTCAAGCTGCAAGCCATAAGCTGCAAGTGAACAACATACCCGGATTTAAACATGCTGATGAATTGGCAACAACTATCTCAATGAAGCTGTTTGCATTTTAGAATGCCCTTGTAGCTTGAAGCTTATAGCTTACAGCGGCAACTTTAATAGTGATCTGCTGAAATAATTTACGAAATAAGAATCAACGAACATATGAACCTCATCCGCAAATCTCCCCTCTCCTCCATCGGCTATGGCTTCGTGGAGAAGCAGTATATCCCGAAAGGGAAGAATGAATATTATCTGCGTGAAATGCAGAACCGGAGTGGCATCAAATACCGGAAGCTGACGGCCTACGAGGCCGAAGTGCTGGTGCGGAATGGGAATACGTCCGACAACTGGGACAAAGTACAGGTATCGGATTCTTTCAATCCGGCACTGGTCAAACATTGCTCATTCTTCGGTCTGGTGCGGATCGGTAAACTGGAAGCCTGTTATCTGGAGTTCAATAATCTCAGGATGCCGGTCGGTTTGTACAACAGTACGATCATCAGTTGCGATATCGGTGACAATGTGGTCATCGATAACGTGAACTTCATGAGTCATTATATCATCGGCAATGATGTGATCCTGGTCAACATCAATGAGCTGGCCACAACGGATCATTCCAAATTCGGCAATGGAATCATCCGTGAAGGTGAAAAGGAAGCGGTACGGATCTGGCTGGAGGTATGTAATGAAAATGGCGGCCGCAGCATCCTTCCTTTCAATGGTATGTTGCCGGGTGACGCGTTCCTGTGGTCGCGCTTCCGTGATGATAAGGTGCTGCAGGATCAATTCAGGAATTTCACGGAAAAGAAATTCGATAAACAGCGCGGGTACTATGGTAAGGTGGGCGACCGGACCGTGATCAAGAATACACGCATCATCAAGGACACCTGGATCGGCAGTGACGCGTATATCAAAGGCGCGAACAAACTGAAGAACCTCACGATCAATTCCACACCGGAAGCATCTTCACAGATCGGAGAAGGATGTGAACTCGTGAACGGGATCATTGGCTACGGTTGCCGCATCTTTTATGGAGTTAAAGCGGTACGCTTCATCCTGGCCGATCATTCACAACTGAAGTACGGAGCGCGTCTGATCAACTCGTATCTGGGCGAAAATTCCACCATCTCCTGCTGCGAAGTTTTGAATTCACTGATCTTTCCCGCACACGAACAGCACCATAACAATTCATTTCTTTGTGCAGCCACGATCTTCGGGCAAAGTAATATGGCAGCCGGCGCCACGATAGGCTCGAACCATAATTCACGGGGTGCCGATGGTGAACTCGTTGCCGGGCGGGGTTTCTGGCCGGGGCTCTGCGTAAGTCTGAAACACAATTCCAGCTTTGCATGTTATACGCTGCTGGCCAAAGGTGATTTCCCCGCGGAACTGAACATACCCATTCCTTTCTCACTGGTCAGTAATGATGTGAGCCGCGACCGTCTGGTCGTGATGCCGGGATACTGGTTCCTGTACAATATGTATGCGCTGGCACGCAATTCGGGGAAATATGTGAGCCGCGACAAACGGATCGACAAAACACAGTTACTGGAATACGATTATCTGGCGCCTGACAGTGTGGAAGAAATGTTCCAGGCTCTTGAAATTTTCGGGAAGTTGCTGGGCGGGAAAAAACACAAGCATGATAAGGAATTCACAGTCGAAGGATTCGAACATTCAAAAAGAAAGGTCGTTCTGCTGAAAGTGCCGCAGGCCGACGCGCTT
Source organism: Bacteroidota bacterium (assembly GCA_029555415.1). GTDB lineage: Bacteria > Bacteroidota > Bacteroidia > Chitinophagales > Chitinophagaceae > JAKPSI01. The sequence goes on along the minus strand of JAKPSI010000008.1, from coordinate 13,860 downwards.
TTCCGGGAGATGATCGTGTATTATGGTGTAACGCAATTACTGGAATGGGCCAATGCCCATCCGAATATCCGTAGCTGGAAACAATGGACCACCCAGCTTCCGGCCAAACCGGAAAGAAAGGGATGGAAGAATATCGGAGGACAACTCATACCTGACCAGGCGGTTCAGTCGCTCATCCGCAAGATCCGGAAAGACACCTTCAACAGCTGGGATGATGTACATGATTTCTATGGACAGCAATCGAAACTCTATGCGAAAGAAAAGATGCAGCATGCCTATGCCTCACTGCTGGAAGTATTGGGAATGAAAGCTTCCGGACTGACACGCAAAAAAATGCAGGAACTACTGCAACAAGCCGTGCGCACACGCACCTGGATGGTGGAGGGGATGCGGAGCTCACGTCAGAAGGATTATGATAATCCTTTCCGGAAGATGGTGTATGAGTCCGTTGCCGAAATGGAAGCCGTGACCGGAAAACCCAACGAGAATAGTTTCATCCGCGAACAGCTTGCGCTCCTGGATCAATTCAGGGAGCAGGTCGCGGCATTTTCCGCTTTGATCGGTAAATGACAGAGAACGGCACTACCTGTCAATAATTCACCTGGCTGATCATACAATGATCCATGACCTGCGGGCAAAAAAAATCCCCCGGTAAAACCAGGGGAACTTCTTGCAAGAAGTAATATTGTTCAGTACAATGATTACATCTTTGTAGCAGTTGTATCAACAGCTTTAGCAGTTGTGTCAACAGCTTTAGCGGTTGTATCAACAGCTTTAGCAGTTGTATCAACTGTAGTAGCTGTAGTGTCTTTCTTTTCGCCTTCAGTTTTAGCGTCGTTGTTGCAAGATGCCATGAAACCAGCGATAGCCAGGATTGCAAATACTTTTTTCATTGTACTTTTTTATTTTTTAGTTTGTTGCCCGATTTATTTCAGGCAGGCGCAAAGGTAAATAACGGATCTGAATTTCCAAAGGCTTCAGGAGCTAATAATTTACACCTCAAATAATAATTGATTATCAGACACTTGTCTACTTCTTCCGGAAGAATAAGCGTATAGGCACCCCCGTGAAATCAAAATGCTTGCGCAACTGGTTCTCCAGGTAGTTCTTATACGGCTGCTTGATATCATCCGGGAAATTGCAGAAGAACGCGAATGAAGGTACCGGTGTAGGCAGTTGCGTGATGTACTTGATCTTCACCGCATGGCCACGTACGACCGGTGCATGATAGGATTCAACCGCTTTCAGCATGACCTCATTGAGCGCGGAGGTCGGTAATTTCTGATGACGGTGTTCGTATACATCAAGGGCGACTTCGATCGCCTTGAAAATGCGGGTCTTTTCTTTGGCGGAAATGAAAAGGATGGGCACATCAGAGAACGGAGCGAATCTTTTACGCAGTTCATCTTCCATCGCTTTGGCGGTATTGGTCTCTTTGGCAACGAGATCCCACTTATTGACCAGCACCACGATCCCTTTTCCTTTACGTACGGCAAGGCTGAAGATGTTGAGATCCTGCGCCGCGATGCCTTTTTCTGCATCCAGCAATAAGAGACAAACATCCGCTTCATCCAGTGCCTTGATCGCCCGGATCACGGAATAGAACTCGAGGTCCTCATTCACCTTCGTCTTCCGGCGGATACCGGCCGTATCAATCAGCACGAATTCCTTTTTGAACAGATTATAGTGTGTATGGATACTGTCGCGCGTCGTACCTGCGATATCACTCACGATGGTACGCTCCTGCCCGATCAGTGCATTCAGCAAAGAGGATTTACCGGTATTGGGTTGTCCGATGATCGCGAACTTCGGCAGGTCCTGGATCGCCAGGGTCTCCGCGGAAGCATCTTCGGAAATCAGTTCCGCGATCGCATCCAGCAGTTCGCCGGAACCACTGCCGCTTGCGGCCGCGATGAAAAAGATATGATCGAAACCGAGACTGTAGAACTCGGAAGCTTCCATCAGCCTTTCATTATTGTCAACCTTATTCACGGTCAGGAAGACCGGTTTGGTACTCCTGCGCAGGACCGAAGCCATGGCATCATCCAGATTGGTCATGCCGGTGATGGCATCCACCATGAAGATGATCGCATCCGCTTCTTCCACCGCGATCAGCACCTGTTTGGCGATCTCTTTCTCGAACACATCTTCGCTGCCTTCCACGAAACCACCGGTGTCAATGACATTGAACGTTTTGCCGTTCCAGTCGCTGACCCCATACTGGCGGTCACGCGTTACACCGCTCATATCATCCACGATCGCCTTACGCTGTTCCAGCAAGCGGTTGAATAATGTACTTTTCCCTACGTTCGGACGGCCGACTATTGCTACTGTAAAACTCATACCTTGTTTTTTGACCGGTCACCCGGTGTTAATATCCGTATTCTTTAAGCTGTAATTCATTCTCCCGCCACTTCGGTTTCACTTTCACGAATAACTGGAGAAATACTTTTTGTCCGATGAATGCTTCAATATCCTTTCTCGCCGAAGTGCCGATGCGTTTGATCATAGAGCCCTTTAAGCCCAGCAGGATCGCTTTCTGGGTCTCGCGGTGTACGATGATGTCAACGGTGATCTTCACCAGGCTTTCCTTTTCCTTGTATTCCGTAACCAGGACCGCGGTATGATAAGGGATCTCATCCTGCGCCAGTTCAAAAACTTTTTCACGGACGATCTCACCCACAAAGAACTTCGTATTGAGGTCACTGATATCATCGCCGTCGAAGAAAGGCATGCCCTCCGGCAGGTATTTCAGGATGGTATTGATCAGTTTCTTCTTATTGATGCCGGTGAGTGCGCAGAGTGTCACGACTTCTTTGCAATAAGGCCGGGCGGCAAAAAAAGCGACCGCTTCCTTTATCTTCTCTTCTGAGGCCAGATCGATCTTGTTGACCACCACGATCGCGGGGACGCGTAATTTCAGTTGTGTGAAAATGGCATCCACTTCTTCCAGGTTCTCCTTCACATCAACGATCAGCATCGCGCAATCCGCGTCTTCCAAAGCACCTTTGACCGCTTGCATCATCTTTTCATGCAGCTTGTATTTCGGTTCAATGATACCCGGTGTATCCGAAAAAATGATCTGATACTCCTTTTCGGTCAGGATCCCTTTGATGCGGTGACGGGTTGTCTGCACTTTGGGGGAAACGATGGCCAGTTTCTCTCCCATCAGCGCGTTCAGCAGCGTGCTTTTACCCGCATTGGGTCTTCCGAAAATATTGACGAATCCTGCTTTCAACGACTTTTGATTTTTTTCTGCTTATTTACTTCAGCCTGCAAAGGTAACTCATTAAAATTGTTTGGCAGGTATTGCCTGTAAGGTTATCTTTGCAGTCCAAATCGCGAAGTAGAGCAGCGGTAGCTCGTTGGGCTCATAACCCAAAGGTCGGGAGTTCGATCCTCCCCTTCGCAACAAGAGACTCCTAATGGGGTCTTTTTCTTTTTAATACCTACTGTGTTCATACTCCGGAGTTTCGGGTTACCTGAACGATACTTTGAAAAAGTTCATGGCACAAAAAAAGCCCCCGGTCGGGAGCTTTAGGGCTATACGTAATTCATCCTTAGTTATCTGCCTCTTGAAACACCACTTGCACCACTGGTCTTCAGATCACGGATCAGTGCTTCACCTTTATATTTCACATCACTGGCTCCACTGGCTTTTACATTCAGCTCCTTATTCACGGTGATATGGATATCACTGGCGCCGGAAGCATCTGCATCGCAGTATTCTGTTGTCAGATCGTACCCTTTGAAATCACTGGCACCACTGGCATCCACTTTCAGACGGGCAGCCTTTCCGCCAATGGTCATATCCGACGCTCCGCTGAGGGAAATGGTCAGACGCTGAACATCGAATGAAGACCCTTTCAGGTCGCTGGCTCCTGACTGACTGATCTGGAGATCGTCCGCCTTCAGTGTGCCTTTGATGAAAACATCGCATGCTCCGCTGATGGTCAGCTTATCCAATTGTTTCACGGAAATATAGGCACGCAGTTTCTTATTGCCGCCACCCCAGCCACCACTTGAGTTATAGGTTATACGCAGGATACCATCCACCACTTCGGTCCTGATATTATCACGGTATTTTGTATCTGCGGCGCTCACGGCCAGTGCTTCCTGAGCATCCTGGGATATATATACATCAAAGGAGCTGGATACATTGATGCCATGAAAGCTGCCGGTGGTTCTCACTTCCACATTGGGGTCGTTCACCGGTTGTGCGGTCGCTGTTGCGAACAACGCCAGTGCTAAACTTAATTGTAATAATTTTTTCATTGTCGGGTATTTATTATCGGCTTGATTTATGGACTCCTGAAGAACCGCTGGTCCGTAAGTCGCGGATCAGTCCGTTCCCTTTATAATATACATCACTGCCACCACTGGCATTCGCGGTCATTTCCTTATTCACGGTAATATAAATATCGCTGCCGCCACTGGCTTCTAAATTACAGATATCCGTGATCAGTTCGTAGCCTTTGAAATCACTGCCGCCACTGGCATCGATCTTCAGATTACCTGCGTTCCCTGAAATGTTCACGTCACTTCCGCCGCTGGCACCAACTTCCAGTTCTTTCGTATTCACTTTTCCCTTGAAATCAGAACCACCGGACAAACGCAATTTCAATCTTTCGGACGCGATCTCTCCATCCACAATTACATCTGAACCACCGCTGGCCGTGAGCTGATCAAGTATGGCATAAGAAACATACGCCCTCAGTCTTTTATCACCCCATACAAGGTTGACACCTTCCCTGTATTCATATCCTATCTTCAGTACCCCGTCCACCACTTCGGTCCGGATACGGTCGCGGTACTTTGTATCCGATGCACTGACCGCTACGGTTTCCGTGCCTTTTGAAAGATACAGGTCGATCCCGCCACCGACCGATATGGCATGAAATCCGCTCACATTGCGCTTCTCCGCATTCGGATCATTGAAGGTCTTTTGGGAAAAACCGCTCAGCACAGTGACCGAGCACAAAGCCATTAAGAATATTTTTTTCATATTGTTGGTTGGTTAAATTGTTTGCTTGGCTGTTTACTGCCTGCTATTGACTTCTGACTAACGACTATATCCTTGATACCCTTCCTCCCGTATGCGTCTTCACTTCCCGGATCCCACCTTCGCCTTTGTATTTGATAAATCCTCCGGTATTGGCTTTCACGTTGAGTTCTTTGTTCACTGTGATATAAACACCCGCACCGGTACTGGCTGTAGCGGAACAATTCTGTGTGGTAAGATCAGCACCTTTGAAAATACTGCCGGTATCACCCTGAACGGAAAGTTTAATAGCGGTACCGGTAAGGGTTATGATCGATCCGGTATCCTGGTTCACATCCAGATCGGCGATATCCACTGCGCCGTTCACGATCGCTCCGGTGTTGGCTTTGATCTTCATGCTGGCAGCTTTCAGCTCATTTTGCCATTTCAGCAAAGCGCCTGTGCTAACGGTCAGCATATCGAGTTGTTTATAATAGACCCATGCTTTCAGATTCCTTTCTTCCTTCTTATGTTTATTGATCTGGATACTGTATTTAATGGTCAGCACACCGCCTTCCACGGTTGTGGAGATCTTGTCGCGATACTCATTATCCGATGCCGACACATACACTTCTTCCTTATCTGAAGCGATCAGCACCAGTACGATGCCATTGGAGACATCGATCCCATGAAAACCGGAAAGGTCACGTTTGGAGGCAGAAGCATCCGGAGTCCATTCCTGTGCCTGTGCAGCCAGGCCGGTCATACAGAACACTAAAAAGGCAAAAAAAGCATGTTTCATACTCAGTGGTTTCATATGGTACGAAGAGAAGGGTAGAAAAGTTACAGGTCATGGATTTATTTTCCCCTTAACTTTGCAGCAGTTCTTGCACTTTCTGTTGAAAGCTTTGTAAGTTTTCAGTGTTTCCCGGGGTGTTTATCGGCCGCATAAGTGACTGATAATCTGAGATCAAACCCGTTTAACCTGATCAGGGTAATGCCTGCGCAGGGAAGGAGGACCAATTATTTCCCCTTTCTCCACAGCATTTCCCTCTCATTTTTTAACCTGTTTAAATTAAAAAAAATGAAGAGGATTGCATTTTTCATCCTGTCTGGTCTGATCACGACCAGCGCCATGGGCCAGCAACAAGCGCCGGCCAAAGACAGTTTCTATTTACTGACTCCTGTTGAGGTCAGGGCCGTCCGGGCCGGCGATAAAGCGCCATTTACCCGCACGAATCTTTCCGGCAAAGAGATCCGGAGCCTGAACCTGGGGCAGGACCTTCCCTTCCTGCTGAATCAGACCCCTTCAGTGGTGGTCTATTCCGATGCCGGCAATGGTGTAGGTTATACCGGTATCCGGATCCGGGGTACGGATGCGACCCGCATCAATGTTACCCTTAATGGCATCCCTTTCAATGATGCAGAAAGTCAGGGTACATTCTTCGTTGACCTGCCCGATTTTGCATCCAGTACCGGGAGTATCCAGGTGCAGCGTGGCGTGGGCAGCTCTTCCAATGGAGCAGGCTCTTTCGGCGGCAGTATCAATGTCAGCACCAATGAGATCCACAAAGACCCGTACTGGGAGATCAATAACAGCTTCGGTTCTTTCAATACCTGGAAGAATACCATTAAGACCGGCAGCGGACTCGTTGCTGATCACTTCTTCACTGAAGTCCGGTTATCCCGGATCAGCAGCAATGGTTTCATCGACCGCGCTTCCAGTAATATGCGATCCCTGCATTTCACAACTGGCTGGCTGAACGCGAAAACACAACTCCGTTTCAATGTGTTCTCCGGAAAAGAAAAGACCTACCAGGCATGGTATGGCGTTACGGAACAGGACCTGCACGACCGAAGAAGGACCGTTAACTACGCGGGTACTGAAAAACCCGGAGATCCTTACGATAATGAAACAGATAATTACTGGCAGGACCATTACCAGTTCTTCCTGAATCATAATGGCGGCGGACATTTCAGCTGGAACACGGCATTCTTCATGACAAAGGGCAAAGGATATTATGAGCAATACAAGGCGGATGAACCTTACAGCAAGTATGGTGTGACCGGGCCGGGCGTAACAGATGATTTCATCCGTCAGTTATGGCTGAAGAATTCATTCTATGGTAACATATATGCGCTGCATTACAAGAACAAGCGTACAGAAGCCACATTGGGCGGCAGTTTCACGCAATATGATGGCAGGCATTTCGGTAAACTGAAATGGTCCGCACACGGCTTCAGCGGTTCGGACACCTGGTACATCCTCAATGCATGGAAATACGACGCGAATGTTTTCCTGAAGCAACAAACGGCGATCAATGATAAATGGTCAGCCTTCTATGACCTGCAATACCGTTATGTCAATTATGATATAGAAGGATTCAGGGATAACCCTTCACTGCATATCAGCAACCGCTGGCATTTCTTCAATCCCAAAGCCGGGATCAGTTTCCAGTCGAACGGATGGAAAGGCTATGTTTCCTACAGCCGCACTTCCAAAGAACCTAACCGCGATGATTTTGAAGCGGGCGCGAGTCAGCAACCGCGACCGGAAAAACTACAGGACTGGGAAGCATCCGTAGAAAGGATCCAACCGGTTTATAACTGGTCGGCCACGGTGTATTACATGCGTTATCATGATCAGCTGGTGCTGACCGGACAGATCAATGATGTAGGCGCTTATACACGTACCAATATACCGGAGAGTTATCGTGCAGGCATTGAACTGCAGGGCGGTTACAAACTGAACAAACAATGGGACCTGCGCGGGAACCTGACGCTCAGCCGGAATAAGGTCCTAGATTTTACAGAGTTCATCGATGATTATGATAATGGCGGGCAGCAACTGAAAGCATATTCCGCTCCGGATATCGCATTCTCTCCTGCCATCACAGGCGCGCTGGCACTGAACTGGCATGCCTCGCCGGTCTTTGAACTGAGTTTCCCTGCCAAGTATGTGAGCCGTCAGTACCTGGATAACACGCAGCAGGCAAGCCGGAGTCTGGACCCTTATTTTGTGCAGGATTTGCGCGCGGCGTATACGCTGAGGAAAAAGAAGAATACGGAGTGGGTACTGACCGGTCAGGTCAGCAACGTATTCAACAATCAATACGAACCCAATGGCTATACTTACAATTATATCAGCGGCGGGCAGTTGTCGGTCAACAACTATTACTTCCCGATGGCCGGTATCAATTATATGATCGCCCTGAATCTGAAATTCTGAGGATGAAATTACTGCGCGGGGAATTTGGCTTGCCAGTCGAGCACCCCGCCCAGTACATTCACTGTATGAGTGAAGCCCAGTGTTTCGAGGAATAAGCAGGCTGTAACACTGCGTTTGCCGCTGCGGCAATGGATGATGACCTCTTCGTTCTTCAGGTCGTCGATCTCTTCTGTTTGCATGGATTGGATCTGACCCAGCGGGATCAGTTTTCCGCCGATATTGAATTCAGCGTATTCGGATGGTTCGCGGCAGTCGATGAGGTTGATCTTCTCACCCGCGTCCATGCGGGCTTTCAGTTGTTCTACGGTGATGTTTTCCATGATGTGGCGCATTTATAATTGTGGTTGCAATTGTCCGGTCGAATCAGTAACGGCAGGTTTTTCGATCTGCAGTCTGACATCGATCAGTTGTCCGGTGCGGATATATTGCAGTTTCTTTTCTTCGTCATAACGCTGGGGACTTTGCCAGTAGATATAGGAGTTGAGCGTATCGGATACATCGCCCATGATGACACCGAAGCCAAGACCTGCTGATTCCAGTTGCTGTTTGGCATCACCGAAACGCTGTCCGATCAGATTCGGCACCATGAAAGTCTCGGTACCACCGCCATCTGCGATCACCAGGGTAACGGAGCTGCCCATTTTTATTTTTGTGCCCGGTGCAATGGGAGATCCATTGAACAATTGCTGCAGGATGGATCCTTTCGCAAAATCAGGTTTATAGACCGTTTCACCGATACGGATATTGAGATTCTTCAGTACCATCTCCGCGTTACGCAAGCTGTAACCGACCAGATTGGGCATTTCGATCAGAGGTGGTTCAAAGCGCGTGATGGTCAGGTACACCTTGCGGTTGACCTTCACCACTTCATCACTTTCGGGGAACTGGCGCAGTACGGTGAGTGCTTTCGCCGTATCCGTATAAATGGAATCCTGGATCTCCACATCAAAGCCTGCCTTCTCCAGCAGTTTCTTCGCATCGTCGAAATTCTTACCGACAACGGAAGGCACTACATTGGATTCATTGTGGTGAGTGACCCAGTTGAGCGACAATAATACGAGCGCAAATATGCCCAGCCCAAGAATGATCCCGGCCAGGATATTGAGCCACAAGGGGCGTTTGGTGATGAATTGGAACAAGTTGAAAGTCGTTTAAATTTTCGTAAGTCGTTTTAGAGCTGCAAGCTTTAAGCTATAAGCTGCAAGATCATTCTTGGGGTCAATAAGGGATGTTCATCTTTTATTTCTATCAGCAGCATCGCACTCAACTCTTACCTATAACCTATTACCTTTTAAAAATCTGCTATGATCCTGATGCCATTCTCATTTATCCATTTTCCATTATCCATTATCAATTATCAATTATCAACTATTCAAAAATGCTTCTTCAACCAATTTAGTATAAAATTCCTGTAAACTCCAGCCCATCACCTGAACCTGCTGGGGTACGATGCTGGCGGAGCTTTGGCCGGGAATGGAATTGATCTCAAGCATATAGGGTTTGCCGGCGGCTTCATTATAGATGAAATCGATACGGACGACCCCGCGGCAGTTGAAAACGGAATAGATCTTCGCGGCGGTAGCGCGGATCTTGTCAGCCGTAACATCATCCACTTCCGCCGGTGTTTGCTCGGATGATTTGCCCTGGTATTTGGCAACGAAATCAAAGAAGGGCATATCGGCATCGGCCTTCACTTCGGTGAGTGGCAGTACGATGATCTGTCCTTTTGTTTTGAATACGCCTACGGTGAATTCACGGCCAACGATCATTTCTTCCACCAGCACCTGATCGTCCTCATTGAAAGCTTTGGTGATCGCCGCTTCCAGGTCTTCATTGGGCTGATTCACTTTGCTCATGCCGATGCTGGATCCGCCGTTATTCGGTTTTACGAAAACGGGGAATTTAAGTGTAGCGCGGATCTCAGCCGCATCCGTATAACTGCTCTTCAGTAACAATATTGATTTGGAAACGGGAATACCGGCCATACCCGCTACCGCAACCGCATAACGCTTGTTGAAGGTCAGCGCTGAAGTGGCGGCATCACAACTGGTGTAAGGGATCTGCAGCATATCGAAATAGCCCTGCAGTTTACCATCTTCACCGGGAGTGCCATGCATACCGATGAAGGCTGCATCGAACTTAATGGTCTTACCATCCACCTGAATAGTAAAATCATTCTTATTGACTTCGGCCTTTGACCCATCTGCTAATTCATGGAACCAGCCTTCACGGGTAAGATCGATCTTATAAACGTTGAATAAATTACGGTCGAGGTGACTGTCGATCGTATTCGCAGTCCGGTACGAGATGACCGCTTCGCCGGAAAAGCCGCCGGTCACCAGCGCGATGTTCTTTTTCATGCAGGAATTGATGTGGTTTTACTGCGCAAATATTGCCTAAAAAAAGTTCCGGTTAAAATCTGAAATGCTAAAAAAGGGCTATTTCTGAGGGGAAAGCCCCGGATTACCCGTGTCGAGCACGAATTTCCAGCTGCCGTCAGCCTGTTTGCGCCAGATCGTGACATATGTGCCTCTTTCGGCCGACTCAACAGGCTGGTTCTTTCCGCGGGAACTCCAGGTTCCGTAGGTATAGCCCAGTTCGCCGGAAACGATGGTCCGCATGGGGCCCCAGGTCAGTACAAAGGTAGAATCGACCATCCCCTTGATCAGGGCGAAAGCGGAATCCTTTTCATAAGGCATGTGGCCGGGCCGGAGCATCACAGCGCTGCTGTCCATATACTTCAGAAATGCCGCCTTCATACCATGCTTATTGGAGTAGTCAGAGAACTCAATATCCGTTTGTTGCAGCAAATTGGGGACTTCACCGGTAGGAACGGTCTCCTGTTTGGCCTGCTCATTCGCACAGCCGGCGAGGATCACCATTGCGGACAGGCATAAAAAAGGGATAAGCTTCATACAGGTCTGTTTTAGGGAGGGGGAAAATAAGAAAGGTGAAGGCCGTTTCTCCTTCACCTTTTTACAACGGGAAATATCACCCGTTACTATTTGAGCAGCGTTTAAACTGCTGTATTATATGTATACAAGTTATATCAGGAACTGCCGGAATCCAAATTTTCCGTCGCTAACTTATGCACACAGGGTGCATTTTATCAGGCGTGCAGCAGACCTTTTTTCGCCATCAGCTGATCAACGGTTTCCTGATACAGTTCGTCAGGAACACAGCAGTCAACCGGGCAAACAGCAGCGCACTGGGGTTCTTCGTGGAAGCCCTGGCACTCGGTACATTTATTGGGAGTGATATAGTAAGTATCAACGGAAACAGGGGCGTTCTTTGCATCGGCATCGACAACGGAACCATCGAGCAGGGTGAAAGAACCTTTTACAGTTGTGCCATCGGCAACAGCCCATTCAACGCCGCCTTCATAAATTGCATTGTTGGGACACTCGGGTTCGCAAGCCCCGCAGTTGATACATTCTTCGGTAATCTTGATAGCCATAATTGATTAATTAACGGATTGAGAATTATTTTTACAAAATTAAATCAACGGGATGAAAATACAATATCGGATCGATTTATTGGATGAGTTGGGTCGCTATATTTTATCAGAAGATCCGGTCTGGCTTGAAACCCTTGACAGGGCCGGGCGGGAGAATGGCTGGTTCATCCCGGAATTCTCAAAAAAAGCTTCGGATGAGGCCGCAAAAGCCTTCCTGAAAAGGGATCTTTTAGAGACATGGTTGTCCGCTTATCCGCTCCAGGAATATGCACCGGGCAAAACGCCCCTTACCGGTATCGTCATGGCCGGTAATATCCCGATGGTGGGTTTCCATGATCTGCTGTGCGGTTTTGCCGCGGGTCACCAGCTGATGCTGAAGCCCTCTTCAAAGGACAATGTCCTGATCCGTCACCTGGTTGAAAAACTCACTGAAATGGAGCCCGCCTGCGGCGAACAGATCCGGTTCAGTGAGATGCTGAAGGGTTGTGACCGGTATATCGCAACGGGCAGCAACAATTCATCCCGTTATTTCGATTATTATTTCAGGAAGTATCCGCATATCATCCGGCGTAACCGGACTTCTGTTGCCATCCTGGATGGAAATGAAACGAGCGCTGAACTGGATCGACTGGCGGATGATGTGCATCTCTATTTCGGGATGGGTTGCCGGAACGTGACCAAGCTGTATGTACCCGAAGGATATGATTTCGTTCCGCTGCTCGAGACCTTCCGGAAATACAGTTACTTCTCGGACCATCATAAATTCCGGAACAACTACGATTATAATCTGGCCCTGCATGTACTGAACAAAAAATTCTACATGACGAACGGAACGGTATTGTTATCCGAAGAAGCTTCCCTCTTCTCTCCCATCAGTCAGCTGAATTATTCGTTTTACAGGGAGCTGGAAGAAGTGACCGCTTCGCTCCGGGACCGGGATGACCTGCAGTGCGTCGTTGGCCGGCACTGGATCCCCTTCGGTCAGGCCCAGGCCCCGTCCCTGACGGATTATGCGGATGGGGTGGATACGATGGCCTTCCTGACGGGCAATAAGTAGCTGTTCTTTTTTTCTGCCAGACTCATTAAATTTACGGTCGGCCCGAAGTACGAAGGTCATGGTAAATGATTTGTTAAACTCCCGGGACGGAAAGTGTAATGAACAAGATGGGTCGTTAATTTGTATACACAACGGAACGAACCGTACAACATAAAAAACCTAAAAGCAGAACAGACTATGAAATGGAAACAATTGTTACTCGTCATTGCCGTCAGTGCAGGTTCCGCACTGGGAAGTGTGGTCCTCTACAATCATTTCACCGGCAAAAACAGAATGGCATTTGTACAATCCAGTGATGGAAAGGTACCCGCCAATTATGCCGGCTATCTCGACAATGCCGCCAACGTCGGCGAACCCGTCGATTTCACGAAAGCAGCCAATGCCGCCGTGCCTGCTGTCGTGCACATCAAAACGAAGATCCCTGCCAAAAGGATCAGCAATCAGCTGCCCCGCAACCGCAATGGTAACGGCATGGATGATTTCTTCGATCAGTTCTTCAATTTCGGTCCGCAGATCCAGCCGGAGCAACGCGCTTCCGGCAGTGGGGTCATCATCAGTGATGATGGCTATATCGTGACCAATAACCACGTTGTATCCGATGGTGGTGATGGTATTGCGGATGAGATCACCGTTTCGCTCAACAACAAGAAAACTTACAAGGCACGTGTGATCGGCCGTGATCCCAGCAGTGACCTCGCCGTCCTGAAGATCGATGGCACCGGATTCCCTTTCCTTTTATATGGCAACTCGGATAATGTGAAACTCGGACAGTGGGTCCTCGCCATCGGCTATCCCCTATCTCTGGAAACAACGGTCACTGCCGGTATCGTCAGTGCCAAAGGCCGTTCGATCAATATCAACAGCCGTCAGAGCCAGACACCGATCGAATCATTCATCCAGACCGACGCGGCCGTGAACCAGGGTAACAGTGGTGGCGCGCTGATCAGTACGGATGGACAACTGATCGGTATCAACTCAGCGATCCTCGCTCCCAGTGGCACTTACGCGGGTTATTCCTTCGCGATACCGGTGAATCTGGTAAAGAAGATCGTGAACGACCTGATCAAATTCGGTGATGTGAAACGCCCCTATCTCGGTATCCAGGTTGCCCCCGAGAAATTCGATGCAGGCGATGG
>JAKPSI010000001.1 GCA_029555415.1 Bacteroidota bacterium | reverse complement strand
ATACTGGGGCGGATTGCCCTTCACTGCCGGCCCCGCTTATCTCGGTGTCTTCTTATGTCTCTTTGGCCTCATCGGATTTGTGATCCTGAAAACGCCGATGCGCTGGGCTTTACTGGCGATGACGGTTTTCGGCATCCTCATTTCATGGGGTAAGCACCTGGCCGGTTTCAACACTTTCCTCTTCGAACATCTTCCGCTGTACAATAAATTCAGAGCGCCATCCATGGCACAGGTCATCCCACAACTGACCATTGCCATCGTTGCCGTACTCACGATCCAGAAACTTTTCTTTGAAGCCAGGAGCAGGGAACTGCTGCAGCAGGATTTCAAAAAGATCCTGTATGCGGTCGGTGGTCTTTTCCTGCTGTTGACCCTCATGTATCTTGGCATGGACTATGGCTCCCCCATCGATCCGGAGATCTCGTCCAGTCTGACCCAGCAATCCGGCAGCCCGGAGATCGGCCGTGCGGTGATCGAAGGACTGAAAGCCGACCGTAAAGGTCTGTTCGGTGGTGAGTTGCTGCGTGCTTTGTTATTCGCAGCACTGCTGATCGGCGTGTTGTATCTCTACATGAAGAATATGATCAAGCAACCGCTGATCGCGGTAGGTATCCTGCTGGTCATCGGTTCCGGTGAACTCATGTTCGTCAGTAAGGAATATCTACCAAATGACGCGTATGTAGCCGCGGATGATCTGTCCAGTGAACATTTCACGCCTACTGCACTGGAGACCGCGATCCTGAATGACAAGGATCCTGACTATCGTGTGATGAACGTTACGGTGAATCCGCTATTCGATGCGCGCACCTCCACCTACTTTAAAAGTGTTACCGGTTATCATCCGGCACGTTTGCGGATCTATCAGGACCTGATGGATAAATATCTTTCCGGCTCACCCAACAGAGGTGTGGTCAATATGCTCAATGCGAAATACCTGATCGTTCCGGATTCGAGCGGCAATGGCGTCAACGGTATGCCTAATCCTGAAGCCTACGGCCCCTGCTGGCTCGTGAAAAATGTCAAACTGGTGGACACAAAAGTGGATGCCTTCCAGGCCATCGGAACCACCGATCTGCGTGATACGGCGATCGTTGAAAAAGCATTCAGCAACCTGGTCACACAACCGGTGTGGGATTCCGCTTCTTCACTTAAACTGAAAACATTCTCCAACGATACGATCACCTACGACGCGGACCTCAAAGGCGCGCAGTTCGCGGTGTTCAGTGAGATCTATTATCCCAAAGGCTGGAACGCTTATGTGGACGGTAAGAAAACGGAGTATGTCAATACCAACTATGCGCTGCGTGGCATCTCATTACCTGCCGGCAAGCATGAAGTGAAATTCATCTTTGAACCGGAATCCGTTGCTACTGGTATTAAACTGATGTACGTCGCTTCTATCCTGATCGCGTTGTTACTCGTTGGCGGATTGTTCATGCAATGGTGGCAGGATAAAAAGAAGGCTGCCGCGACAGCATGAAGAAGATCCTGGATATAGTTCCTTATGCCTACCTGCCATTTTTCTCCGGCGGGCAGAAATCGATCGCTTTATTCCTGGACCATCTGGGTCATGAGGCGGAGCTGACCGTTGCGGGTACCGTTACCAACGATGCCTCGCATGCGAAGTCATACACTTTGCTTCCATTGCTGAAGACCTCCTTCAAACGCTATCTGGATCCTTCCCTTCCCGGCACATTCACACACATCGTGAAAGAGAAAGGGATCGACGCGGTGATCTGGGAACACCCCTATCTTGGTTGGGTGGCCAGGCGTGTACAAAAAAGGACCGGCGTCAAGACCATCTTCCATACACACAACATCGAATTCGCACGCTTCCGATCAAATGGCAAATGGTGGTGGCCGATCCTGGAAAAATATGAAGGCAATTGTTTCCGTCATGCCGACATGGTCTTCTTCATTTCGGATGAGGACCGTCATTTCGCAGTGGATCACTGGAAACTGGATGCGGGCAAATGCCATACCGTTCCATTCGGGATCGAGATCAGCAAATATCCGGATGACAAAGCGGCCTGCCGGGAAAAGCTGCGCCAGCTGCACGGATTCGCACCTGATGAAAAGATCCTTTTCTTCAATGGGCTGCTGGATTATAAACCGAACCTTGACGCGCTGAAAGCCATCATCGATCAGGTGAATCCCCTGCTGATGGCGGATGCCGGTTTCAAATACAAGATCATGATCTGCGGCAAACGATTACCGGAAGAGATGAATGAACTGAAAGCGTATGCGGATAAAAACGTGGTGTACGCGGGTTTTGTGGAAGACATCAATCTTTATTTCAAGGGGGCCGATCTTTTCCTGAATCCCGTGCAGAGTGGTGGGGGTATCAAGACCAAGATGGTGGAGTCGATCGCATTTGGCACCACGGTACTGGCCACCGAGACCGGCGCACTGGGCATTGACCGGACGGTTTGCGGAGATAAACTGATCGTGGTGAAGGATGATGAGTGGCAGGCATTCGCGGAGCAGATCAAAAAGCCTTCCGCTGAAACGCAGACCCCTGCCGCGTATTACGAAACCTATTATTGGGGAAGTATCGTGAAAAAGGTGGTGAAACTGATCAGCGGATAAGCTTGCCTGTTAGTTTGAGTACGACCCATTTGACCGCGTTACGTGCTGTTTCGATCCCGCCATACAACAGCTTGAAACAAAAATAGTAAGGCCCCTTCCCTTTCCTTTCCCGCATGATCTCCAGTTCATGTTCCAGCATCAGCTTTCTCAGACCCAGTTGCTTTTCAGGACGGGTACTGCCACTGTGAATATGGATGATGGTGGTGCCGGCAAAAAACTTCACCTTATATCCCAGTTTGTGGATCTGGTAACACCAGAGCTGGTCCTCACCATACATGAAGAAACGTTCATCGAGCTTTTGTCCGGGTAATTGTGTGAGTATCTTTTTGGGAAAGAGGAAGAATGCGCCATTGACCCATTCGGAGTACATATCCTTATCATGTTTGAAATAACGGCCCTGCATCAGTACCGATCTGTTCTCGTATGACATCATCATGGGCATGAATCGGAACAGGTCAAGTATTTCACGGCCGATACTGCGGAAGCTTCGGGCACTGTACTGGATCGTTCCATCCGGATAGGTCATGCGGCAACCCAGTACGCCTGTTTCAGGATCTGACTTTATAGCATTGAGCGATCTGCTGACACTGTCTTCCGTCAGCAGCGTATCACTGTTCAGCAGCAGGATATATTCGCCTTTCGCCACAGCGATCCCTACATTATTACCAGTGGCGAACCCACCGTTGAGTTGAGAGCGGACCAGGACGATGTCCGGGAACACGTCCTTGAATCGTTGCGGATCGCATTCAGTGGAAGCGTTATCGACCAGGACGATCTCATAGGGAACGCCGGTCGTATATGTCTGCACCGACCGGATACAGGCCGATGTCAGCTCATACGAATTGTAATTGACGATGATGATGGAGATATCCGGCATAGCTTATTGCCTTCAAAAATAGCGGTTCACGATCAAAATAAGGCAGGGAATGACAGACCTGCAGGACCGTGCCCTTCCCGTATGGATCCTGATGGATTTTACCTTTATTTTCAGGGGTCAAGGAACCCCGGAAACCCCTAAATTTCAAGTGGTAAGAAATAGTCCAAATGACGTAGATTTGCCACTCCAAATTTTACAGCGGATGTACACGGAAATCTCTAAATGCCGGATCAGCGGAAGCACGAATCTGGTTCAGATCCTTTCATTGGGCGAACAAGAACTTACCGGCGTATTCCCTGAGTCGAAAGACCAGGTGATCACCAAAGGACCGGTTGACATGGTATGGTGCCCCGACAGCGGTCTGGTGCAGCTGAAACAGTCCTACAGTCTGGATGAAATGTATGGCGATAACTATGGTTACCGCTCCGCCCTTAACCAGGGCATGGTGGCACACCTGAATAATAAAGTGAGCTCACTGTTGCGCAAGATCCCGACCAAAGCGGGTGATATCATCCTGGACATCGGAAGTAATGACGCCACATCCCTCAAATTCTATCCCAGTCACCTCCGCCGTATCGGTATCGACCCCACCGGACTGAAATTCAAAGAATATTATCCTGCCGATATCGCCCTGGTGCCTGACTTCTTCACCGCGGCCAATTTCCGTAAGATATTCCCCAATGAACAGGCGAAGATCGTGACCTCCATCGCCATGTTCTATGACCTGGAGAATCCGCTGCAGTTCGCCTCCGATATCGCATCCGTACTGGCTGATGATGGTGTATGGCATTTTGAGCAGAGCTATCTCGCATCCATGCTCCGCACCAATTCTTATGATACCATCTGTCAGGAACACCTGGAATATTATTCCCTGCTCTCCGTTAAATACATCCTTGACCAATGCGGTCTGCGTTTCCTGGATATCGAAATGAATGATGTGAACGGTGGAAGTTTTGCCGTTACCGTTTGTAAGAAGGATGCGAAATATCCCAAGAATGACGCCCTCATCAACTGGATGCTGGAGGAAGAGGAAAAGATGGGCCTCAATACCATCGAACCATACCGTCAGTTCGCGGAAAGAGTGGCCGCCCATAAAGTGAGCCTGCTCAGTCTGCTCGATAAACTGAAATCCGAAGGAAAAAAGATCGTCGGTTACGGCGCTTCCACCAAAGGGAACGTACTGCTGCAGTATTGCGGTATCGATACGAAATACCTGGATTGCATCGCGGAAGTGAACGAACAGAAATTCGGTTCTTACACACCGGGCACCCTGATCCCGATCGTATCCGAAGCGGAAGCACTCGCCATGAAACCGGATTATATGCTGGTACTGCCCTGGCACTTCCGCAACGGCATCCTGCAGCGTGAACGCGAGTTCCGCGCATCCGGAGGCAAATTCATTTTCCCGTTACCGTTCATTGAAATCGTATAAGATGGCGTCCACCGTTCTTTTCATCAATCACCCGGAAAAAGAATGTGGTGTACACCAGTTCGGGGAAAGTGTTTACCGTGCCATCAAAGCCTCCTCTGTTTACCATTTCATTTACTGTGAATGCAGTACTGCTGATGCCCTGCAGGCTTGCATCAATGAACATAAACCCGTAGCGGTCATTTACAATTATTATCCCAGCACGATGCCCTGGCTCAACCCGGGCCTCACCCGAAGCATCGCCATTCCGCATATCGGCGTGATCCATGAAGTGACGCAGGAACGTGTGGATGCGGCGAACAAGACCCTGTTCGATTTTCATATCGCACCGGACCCTACCCTGCTGCTGACCAATCCTATCGTTTTCAAAACCGGGCGACTGATCCCGGAATACAATGACACTACGCCTGCACCGGCCATTACCACCATCGGTAGTTTCGGATTCGGCACCAAAGGCAAAGGATATACGAAGATCATTGAAGCGGTGCAGAACGAATTCGACGAAGCGGTGATCCGTTTCAATATTCCCTTCGCACGCTTTGGCGATGCATCCGGCGAGGGCGCTCATGCGTATGCAGATGCCTGCCGCGCAATGGTAAAGAAACCCGGCATCAGGCTGGAGATCACGCATGATTTTCTGACCCAGGACCAGGTGCTCGCATTCCTGGCCTCCAATACACTCAACTGTTTCTTTTATGATGAGAACAGGAACCGCGGCATTTCCAGTGTGATCGACAACGCGCTGGCCGTGAACAAACCCCTGGCCATCAGCAAAAGTTATATGTTCCGCAACGTGACCGGAACGCAGCCTTCCATTTGCATTGAGGACACAACGCTGAAACAGATCATTCAGAACGGGACCGCTCCGTTGCAGCAATATAAAAAGGAATGGACCGCTGTCAATCTCCGCTGGGACTATGAACGGATCGTTGATTCGGCTGTAAAGTATTTCGTGAAGCAGTCCTCCTTCTTCAGTACGGTCATGGCTTTCATCACTAAAAGCCCGGCTCGCCGCATCCTGAAGAAATTCAGTCATATCGCTAAACGTTCCCTGAACCGCGATAAACTGATGCTGGCAGGCAAGACCGCTGAACGTAAAACGGAATACGCTGCATATAATATTCCGGAACAGGGTATCCTGTTTGAAGAAACTCAATTCAACCGGATCCTCAATGATCAGACACGCGGACAATATGAAAAAGTGATCCAACTGCTTTGTCAGCTTTGCCCTGATGAAATGAGCCGCAAGATCCCCGAAGCGAATATTCAGCAGGCTTTCACTTTTGAAACGGTTCGCAATCTCAGCCGTCGTTTCAGTAACCCAAAGATCCTTTCTGTGGGATGCTATGAAGACACCGCCTATATCGGTCTGCTCAAAGTGGGTATCCCCGCGGATGGTATCGACCCGGTGCTGAACTATGACCTCACGACCTTCCTCTCCAAACCCGGCGTGATGGAAAATAAATACGATATCATCTTCTCCACTTCCGTGATCGAACACGTGGAAGATGACAACCGTTTCGTGGCCGAGATCGCTGAACTGCTGAACCCCGGCGGATTCGCGGTACTGACCTGCGATTACAAACAGGATTATAAACCCGGTGATAAGATCCCGCGTGTGGACTTCCGTTTCTATACGAAACAGGACCTTGAACAGCGACTGCCTTCGAACATGAAGGATATGTCCGTTTACGGTAACGCTGATTGGGATTGCCC
>JAKPSI010000105.1 GCA_029555415.1 Bacteroidota bacterium | reverse complement strand
AGTTACGCCTATCATTTAGGTTTGAGTCCCCGTACCAACCTTGCCGGAGGTTTCTCCGCCGGTATCACCAAGATCAGTGTCGATAAATCCAAACAGGATTTCACCGGTACCGGAGACCCCAATGACCCTGCAACGGGCGCTGCACTCAACGGCGAACTGAGTAAGATCAAACCGAATATGGCTTTCGGTCTCTGGCTGTATTCCCGTGATTATTTCATCGGATTCGCGGCACAGCAGGTGATCCCCACAAAGATCAGTTTCGTGAATGATGCGGCGATCCTTACCAAAGGCAAATTCGTTCCCCACTTATTCCTTACCGCGGGCTACCGGTTCCTGCTTTCAGAAGATATCAATGCCACCCCTTCACTGATGGTGAAATATATCAACGGCAGTTCGAAGAACAGTTTCCAGCCGGAAGCGAATGTGAAATTCCAGTACAGGGATCTCGTATGGCTGGGAGGTACTTACCGCTACCAGAATGGTT
Organism: Bacteroidota bacterium; assembly: GCA_029555415.1. Lineage (GTDB taxonomy): Bacteria > Bacteroidota > Bacteroidia > Chitinophagales > Chitinophagaceae > JAKPSI01. Next base: position 4,122 of record JAKPSI010000105.1, on the reverse strand, counting down.
ATGCGGCCATGCTCGGTTTGAATCTGGGAAATGCTGTGAATATGGGGTATGCATATGACTTCACTACCACAGCGCTGAACACCGTCAGCCGCGGTACACATGAGATCATCTTCGGATTCATTATCGGGAATAAATACAGCGATGCTTGTCCCCGCTGTAACTGGTAAGATCAGAGGTGAACGATCTTCTTATTGCGGACCAGCTTCAGTTCCTTCAGCATTTTCTCTACTTCCTTTTTCTTCCTTTCCACCTCTTTCAGAGTGATGTCCGTATCAGGAACTCCTTCCGTATGGCTTTCCATCATGATGGTTCTTGCCTGATCGAGCTTGCTTGCTGCCAGGTTATATACGGATTGCAGACTATCGATACGCATGTGGTTCATCGCAACATCCAGCTGTGAATTGATGCGATCCCAATCCACCTGAGCATATGCGGTCTTCAGCTTATCTTCCCATTTGCTCCAGTCGAACCGGCTTACTTTCTCCAGGTATTTCTTCTTCAGCAAAGACTTTTCTTCCTGTGTGAATACATCCGCCATTTTCTTCTCTGCCGCTTTCCATTGCAGGTTCTCCAGCACTTTCCGGGATTCTTCCAGCGCTTTCTCTACCTGTTCTTTCTGTGCATGCGCCAGTTCAGGTCTGATGGTCTGCAACGCACTGGCATGGATCAGCCCGGGAATGTCCGGGTAGGTAACAGAAGCAAGCGCATTTTCGGGATCAGGCTTGCATATTTTAATATCCTGATGGGTTCCGGTAACAGACTGTGGCAAATGATTTGATGCTGCGATGGGACCATTACTACCTGTAATAGTTGTAGGGAATTTTGAAGCGAGACGGGAAAGTCCCTTGCTGCCATTACCGGTAACGGTCAGTCTTAAAGCGATATTCAGTCCCAGCAGACAGATCAGTCCCGCCACAACACCCGCCATACGTCTGTAACTGATCAATGAAGAAGAACCGGCAACACCCAGGATCCTTTCAATACGGTGCAGCAGCTCATGACCCTGACCAGTGACAGGCATCAGCAGGGGCGCGGTTTTCCGGCCGGATTGTTCCAGCAGCAGGAGCGCGGTGGCATATCCAGCCGCATCATAACGGAACTGCAGTACCATATCATCACAGTCCTTTTCCCTTTCCTGTTCGATCACTTGCTGAAAGGCGGACACGAACGGATTGAAATATAAGATCGTCCTGATGAATCGCGTAACGAGGTTCAGGAGATAATCATAGCGGCGGATATGGGATAATTCGTGGAGGATCACAGCTTCCATCATGGCCGGGCTTAGCTGGCTGACTGCCGCGACCGGTATCAGGATCACGGGTTTGAGATAGCCGATCGTGACCGGTGAGCTGACGAGCTCTGAAAGCCAGATCCGTACCGGTTTCCGGATACCCATACGTTCCGCCGTATTCCGGGTGAACAGCCGCCATTCCACACTGATCTTACTGATCCCTTGCTGACGTACCCAACTCACATATCTGAAATTCCTGATAAAATGACGGATCGGAAAAATGAGTAACAATAAATAAATAAAGGATGCATAGGGGAGTATCAGTTGCAACCATTCCTGTACCTGCCATCCATAAGAGGCAGGGATGATAAGGTCAAAACCGTCATTGAAAAGCCAGGTATTCAGTAAAGTGAAGAGGAACCATGCAAATCCGGTGATAAGTCCGGCCGTGGCCAGTGCAGCTTTGCGGGCGGGACTCAGGCTATAAGGAAAACGACCGATCGCCTGACAGCAAAGCCAGAGCAACGCCATTTGCCAGAAGCTGTTCAGTACAGCCCAGCCGAGTGCCTGTAAGAAAGGTGTGTGGCCGGAAAGCATGTTGGTTTATTTTCTTTTAAGATCGTTCAGGAGCGCCTGTATCTTCTCGATCTCTTCCGCACTTACTTTATTCTCCCCCAATGCCTGCATCACCAGTTGGGTGGATGATCCGCCGAATAAGCTGTCGATCATCTTACCCAGCATGTGCTTCTGCGTCCTTTCCTTGTTCACTGCAGGCTGGTAAACGTGTGTCCGCATGGAATCATCCCTTTTCACCAGACCTTTCTCATGCATGATCTGCATGAGCTTCAGGGTAGTGGTGTAACCCGCTTCCTTGGTCTTGGATAATTCCTCATGAACTTCTCTTACCGTAGCAAGACCTCTTGTCCAGAGGATCTGTAATATTTCAAGCTCACTTTCAGTAGGCTTGATCAACCTGGGTGTAGACATAATGACCGGTTTATACCCCGAATATACGATTTAATTCGTATTACGATAAGTCGCCCTGTTTTTTTATAATTCTTTAACAATGGGACGTCTTTCCCTTTAAAAGGTTACAGATTTCCGCAGAATTCACTGGTTTTCCGGGAATTCGTAACTTCTCAAAAAAACCAACGATGCGCAGGAAAACATTTTACCAGCACTATGCGGTCAATAGCCGTATGGATGCATTCAGCGATGGTGTGTTCGCGATCGTCGTGACACTCCTGGTCCTGGAACTCCGGGTGCCCAAACTGGACAACCCGACGCCGGCTGAATTGTGGGCAGGACTGTTGAAAGAGAAGAGCTCATTCATCGGCTTCACCCTGAGCTTTTTTTATGTGGCATCCGTCTGGTACTCGCATGTGTATCTGTTCAAAGTGCTCGACCGGGTGGATGCGGTGATCATCTGGCTCAATAATCTCAGTTTGTTCTTCATTTGTTTCATCCCGTTCCCGACCGCACTGATCGGTCAGTACACGCACAATTCGCTTGCAGCAGCTATGTTCGGGATCGTGGTCTTTCTGCTACTGGCCACTAATTGCCTGACCATCTGGTATGCGATATTCCGGAATGATTTCATAGATGAGCACCTCGACAAGAAGGTCATCCGCAGTAACGCGAAAGTCGTGTTCTGGTTATTGCCTTTTTCCCTGATACCGATCTTTCTATCATTCATCGATCCGCTGATCGCGGTCGTGATCTATTTCTTAATGGTGACATCATCCGTTATACTGGCGGTCAGGACGAGGATGGCAGGTTTGCCGGAAGTGGGGGAAGAACATCCCTGAAAAAATAAGCCCCCCTGTAGAAACAGCGGGACTTAAAGGAATGGTTCTGATTAAGAACTTGAGTTATTTGGTCTCTTCTTTACTGACCAGTTTCAGTTGAACCTGACCATTGAAGAGGGTTTTGTATTTTTCGTATACCTCTTTGGATTGCAGCTGATCGTTGATGATCAGTGAATCGCCACTTAAAGATATACTGAAATTCTTGCCTTGAATAAGATTATCGGCACGAAGTGCGTCAACTAAGGGATTTTCCTGTGAACCGGCATTGGCGGTAACCGTCATTTCGACCTTCGCTTTGTCTTCGATGGTCACCATACCGCCATCCTTATGATTCATCTGTGCGAGCGTGGGCGCGATCACCAGCGAAACGATCGACATCAGTTTGATGAGGATGTTCATGGAAGGACCGGAAGTGTCCTTGAAAGGATCACCAACCGTATCACCCGTTACAGAAGCTTTATGGGGTTCAGATTTTTTGTAGAAAGTTTCACCATTGATCTCAACACCTTTTTCAAACGACTTCTTGGCGTTATCCCATGCACCACCGGCATTGTTCTGGAACATACCCATCAGTACACCACTTACAGTTGCACCGGCCAGGAATCCACCGAGGGCTTCAGGTCCGAGCAGGAATCCTACGATCAGCGGGGAAATGATAGTGATCGCACCAGGCAGCATCATCTTCCTGATGGAAGCCTGAGTAGAGATCGCCACACATTTATCATATTCAGGTTTGCCTTTGCCTTCCATGATACCGGGGATGGTACGGAACTGACGGCGTACTTCTTCCACCATGGCCATGGCTGCTTCACCCACCGCGCGGATCGCGAGGGAAGAGAAGATCATCGGGATCATACCACCTACGAACAGAGAGGCCAGTACTTTCGCTTTATAGATATTGATACCATCGATACCCGCCACACCTACGAAGGCCGCGAACAGGGCGAGGGCGGTCAATGCCGCGGACGCGATCGCGAAACCTTTACCTGTTGCGGCAGTGGTGTTACCCACGGCATCCAGTACATCCGTTTTTTCACGTACTTCTTTCGGCAGTTCGCTCATTTCGGCGATACCACCGGCGTT
>JAKPSI010000139.1 GCA_029555415.1 Bacteroidota bacterium | reverse complement strand
ACTTTGCGCGATCTGCTGACCGGTCGCTTCCGGCACACCTTTGTCCACCAGTTTCTGAACCACATGGGAATTCTCATCATACATTCTGCCGCCGCCACCGCCGAATGCATCGGGCATGAGCAGTGTGAACGATTCAGCCTTGCCTAAACTGTATTCAAATGCGTAACCGGTATCCAGACCCGAGGTCTTTACCGCGGATACTTTACCGTCTTTGATATCGATATCCTTTCCGCCGCGCATCGTGTATTTCGCGTATTCGGAAGTAGTGAGCAAAGAAAGGGAGTTGCCCATCAGGCCGATCAGACCGGCAACGATAGAAATAGCACCGGCGATGAAGATGTGCTTCCATTCTTTATTGCGGATCCAGGTCACCAGGTACGCGATCGTGATCGCGAACGCGATGAGCAGCATGTAATAAGTGATCTGCAGGTGATTCACACCGATCTGCTGATAGGCGCCATATGTTGTCAGCGCGATACCCAGCCAGTATTTCTTTTCGTAAGTGCAGATGAGTCCTGCCAGTAACAAAGGCATAAAGGCGGTGGCGAGCATCTGCGTATCATGACCGGCATGAATAACGACAGGATTATAGGTGGAGAAGGCGTAGGCCAGGGCACCGAGGATGCCGGCGACCGGACTGATGCCGAGTGCAACTGCGAGTATGTAAAAACAGAGCGCGGCCAGGAAGAAGAAATTCATGGGCTTGGGCAGGCCGAGCGAAAATACTTTCACCATATCCGGGAGGATGCTCTTTCCTTCCATCGCGATCTGGTAGTTGGGCATACCACTGAAAACATTGGGATTCCATAAGGGAAAATGCCCGTTCTTTTCCTTGTACTCGAATGAATTCTGGGCGATCCCTTTCCACTTCGTGATGTCATCCTGATTCAGCACATTACCATCCAGCACCGGCTTACAGAAAAGTACGGCGGTCAGGATGAAAATTGCGATCGCAAAGAGGTGGGGGAGAGCCTTTTTCAGCAGCGGATTTTTCATCTTCAGTTCTTTATTAGGCTGACAAAATAATGCTATTTTACACGAAATTCCCCGATGCGCTGGCTTTTATTTTTATCACGACTGGCTTTCATTTGCGGCATTTTTACCGCTCTTTCTTTGTCACTTCAATTGAAAGACTGGCTGCATGATGATACCACTGTTTCCACGATCGTAACGATCGGTTATTTCATGGGCATGGTACTGCTGCCGCTGACCGTACTTTGTTATGGTCTGGTGTACCTCGTGAAGCACAAACTGGGTGTACCCCGGTGGCTGGTGATCGCGAACATATTATTCTTCCTGTTGTTAATCTTCATATTCTTCTATCTGAATGATCCATATTATCACCAAAAATAGACCGGTCAAATTATTCGTCGGCATCGCTGCTTTCTTCGTGGCCAATGCGCTGATCGCAGAATGCATTGGCGGAAAGATCTTTTCACTGGAAGGGATCTTCGGTGTGAAACCTGCGAATATCTCGCTGTTCGGGCAAACCGGACTTTCCTTCTCTCTCACCTGTGGTGTATTGCTCTGGCCGCTTGAATTCATCATCACCGATATCGTGAATGAATATTACGGTCCCAAAGCGGTGAAACGAATTTCATATACTGCGGTCATCCTGATCTCTTACGCGTTCCTGATGTTCTATGCCAGCATGAGCACACCGCCTGCAGGATGGTGGATCGGTTCCAAAGCAGATCAGGGTATTCCGGATATGCAGGCGGCATACAGCGGCATCTTCGGACAAGGCATGTGGATCATCCTCGGTAGTCTCGTCGCTTTCATGGTCAGTCAGCTCATCGATGTATTCGTCTTTCATAAGATCAAAAAAGTGACCGGCGAAAAGAAAGTATGGCTGCGTGCAACGGGCTCCACGCTGGTATCTCAGCTGGTGGACAGTTTCATCGTATTGGCTATCGCTTTCAAACTGGGGAACGACTGGTCATGGAGCAAGGTCATCGCGATCGGCTGTGTGAACTACATGTACAAATTCTCCATGGCGATCATCCTGACGCCGGTGTTACTGTTCGTGGAAAAACGGATCGAGGCTTATCTCGGTCATGAGACCGCAATGAAGATGAAACGTGAAGCGATGGGAGAGGAAAGTGACGGGTTCGATAATATTCCCGCGGCAGGCTGATCAGTACTTTTCTTTGATCATATCCGCTACGATCTTATCGATCGGCAGCGAAACAGTGGCGGATGAAAAATCTTCCCAGTTGATGAAGCGGAAGGTCTCCGTTTCACCGGTATCCGCATACATCTTCAATTCCCGCTCATCAAAGTCGAAGGGTTTGTCGCGCAACGGCGCCTGAATGGGCTCCAGCGCTTTCGCGAAATAGTAGATGGAGATGATCTGCTGACCTTCCCGGAATGCGGAAGGCTGATAGAAATCGGTGGTGTAGATATGGTCGCCCACTTCCACATTTAGTTTCATTTCTTCCATGAACTCACGCTTCAGGCAATCTCGCGTGCCTTCGCCGAACTCCAGTCCGCCGCCGGGGAACTTGGTGAAATAGCTGCCGCGGATAAATTCATCGCTCACCAGTACCTGGCGCTGTTCATTGATCAGGATGCCATAAACACGGAGGGTAATGATCATATCAGAACCATTTTTTCTTCATGAAATACCAGCTGATGATCACGGAAATACCGAGGGAAAGCAGGATCGGAATATAGAAGGCATGTGTGGAATTTGCGTAGGGGATCGGAACGTTCATGCCATAGATACCTGTAACGAGAGCGGGGAGTGACAGGATGATCGTGATCGATGTGAGGCGTTTCAGTACATTATTCAGGTTATTGCTGATGATGCTCGCGAACGCATCCAGCGTACTGCTCAGGATGTTGGTGTAGATGTTCGCCATTTCAAGACCCTGGGAGATATCCACGATCAGGTCATCCAGGAATTCCTTCTCTTCTTCATTCAGCGGGAGGAAGCCGGTGCGTGCGATCTTCATCAGCAGCATTTCGTTCGACTTCAGCGCGGTCACGAAATACACCAGGCTTTTCTGGATCCGCATCAGTTCCAGCAGTTCCTCATTACGGTTACTGGCGTACAGTCGTTGTTCCATCAGGTTCCGGCGCTGGTTGATCTCCTTCAGGTACTGCATGTAGGCGTTGGTGATCTTTTCGAAGATCTTCAGCACCATCATGGTCTTCTTCTCCGGGTTACGGTTGGGGAAGGTGGTCAGGAATTTCTTGATCGCCGGATTATCGAATGAATTCACGGTCACGATCTGATTGTGCGTAAGGATGATACAGATCGGGATAGTGATATAGTACGCGTCGCTTTCGTTGAAGGAATTATTCTCGGTAGGCGTCTTGATGACGATGAGCTTCACATTATCGTCCTCTTCAAAACGGCTTCTTTCGTCAATGTCCAGTGAGTCGGTCAGGAAGTCGAGCGGAATATCCAGCCTGTCCGCCAGATCACTGAACTCTTCCTGTTTCAGTGGCGGGGTCACGTTGATCCACGAACCGGTTTCCGGCTTGTCGATCTCGATGGTCTGGTGCTCGGTATTTTTGTAGTACTGGATCACGGCGGCAAAGGTAAAGGAAAAGAGGCAAGCTGCTAGCTGCTAGCTTTTAGCTGCTAGCAGATCGGTCTCACCTGAAAAAAATGTTTATTAAGGAACGATCTGCGGGATCACCACACCCGAAGGGTGATTTGCAGAAAACAGGAAAAGCTGTTGGCTGCTAGCTATTAGCTGCTAGCAGATCTGTCAAGCCGGAAGTTTATGATTTATTAATACTAACCTGTCAGACCGGAATTTTGTTAAGTAACGATCTGCGGGATCTCCACACCCGAAGGGTGATCTACGGGGTTTTTTGAGGCGCGAATCCGTGAAAGAGAAACTGATAAACAGCATCTTCGAAATCTGCGCTTAAATCTGCGTGATCAGCGGGAAACAAGAAAAGCTGCTGGCTGCTGGCTATTAGCTGCTAGCAGATCTGTCAAACCGGAAAGCTTATGATTTTTTAATAATGATCTGAGGGAAACAGGAAAAGTTGCCAGCTCTTCAAAAAGCCCGCCCCTAATTCAAAACTTAGAATTTAGAATTCAAAATTTGACGACTCCGTCAAAAACCTTCTCCGCCGGACCGCATAACCAGATATTGCGGTACACAGCATTCTCCAGCCGGTCGTATTCAACGGTCAGGGTGCCGCCGAGGGTCTTTACTTCCACATCGTTGAAGCCATTCTCATTATGATAACAAACGAGGGCGGCCGCGGTCACGCCGGTGCCGCAGGAGTAGGTCTCGTCTTCCACGCCGCGTTCGTAGGTGCGGACGATGATCTTATCGTCGAGGTCGGTTTGTTCCACGAAGTTCACATTGATACCGGCTTCTTCAAACTCTTTGCTGTGGCGGATCTCACTGCCTTTCTTGTAAACGTCCAGACTCATCACATCCGGTACCATTTTGATATAATGCGGTGATCCGGTATTCAGGATGAGGTCGCCATGGAATTTCTGAACGGTATCGACATCTTTCATTTTGAGAGAAACGATACCATCCGTATCGATCTCGGCCTTGTGTTCACCATCCACGGCCATGAAATGATAGATGTCGCGGTGAATACCCAGATGATAAGCGAATTTCACCATGCACCTGCCGCCGTTGCCGCACATCGTTCCTTCACGACCATCCGCATTGTAATATTTCATTTCGAAATCGAAACCATCCTTTGCATTCAGGAGCATGAGGCCATCGGCACCGATGCCGAAGCGGCGGTCGCATAAGCGGCGCACTTCATCGTTGGTGATATCCTTGTATTCTTTGTTACGGTTGTCGGCGATGATGAAGTCGTTACCGGTACCCTGATATTTATGAAATTGGAAAGTCATTAAAGAATTTTGAATTTTAAATTCTGAGTTTTGAATGGTTCAGCAGCCGGATCAGATACTGGCATCAAAGATCCTTATGAAGGTTTGGATGAGTTTTTCAATAGTGGCTTTACTGTCTTTTGAAAATTGTTGCTGAATGCGGTTGGCCACGATGGCATTGATGGCAAGACAATTATGGCCGAGCATTTTACCGAGACCGTAGATGGCTGAAGTTTCCATTTCAAAGTTGGTGATGCGGTGTTGTCCGAAACGGAAATCGGTGAGGCGCGCGTTCAGATTGGGATTGCTGACACCGAGGCGGAGGATGCGACCCTGGGGACCATAGAATCCGGGAACGGTGACGGTGATGCCCTGGTGGAATCCGTCCACAAAATTTTTCAGTAAGGAGCCGGCCGCACTGCTGATATACGGGTAGCTCATGTGGGTATGGTGCTGGGTATGGGTGACGAAAGAATGAAGCAGTTGTTTTTCCTGTTCATTCTGTTCGTGACGGTAAAAATTGAGGAGGTTATCGAGACCGAGGCCATGGGTGGAGGCCACGAAACTGTCGACCGGAATATCTGCCTGCAGGGAACCGGAGGTGCCGATACGGATGATATTGAGCGAAGTGAGTTTGGGTTTGATGAGGCGGGTATTGAAATCGATATTGGCGAGGGCGTCCAGTTCATTGATCACGATATCGATATTATCGGGGCCGATACCGGAGGAGAGGACGGTGAGGCGTTTTTTGCCCACCAGGCCGGTATGGGACACGAATTCCCGGTGCTGTCGCTTCACTTCAATGGTATCGAAGTGTTTGCTGACCTCTTTAACGCGGTCGGGGTCCCCGACGGTAATGACGGTTCCGGCGATCTCTTCGGGGCGGAGGTCGAGGTGGTAAACGGCACCCCGTTCATTGATGATCAGTTCTGATTCGGCTATCCTGCTCATAAAATGGGTTTATTGGCGTGGAATAAACGGCAAAAATGTATATTTGCATCCCTTCCGGCTCAAAACTATCGTTTTAATCCGGAAAAAACATGGTCCTGTGGCCGAGTGGCTAGGCAGAGCTCTGCAAAAGCTCGTACAGCGGTTCGAATCCGCTCGGGACCTCCCCAGGGGATGACTAATTTCAGTCATTCCCTTTTTTATTGCCCATGCATTTCTCAGATCAAAAATATTACTGCTGGTTATCCTCATGAAAATAGAGGTTCAATAAACAGTAATGCCTGACGCGTATTGGGGTAAACCATGCAGATCTGTCTCCATTCGGTTCTATGTCTCCTGAGGGTTCTGTAGTATGTTATTTACCATTATAGGCATATCTTTGATCACTTAATTTTTGACTGTACAGTTGCCGCTCCTGAAAGGGCAACTTGGAAATGCGGGAAGAAAATACGCTTCAGTCAGATGAAAATAATTCACTAACCTTAAATTTAATTGTATGGCAAAAAAGACAGCTGGATCCAGGAAAAATAAGCCTACTAAAAAGAAGAGCTCAGCACAGAAGAAAGCAGATCCAAAGAGAAAAGCACGCCGAAATTAAGACACAAAGAGCCCCGACGTTCACTGTCGGGGCTCTTATTTATATTAACTCACAAATAGTGGTGAACATTGCGCTTTTCTGCTGCAATTCTTCTACGAAATATTTTGTCACATAGACACATAGGTCACAAAGGAATACACACATAGAGGGAAAGGCCGCATAGTTATTATCTATGCGGCCTTTCCCTCTATGTGTCCCTATGTGCCTAAGTGACCTATGTGTTTAAGCTTTTAAACTATGTGTTCTTTGTTAAGCCGGCGAAATAAAATAATAGTTACAGCATTCAAAAAAATTAATTGACCAAAATTACAATCCCCATTGATTTTAAATCTACCCGCTTCACCATCTTCTTCGTATCCACCTCCCTGTACTTCCCGCTTTGCAAGAACGCAGGGGAGATGCTTACCGGTTTATTACCCCGGTTCACGATCACGATCACTTCCTGGTTTTCGTACTTCCTGCTGAAAGCATAAAGTTGCTGCGCGTCATCTGTAAGCAGGGTCTTGTAATCACCCAACCGGATGGCTTTGTACTGTTTGCGGTAGGCAATGAATTTTCTGTACCAGTTGAACAGGTCCGCATTGAATGAAACGGTATCCGGGGCGTGCCGCGACTGATCCGGATTATAGGTTTCCGCATCATATTTATTCCCCGCCCATACCATGGGTTTGCGGCAATCCGGGTCGTTCGAACCCCACATACCCGCTTCATCACCATAATAGATCATCGGCGACCCGAGGTATAAGATCTGGAATGCTGCGATCAGTTTCTGTTTTTGTATTTGTGTTGCATTGGGCTTTCGGGCATTGTAATTCCTGTTATTGCTTTTCTGACTCCAGTTGAAATACTTGCCCCATTTGCCGAATTTTTCGCCATCAGGATTTGCCACCGCACTGCCGATACGGGTGGCGTCATGACTGTTCATCAGGTTCTGCATACTGAACGCCACACCACTGCCAAATGCCTCTCTCAATTCTTTCAGGCGCGCATCAAATGCGGTTACAGTAGCTGCTAAAGAATCCTGTACAAAGAAATCATGCATGATGAACGCGAAATTGTAATTCATCGTGGCATCGAATTCGTCGCCTTCCAGATAGGGTTTGGTCTTCGCGATCGGGTCGACCAGCTCTGCCGTTAAATAAGCTTCCGGATTGATCGACTTCACGAGCGTCCGCCAGCTTTTCCAGAAAGGATGGCCTACATCATAGGCCACATCCAGTCTCCATCCATCTATTCCGAATGCAGTGCCCTTATTCATCGGGTTCATCCATCTGCGTGTCGAATTGAAAATGTATTGCTTCGGACCTTCCACGATACCCGTACTGTCTTCCCTGAATTCCGGAAGCGTCTTCACGCCGAACCAGGCCTTGTATTGAAAATCGGTTCCTTTCTCTTTATCGCGCCAGCTGTTGATGATGAACCAGTCTTTGAATGGAGAAGCCTGCTGGTTCTGCTCCACGTCCCTGAACGCGAAATTCTTAATGCCCATATGATTGAACACGCCATCGAAGATGATATGCATCTTATGCTTATGTACTTCTTCGATCAGTTTCAGTACCAGCAGATCGGCTTTTGTCCAGACCCATTGTTCAGGTTTCATCGGGTCCTCAGCCGCCATCAGTTTTTTATCTCCTTCGGGATCGGGTCCGAATGTTGGGTCCACATGATGATAGCACAACGCGTCATATTTATGGGAAGAGGGGGACCAGAATACCGGTGTCATATAGATCGCTTCAACACCCAATGATCGTATATAATCCAGCTTGTCCAGGATGCCCTGCAGATCACCACCATAACGGCGTCGCTGGAGCTGAAACCAGATATTCTTTCCATTTTTTTGTTCGTAAGGCTGCAGCTGATACCAGTCACTGGTCCAGGGATGGGTCTGGAAAGCAGAGGAGTCATCGAACGGATACGCGCCATTCTGGTCGGCCGCAACCGGATCATTGTGCAGATCGCCATTATTGAATCGTTCCGGGAAGATCTGATACCAAACGACGCCTTTGCTCCATGCGGGCGTGAAATCTTTTTGTGCATAGCATTGTATCGTGAGTACAACTAATGCCTGGATCAGTACTGAAATGTATTTGAACATAAGGACCAATTTAGAGCGGTTAAATCAGAAATCAGGATGGATCATCACTAATTCTTCAAAATGAGGTACGAATGGGGAGGTAAGGAGATCTGTGTCCCGAGCGCCATACTGGATCCCGTCATCGCATCCGTCCAGATAAGATTCGCGACCGATCCCGGCAGGGTATAGGTCATCGTTGCATTCCTGACGTTCGCGGCCACGAATACTTTTTCCGCGCCGGAGATCTTGGTGAAAGCGCATATATCCGCACTGCTGTAAGCGGTCAGGGTGCCGCGCCGGACCGCAAGACTGCTGTTCCGGAAAGCGATCACACGCTTGTATTCTGCAGTTGTTGCGGGGTTGACGGTCCAGTTGATATCAGCTCCAGTGAACGGAAAGAACAGTTGAAATGAAGTTCCTACTTCCTGTCCGTTATAGATCATCGGTACACTCTTCATATAGGAAGCAATGACAAAAGCCGACATCGACCCCGTTGCACCCCCGAATAAGGTGAGCGGTGTGCCATCCGATCCGTTCACATCATGGTTGGTGATGTAGCGTACCACCTGTTGTCCGTTCGTCGCATTCACATATTCCGAATTGTTGATCGCGTCAAGGGCCGTCGTGGGCTGGCTGTTATTGAAGATGGACTTCAGTTGTCCGTAGAAACTGAATCCGAAAATGAAATCAAATCCCGAAGTGAAATGGCTGCTGCGGTTGCCTTCCGCCATGAGCAGCAGATTATGTGTGGAGATGTCGTGCAATGAATCGATCGTCTGTTTCCAGAAATCCGCGGGAGGTCCGTCCGCATAATCGAACCGGAATCCATCCACATTCGCCGTGTACACCCAGTACTTCAGGCTCTTGATCATTTCCAGACGCATGTCCGCATTGGTAAAATTCAGTTGGGCCACGTCATTCCAGCCCATGCCCGGGGGGCTGATGATCGCGCCGCTTCCGTTCTTCAGATACCAGTCGGGGTGAGTCGTGATCCAGCTGTTATCCCAGGAAGTATGATTCGCCACCCAATCCAGGATCACACTCATGTTCCGGCTGTGCGCGCCATCCACCAACGTGCGCAGATCGGTCAGTGTTCCGAATTCGGTATTGATCCCTTTATAGTCCTTCACGCAGTAAGGTGAGTTCACGGAGTTCGTGGATCCAACCGGAAAGATGGGCATCAGATACACCACATTCGCACCCAGTGCTTTGATGGAATCCAGTCTTGCTGTCACACCGGCAAAATTGCTGGTCGCACTGAATGCCCGCATGTTCACCTGATAGATCGTTGCATCCTGTCTGTTCGGTACACCATTGAAAGGCGTACCGTATTGAACCAGCGGAGCTTCGTTGATGACCAGATCTGCTGAGCAGGACATGCCACTGAATGCGATATTGAAACTCGCTACACCAGTGGCAGCAGGGGTTCCTGTTACAGTATAAGTGAAACTGCCACTGCCATTCGCCAGCGTTCCGGCCTGCAGCAGGGCTGTTAAACCCGAAACACCGGAAGAGAGGATCGCGGATCCTGCAGCATACGCAACTGCATTCCCGCCCGAATAGGGAATGGTGATCGTACCTGAATAGGAAGCGCCTGCTGTTCCGGGATTGCTGAAAGTTGCGCCTGTGCAATTCAGTGAAGTAATGATCGCTGTAGCGGGACCCGGCGCGGGGTTCTTAGTTTTTTTACACCCAAGCAATAAGAATGCGAACGAAAAAAGAAGGAGATAATTTTTCATATAACATATATTAAGGCAGGGGCGGCCGGATAAAGGTAGTCTAAATGTGTACCCAATACACATTTATTAAATTGGCTATTTGGGTGTTTAGTAAAAATCGCCAAGTCCCTTTGCAGACCGGTAAGATTCAATTATGTACACCTTCTTCATGGAAATATGTTTGGTATGGTTAAAGATTCCTCACCATCAAACACCTATCATGAAAAAGCTCCTGATCAGTACAATTATTATGCTTTATGCAGCTTTGCTCCACGCCCAACCCGATATCATCGGTTTGGATCCCGCGAGTAAAAATCATTCATCTGAAAGCAGCTCACCGCAAAAGATCTCCATCCGGAATGACTCTGTCCGGAAAGCTGCGCGTTGGGCAAGGATGACCGGACTTTATCTGGAATATGGCATGCATGCCGGCTCCGCAGGTTTTGGGATCGGGATGCTTGGATTGCAATACCGGTTCAATGAAAAATGGATGATGGAGTTGTCAGTATTCAGTTATTACCAGCATCCGCGGAATTTGCCATCCGATTATCATGCAGCAACTACCTCGTTTTTATATTTACCATCGGGTGACCATAAACCCACCGTTTACAGGAACGATCTGAGTCTGACGATCGGAAGGACAATGAAAATGTCCAAAACTTCATGGTTCAGTGCAGAAGGTGGGTTCTCGATGCTCAAAGGGGAAAAAGCCACCTTTATTTCACAATCAGTTACTAATTACGGACAGGGCTGGTTACTGATCGGCGTTTCAGGCTCATCTTCTAATTATGCGATGAACAGGGAAATGGTCAGCGTGCCGGGAGCCGTGGTGCGTGCCGATATGAATTTCAAAGTCGGTCCATCTCTTACCATCAGCACCGGGACGTACATGAATTTTAATTCACTGAAAACGCCTTTGTCTTTCCAACTGCGTTTCCTTTCTGGTCCGTTCTTTCACAAATAAGTACAGGCCCATCATCCGTTTCATCCCCATTAAATATGAGTCATGTCAAAAAACAGATCCATTCAGCATATTTCTTCCATTGTTACCTCCCCGTCAAATGGTTTCAGATGTTGCTTCTTCATCTTCATCAGTATATTCTTTTTCAGCACTTCATTCGCTCAGCCGGTGCTGGACGCAGTGAGTCTCCGATACCAGAACAGTCCGAAAGGAACGAATTCACCTGGTGCCAACCGGTTCGATTATTTGAATTTATCGATCAATATCCCTGTGGTATCAAAAAGGGACAGCAGCATTTTCGTGTTCAGTCCATTTTTAGAAAAATGGAAGATCACTTCAGACTCATTTCCGGACATTCCTTCCTGGACAAAATCCATAGGATTTCCGGTTTCGCTCATTATGCCTTTAGGAAAAACCTGGTCGCTCGCGCTTTCCGTCATTCCCCGCTGGAACGGATATGCTTCCGGCGAATACAGCAATTTCCAGATCGGTGGCGCGGTACTGGCTACCTATAAAAAACGACCCGGACTGCATTACAAATTCGGTTTGTACTATAACCGTGAATTCTCCGGACCATTCTTCATGCCTTTGCTGGGGATCGACTGGAAGATCGATGCGAGGAATAATCTTTATGGTGTGTTACCCGGAAACCTGGTGTATGAACATAAGATCTCTAAGGCTATTTATTGGGGTGTCAGTTTCAGGTCCATCACCAATACTTATAAACAAGGGATCTATTATCAGGCTCCGCGTGCCACATTCCTGCGCATTCAGGATACGCAGGCTGATCTGTTCGCGGACCTTTATGCTACGCAAAATATTGTATTCAGTTTCGCTGCAGGACATTCATTCGCCAGAAAATACAGGGAAGGGGATCGTGAAAGCGCTGTGAAATATTATCATGACCAGACGATGGATGCCGGGTTCTACGGGAAGATATCATTCTTGTACAGGCTTCGGTTCCGCTAGCAGATCAGTTGCGCACGAATGCCTTGGTCCAATACGGCGTATATAACTGTCCCAGCGAATCGCGGATGCGTAAAGTATCAGAAGCATTGGCCGGCAGTCTGAAGAAGATCGTGAACTTGACGGAATCCGTCGTCTCCATTTGTACTGATAATCCCCAGCTCTTCAACGCGCGGAAACGGTCGAGGCCACGGGTCTTGTCCGCCACTTCCACAATGAACTTATAGGTACCTGAAATGGGTACCACAGGCGGAGAGGTCTGAATGATTGTATCTTTTTTGACGGGGAGTGTATCTGGTGTGATCGTTGCTGGTTGCTGTTGTACAGATTCAGTATTTTGTTGCGCCTGAACGGTCGTCACTTCATTGGGATCAGCAGCTGTGGTTTCTTTCGAATTTTTATAGATCGTGTATCCTCCCCAGATGGCGAGTGCCAAACCAAAGACCGCGAGACCCGCGATCAGGGGTTTTCTCCAGGCAGGATTGCCAGGCTGGTGGTACAATACTTCTTTATAATCGGTCGTGGCTTCTTCCTGTGCAACAGTGGCCGGAGTATATTCCCTGACCTTTTCTGTCAATGCATATCCGGGCGTAAATTCAAACCCGCCTTTAACCTTAACAAGATTACCGATCCCTTCCAGTACAAAGGGCTTACCGATATTCAGGAATTGTTGTGCCAGTTCAAGATGAGAAGATAGGTCCGCAGAGGCCAGTGCCTTCATTTTGCCTGATTGCGCGGAAATAAAACTGATGAGTTCAGGATCTTCAGCAGTGGTCAAATTGCTTTGAAAATGCAGTCCCTCCAGCGGAACGGGTTTTCCGGATTTATTATTCTCCGGTTCCACGATCGTAGATACGTCAAGGGAAAAGCTGCCTATACCGGGAAGGTGAAGGTGCTTATGCTCGTACAAAAATGCGGCTAGCAGTGGTGCGATTTTCAAAGCTTGGATGTTAATGGACACAATATAAACAATTTAGATGGCCAATGCAAGGGGATACCCATGCGGGTTCTTAACTTTGCAGGTATATGCTTACCAACGCTGAAAATGATTTCATCCGCTACTGGGAAGAGAACCGGCTGAAGAAGAAAAAGTTCTTCCGCATGCTGTATGTCGGTATGCCCCTGGCCGTCGTGCTGGTCAGTTCCATTTTCGTGAACTCCGTTTCGGGTTGGTACACCCGGGCCGATATTTCCCTGCGCAGCAACAGTTCCGAGATCATCGTTCTCCTCGTTGCCGCCCTGGCCATCGTTGCTTTTGTCGTGATCTTCTCCGCCCGGCACCGCTGGGACATGAATGAGCAGAAATACCGGGAACTGATGGCCAAAAAAGAAAATCAATAAATTTTAAGGGGTCTTGCAGCAGATCGGGCTGAGTCCCTGTCTTTTAAACGATCAATTTCGCACTCGAATGAAGAATATTTTATATATGATTGCCCTGGGCGGCCTGTTTTTGCTGAATGACAGCTGTTCAAAAAATGATGCATGCAGGGACAAGACCGTTCAAACTGAACAAGCGGCCATTCTGGCTTATGCGGCGGCTAATAATATCACCGGCCAGCTCCACAGCACCGGTATCTACTACCAGGTCACCAATCCCGGTAGCGGAACCACCCCGACCCCTTACAATAAGGTTTTCGTGACGTATACCGGCAAACGGATGGACGGAACCGTATTCGATTCACAATCCAATTCCACACTGACCGGCTGGACCCTCGGCGGGCTCATCCAGGGCTGGCAGATCGGCCTGCAACTGATCCAGAAAGGCGGTTCCATCAAACTGATCATCCCTTCTTCACTGGCTTATGGCTGTCAGGGTGTGACCGGTATCGATGGCAACTCCATACTTTACTTCGACGTAACTCTAGTAGATGTTCAATAGCTAAGATGCACTGCTTATGCTGCCCCGACGGTAACCGTCGGGGTTTTTTATTGTACTTTTGAACAAACCGACAGCCTTGCCACACGAATCCATTTCCGCATTTGATATTTTCAAGATCGGGGTAGGTCCCTCCAGTTCCCATACACTCGGGCCCTGGCGTGCGGCACTCAGATTCCTCCAAACACTGGATCAGAACGGAAAGCTGCAGCAGGTCAGCCAACTCAAAGTATTGCTGTATGGTTCGCTGGCCAAGACCGGCAAAGGGCACGGTACCGATATCGCCGTCCAGATGGGTTTATGCGGAGAAGATCCCGTAACCTGCGATACCAGCGCGATCACCGCGCGCATGGATGACATCCTGCAAATGAAACGCATCGTGCTGCAGGGCAAACACGAAATTGATTTCGACCCCAGAGAAGATATCGAATTCCTTTTTTCTGAAACACTGCCGTTTCACTCCAATGCACTCACGTTCATGGTTACCCTGAAAGACGGGGAAGGCATCGCCTCCACTTACTATTCCGTTGGCGGAGGTTTCGTTACACAGGAAGGAGAGGAGCCTGGCGGCACCGATGCTGTTGAACTCCCATTCCCCGTCAATACAGCAGATGAACTGCTGCACTGGTGCCGCAAGACCGGTCTTTCCATTCATGAAGTGGTGCTTGAAAATGAAACGGCCTGGCGCAGTGAAAGCGAGACCCGCGACAAAGCCGCGCGCATCTGGCAGGTGATGAAGGAATGCATCTACCGCGGATGTCATTCACAGGGAATATTACCCGGTGGACTCAATGTGAAGCGCCGTGCGGCGGACCTCAATAACCGCCTCCTCGCAGGAAAAGCCTGGAATGATCACGATACCTGGCTGGAAGCGATCCGTTCCGGCGGGAATGATTTTACTTATATCCTCGATTGGGTCAGTTGTTTCGCATTGGCCGTTAATGAAGAGAATGCTTCTTTCGGAAGGGTCGTCACTGCACCTACCAACGGTGCGGCCGGTGTAGTGCCTTCCGTGTTACAATATTTCATCGCTTTCCATAATGCTTCGGAAGAAAAGGTGATGCAGTTCCTGCTCACTGCGGCAGAGATCGGCAGCATCTTCAAAAAAGGAGCAACGCTCTCAGCAGCGATGGGTGGTTGTCAGGCTGAGATCGGCGTTTC
>JAKPSI010000041.1 GCA_029555415.1 Bacteroidota bacterium | reverse complement strand
CGACGATCTCGGTGGGTCTGGGCGGACGCAGCTCCTTCCCCGTGCAGTTCGTATTGCAGAACCTCAACTTCGATAAACTGAAAGCGGCGGTACCGAAATTCATGGAGGAAGTGGGCAAGAGTCCCGTGTTCCAGGGCATGGATGTGAACCTGAAATTCAACCAGCCGGAATTACAGATCCGGATCGACCGGTTACGTTCCAATGAACTGGGCGTATCGGTACTGGATGTAACGAATACTTTACAACTGGCGCTGAGTGGCCGTCGTTTCGGATATTTCATCATGAACGGCAAGCAGTACCAGGTGATCGCGCAGGTGGACCGGAAGGACCGCGACGATCCTTTGGACCTGAAATCATTTTACGTACGGAATAACAAGGGCGAGCTGATCCAGCTGGATAATCTGGTAAGCATGTTCGAATCGGCCAACCCTTCCACGATCTATCACTTCAACCGTTTCAAGAGCGCGACCATCTCTGCCGGTCTGGCCAAGGGCAAGGCTTTGGGCGATGGTATCGCGGAGATGCAGCGTATCTCGAAGAAAGTGCTGGATGAATCGTTTACGACATCGCTGAGCGGACAGTCGCGCGACTTCTCTGAAAGCTCTTCCAATACCGTATTCGCGTTCGTGCTGGCCCTGGTACTGATCTTCCTGGTACTGGCCGCGCAGTTCGAAAGCTTCCTGGATCCGTTCATCATCATCGTAACGGTGCCGCTGGCGCTGGCCGGTGCGGTGCTGAGTCTGCAGGTGTTCGGACAGACGCTGAACATCTTCTCCCAGATCGGGATGATCATGCTGATCGGTCTGGTAACGAAGAACGGTATCCTGATCGTGGAATTCGCGAATCAGAAAAGGAAGGCGGGTGTGCAGAAGATCCCGGCCGCGATCGATGCGGCGGTAGCGCGTTTGCGTCCGATCCTGATGACCACGCTGGCCACGACGCTGGGTGCGTTGCCTATCGCGATGGCGATCGGTTCCGCGGGCAAGAGCCGTGTACCGTTGGGTATCGTGATCGTGGGCGGACTGTTGTTCTCCCTGGTGCTGACACTGTTCGTGGTACCGTCCTTATATTCTTTCCTCTCTATTAAAAAGAAAGACCATGCTGAAGAGAATTAGTTGCAGCCTGATCATACTACTACCCTTTCTCGCGACTGCGCAAACCAAACAGCTGAGTCTCGAAGAAGCGATATCGACCGCACTGGAGCATAATTACAATATCCTGTTGTCGAAGAATGATTCCGCGGCCGCAGCCCTGGATTACTCTTTTCGCAATGCGGCCTTCCTGCCCCGTGTGAACGCGAATGTGGGTACGGTGTGGAACAATGTGGCGCAGAAACAGATCCTCTCCGATGGTTCCGTACGGAAGAAATCCGGATTGAAATCGAATAACCTGACGGCGCAGCTGGCGCTGAACTGGACGCTGTTCGACGGACTGAAAATGTTCGCAACGCGTGATAAACTGGAGGAGTATGTGAAACTGGGCGACCTGGGCATCAAGAACAATGTGGTGAACACGGTCGCGAATGTGATCAACACGTATTACAATATCGTGCGTCAGAAACAGCAGCTGCATGCGATCGAAGAGCAGATGAGCATCAATACGGAAAGGCTGAAACTGGCGCAGTATAAATTCGATATCGGCTCCGGAGCCAAGCCGGATGTGCTGCAGAGCAAAGTGGACCTGAACGCGCAGCGAGCGGCGCAGTGGCGTCAGCAGACGCTCATTGAGCAGCTGAAGGATGAACTGAATACGCTGATGAATGTTCAGGCGAGCTCTTATGATGTGGCGGATTCGATCCCGTTGAATAACAACATCGGATTAGGCGATATCCTCGGCGGACTGGAAAGCGGCAATGTGGGATTGCAGATCGCGAAGAAGAATATCGACATCGCTGGACTGACGCTGAAGGAGCGCAAGGCGGAAGCCTTACCCACCCTGAGTTTCAACTCGGCTTACAATTTCAACAGAACCCGTAACCAAGCGGTCATCAATACTTTCTCAACTTTATTCAACCGCACGGAAGGTCCGAACTTCGGATTCACCGCTACGGTGCCCATCCTGAATAATCTGACGAACAAGCGCAACATCCGGCAAGCGATGCTGGATATCGATTATCAGAAGCTGAGTTATGATAACCAGAAAGCGCAATTGAATCTGGCGGTGCTGAACGCGTTCAAAGATTATGAATTACAGAAACGCGAATTGGCGCTGGAGGAAGAGAACATCGTTTATGCGAAGGAGAATGTAGATATCGTACTGCAGGTATATAAATTGGGTGCCACTACCCTGCTGCAGCTGAAAGAAGCGCAGAAGAGTCTGGAAGACGCTTACAACAGGTTAATTCTGGCGCGGTATAATACGAAGGTGGCGGAGACGGAGCTCTTGAGGTTGAAAGGAGAACTCGTTAAGTAAATTTTGAATTTTGAATTTTGAGATTTGAATTGGGTACCGGGACATGAGATTAAAAATTCAAAATTAAAATTAAGACAAGGTCGTTTAAAGAATTGAGCAGGGCTGAATGTCCTGCTTTTTTTGTCACATAGGCACATGGGACACATAGATCTGAACACATAGATTTTCTTCGGGTTGTAGTTATCACCAACAAAGGGGTAGAGCCTGTCATCCCGACGCAGGAGGGATCTGATCCAAGGAGCGAGATGCCTCGTGCCTCGGCATGACAAATACCCTCATACGATCAAACCCTATGTGAACCTATGACCCTATTTTCCTATGTGGTGAGGGGAAATATAATCAATCAATCAAACTTATTCTCGTAGCCCTGCTCCTTCATCTTTTGCACTTTCTGGATCACTTCATTGTTGAGGGTGCTTTTGTAATCACTTACTTTTTTGGAGACAGCTGCGTCTGAGGTGCCGAGGATCTCAACGGCGAGGATGCCCGCGTTCTTGGCGGCATTGAGCGCGACCGTGGCTACGGGAACACCGTTGGGCATTTGCAATATGGAGAGAATGGAATCCCATCCGTCGATGGAGTTGGAAGATTTGATGGGAACGCCGATCACGGGAAGCGGGGTGATGGATGCGACCATACCCGGCAGATGAGCGGCACCGCCGGCGCCGGCGATGATCACCTTCAGTCCGCGCTCCTGGGCCTTTTGCGCGTATTCCACCATGCGCAGCGGCGTGCGGTGGGCGGAAACAACCGTTACTTCATGAGCGATACCAAATTCCTTGAGGATATCTGATGCGTCCTGCATGACCTTGAGGTCGGAGTCGCTGCCCATGATGATGCCCACGAGTGGATTCATTGCTGAAGTTTGGGCAAAAATAATGCAAGTTCTAATGTAGGGTGCTTTTTTTTGTCACATAGGCATAGAGGGCATAGAGGCCTGATCACATAGGATTTTACTTGCAGCTTACAGCTAATAGCTTGAAGCTTTATCTATGTGTGTATTTCTCCATATCCTCTATGCCTATGTGACAGAAAAAATGTGAGCGCAGCGAACATTCGCCGCGCCGCCGCGTCTTTGCGTCGTTGCGTGAACTCTAATTTTCTTTGAGAATAACGAACTCCTGTTCGAGTGCGAGGGAGTTTTCATACAAAGCATCAATGATGCCTTTCCCCCATAAAGCGTAATAGAAAGATATATTCTCCACCCGCTCCTGCAGGCCGTTGCGGGGAAAGAGCGCTTCTTTGGTGGTATGGATCTGGCGGGACTGGTCCTGGAATTTTCTTTTCTCGGCGCGGAGCATCTTCTTTTCCAATTCAACGATGCGCTCCACGGATCTTGTCTTCAATGCATCCACGTGATTGGCAAGGGTGCTGTCCACCGCCCCTGCCTTGGCTTTGAAGGCCGCGTACAGATCTTCCAGTTCTTTCACCGCACCATTGAGTTGAGTCGGGTTGCGGCTCTCGCGCGCCACGAGTCGGTTCAGCAGTTCGGGTTCAGTAAGGAAGAAATCCTCCACCGTGAATCCGAGTTTCGCGATCCGCTCCTGCCATTTCTTTTCCAGGATGAGGAATGAATTGCGGAGTACCAGTACCGGGAAGGGCACTTTATAATGTTCGAAGAGTCCTTTTAATTGAAGCCAATAAGCGGTTTCGCCGCCACCGCCGATAAAGGCGACGTTCGGTAAGATAGTCTCCTGATAAATTCCCCTTAGAATGACATTCGGGCTGAAGCGTTCGGGATTATTGTTCAATTCATCCTCCATCTCCGAATCGGAGAAGGAAAATTTTGAATTTTGAATTTTGAATTATCGGAGACTATACGTTCCCGGATGTTTTCCTTCAGATAGAAAAGGTTGATGTCCCTTGGATTCGCCTGTACTTTATAACCCGCAGACTCAAGTTTTTCAGCCGTTTTATTGACGATACCGGAGGCGGTTTGATGCAAAAGATCATCCTTGAACACCGGGATCATCGAGCGCTTGAGATCGGCGTTGTCGGGTAACAGGACGATGATGCCGAGTTCGCCGAGCAGGGCGTTCACGAATGTGAAAGTGGCTTGCTGGATGGTGGTACCGATCGTATAGTGTTCCTTTAATAAACTGATGATCTCCTTGCCATGGGGCAGTACGGACAGCTGGCCTTCCATGCGGGCGATGAGGGCCACAAGAGCCTTATCGATTTTCATGCGGCCGACGGCACCGGTCTGTTTGGTATCCCACTGTAATTTCTCTCCCCCGAGCCAGATATGGTTAAGTTCTTCCAGGTCCGCATCTTCGGAGCCGATGTAATAGACCGGTACGTAGGTCTTGCCCGGGATCAGCTCGGTCAGTTGCTCCGCCAGTTTCACGGCGTGGAGGATCTTGTAAATGAAATAAAGCGGTCCGGTGAAGATATTGTTCTGGTGAGCAGTTGTAACAGTGAAGCTGGTATTGCTTTTCAGGGCGTCGATGTTCTTTTTCGTCCTATCTGACATCCCCACTCCTTTATATTGCTGCTCCAGCATATTGACCAGGGTTTGGCGGTCGGTCGGGAACAGTTGCCGTGCTTCGGAGGCCTTGATGATGCCCTGTAATGATACCGGGTGGGCATAGAAGTCCTTTAATGACTCCGCACGATCCAGGTAGTCCAGGATGATCCGGGAGAAGGCGGCGGTTTGGCGGTAAGGGAGGCGAGACGAGGTTAGAGTCATGTTGCAAAAAACAAAATAACGACACAAATTAACGCAGATTAGCGCAGATTAGCGCAGATTAACGACACAGATTTGCACAGATTAGCACAGAATCACAAAGATTTTCACAGATTAACACGGAATTTAGTTTTGGGCAATCACGAATGAACACGAAGGGGTACTAATGGACACGAATGGCGAACTAAAGGTTTGTCAGGCGTGATTTGCGCAAATAGTCTGAACCGGGATTTGGGGGGATTAAAAGATTGGTGGGATTGGTTTCCTTGGATTGAATATCCCATTATTAGTCCCCCCGAACAGAATGAAAACTATAAATTTTCAAAAATTCAATCCAATCCATCCCTTCATCCTTCCAAATCCACGTCCAGACAATACGCCAGACGAATATAAATATGCACCAAATAAAAAAGGATAATACATCCATAAACGACCCATTCGCGCAAATTCGTACCCCTTCGTGTTCATTCGTGTACAACCTCCCTTATCCTTCTACGCCAATCTGAGTTAATCTGTGAAAATCTGTGTTCATCAGTGTATTCTAAACCGATCTGGCCTAAAAGCATACAGATCAAACGCCGTCTTCTCATGCCCCACGATCTCCTTGATCAACTGCCCCGTCCCTGCTGCCGCCGTCATCCCGATCATGGCGTGGCCACCGGCATAACTGAGGTTGCTGTATTTGGAGTGGCGGCCGATATAGGGCATGCCATCCGGAGATACGGGCCGGTAACCATACCAGGCCTTGCTCATATCCGGCTCCGGCAGGTTCATAGTGGGGTAATACTTCTTGAAGTTGTTGTAGATCGCAGTCACGCGTTTGGGCAGGATATTATCACTGTGCCCGCTCAGCTCCATGGTGCCACCAATGCGTAACCAGCGGTCCACGGGCGTTGTGGCCGTTCTGTCATCCACTAAGATGGCCGGGTGCAGCAGGTTTTTCTCAAGCGGGTTATAGACCAGACTGTATCCCTTGCCGGGCTGCATGGGCATATAGATGCCGAGTTGTTTGGAGATCTGCTGCATCCAGGATCCGTTCGCGATCACGAGTTCTTCCACATCCAGATCACCGGTGCTGGTGATCACTTTATTGACGCGACCGTTCGCGGTTTCAAATCCGGTGACATCCGTATTCAGCCAGAATTTCACTCCCGCTTTCTGCAGGTACTGATACATGGCAGTCATGAATTCAGCGGCGTTCACGTGCGCGTCATCTGTATAGAGTACACCACCGAG